>SHWC01000032.1 GCA_009691045.1 Alphaproteobacteria bacterium | reverse complement strand
ACTCTTCGGGCCGGTCTCCCATGAAACGCATCCTGACTCGTCTCGCAATGAGGCGGGCGGGTCAGCACGGGCTCACACCATAGAAATCAACGTCACCTCACAAGATAGCGGTGACGTGATCGCCGAGCTTGAACGGCTCGACGGCTTGCGCAAAAGCGGCGCGATCACCGAGGAAGAATTCGAGCGACTGAAACGGCGGGCGATCGACTCCTCGGTATAGGCGGCGATTCGGTTCGACACCGATCCGCTCGCGCGGCGCACCTCCTGCGGGGAACCCGGTCGCGCTAATCCGCCGCGTAGCGACTGAGCCAAGAATCGTCGAAGCCATAGAGCCGCGCGGCGGCCTCGGGCGAAATATAACCTTCCCGCACATCCTCGGCGACCGATGCCGGATCGCGCCGCTTGGGGTCGCCATAACCGCCGCCACCGGGCGATGAAATACACAAGCGATCGCCCGGGCGGATCGAAACGTTCGAATATTTGCTCGGGCTCACTTTGCCGAAGGCCTGGCACATGGTTTGCCAGCGCGGGTCATTGGCGGCGCGATAAAGAGTCGAGCCGAGCGCGCCGCTCAAGCCCCGCTCAAGGCCCCAGGCGGGGACCTTATGTTTGTTGGTCATTTGGCTGACCATCAGGTCGTCGAGGCAGCGCATCGTCTTGCTCGGCGCAAGGCCGCCGCGGAATTGCCCGGCGCCGCCCGAATCAGGGCGCAAAGCAAACGCCTCAACCAGCCAGGGATAGCGCGTTTCGAACACTTCGGTCGGTGTCACGCAGCAATTGGCGTTGATCGATGTCGTCGCGTCATTGCCATCGGCGAACGGGCGCGCGCCGATTCCGGGGAGGCTGAGATCGAACGCGCACATATCGCCGCCGGTTGTGGGGTCGCGCCCGCCGAACACGAAACAGCCATTGGTGGTGCCTTCGGAGGCCATAATGCGGCGCGTGCCGGTCGCCGCCATGGCGCCCAATATCGCGCACACGATGATCGGCTGAGTTTCCGAATTGCCGCCGACGCAGGAGCCCGGATAGTTCACGTTCATGATCGTGCCGGCTGGCGCGATCACCTTGATCGGGCGGAAGCAACCTGAATTGCGCGGGATGGTTTCATCGGTCAGATGCAGAATGGCGTTATAGGCGGCCGACCAGGTCACGCCGAGTGTCGCGTTGATCGGGCCTTTGGCTTGCGGCGATGAGCCGGTGAAATCGACCACCACCTCATCGCCTTGCACATGCACCGCGACCTTGATGTGAAAGAGTTTGTCCTCGATGCCGTCGTCTTCGACCACCTCGTTGAAGCGATAGACACCATCAGGATAAAGGGTGAGCTCGGCCCGCATGCGCGCCTCGGCATAATCGAGCAGATCGGCGACGCTTTGCTTGAACGTGGCGAGGCCGTATTTATTGACCAGATCAACGAGGCGTCGCGCGCCGAGATCGACACCTGAAATAAGCGCGCGCAGATCGCCATAATTGGTGCGCGGCGTGCGCACGTTCGCGAGCATTAATTTCCACACTTCGGGCACGTCTTCGCCGGCGCGGATGATCTTGACCGGCGGCACGCGCATGCCTTCGTGGAACACCTCTGTCGCTTCGCCGGCGAAGCCGCCGGGCACCATGCCGCCGATCTCGACCAAATGGCCGATCGCGACCGCGAAGCCGATTAACTCGCGCTCGAAAAAGATCGGCTTGAACATGGTGTGCTCGGGCGTATGAAGGCCGCCGCGATAGGGATCGTTATGCACCACGATGTCGCCCGGATTGAGCGTCGAAAGATCAACCTCCTGGACCATCGAGCGGACGAGGATCGGCACGTCGCCAATATGGGAGGGGATGAAATCGGCCACCGCGATCAACTCGCCGGTCGGCAAAGCCAGCGTGCAGGTGAAGTCCTTCGCCTCGCTGAACAGCGTGGAATAGGCGGTTTTTTGGACGTTGAGCCCCATCTCGCGGCAGACCGCGACCATGGCCGAATCGATGATGCTCATGGTCACCATATCCATCGCCATTCGCCGCTCCTTTGCGCGTAGACCGGACCCTGAAAACCGTGCGGGTTCTGGGGTTTTATGTCAATCCGGCCTTTGGTTGGCCTGGCGGGTGTCAAAATGTCGCGTTTGACCGGGTGTGCGATCGGACGCGGCGTGCTATATTTTGATTATCATACCCTGTATTGAGCCCCCAAATGCCTGATCATCAATCGGCTAAAGGCACGCCACGCGTTGTGCCGCTCGCGCTCGACTCAGATCCTGATCGCTTGTTTTCCGAGAAGGTCGCGCGCGAAAGGGATTTTCGGTTTGATGACAAAACCGCCCAGGTGTTCGACGACATGGTCGAACGCTCGGTGCCGTTCTACACCGAAATGCAGCGCATGACGACCGAGCTCGCCGCCGATTTCGCGGTGCCTGGCAGCAACCTCTATGATTTCGGCTGCGCCACCGGCACGACGCTGATTGCGCTCGACAAGACGGTCGATCCGGGCGTGCGCTTTGTCGGTGTCGACAATTCGGTCGATATGCTTGGCAAGGCGCATGAGAAGCTGAAGAAGGCCAATGTCGAGCGCGCCTGCGCCATGGTCGAGGCCGACCTCAATAAGCCGGTCGAGGTTGAGAATGCGTCGGTGTCGCTTCTGCTCCTGACGCTGCAATTCATTCGGCCGCTCTATCGCGAGCGCTTCGTCAAGGCGATCGCGGCGGGCACCAATGAGCGCGGCTGTTTGATTCTGATCGAAAAGCTGACCTCGCCGGACACGCTCTTCAACCGGCTTTTCATCGATTATTACTACAATTACAAGCGGTGGAACGGCTATTCGGATACCGAGATCGCGCGCAAGCGCGAGGCGCTCGAGAACGTGCTGATTCCCTATCGCGAGGAAGAGAACCGCGATTTGTTGCTGAATGCCGGCTTCAAATCGGTCGAGGTGTTTTTCCGCTGGTATAATTTCTGCGGCTTCATCGCGGTCAAATGAGCGAGGGCACCGAGGCGCAGCGCAGCCAGGGTTGGCTGTGTGAAGCCGTTATCGGCTACGGCAATTTCATTTTCCGCCGGCGCAACATCGTCTTTCCAATCGTGATGATCGGGTTGATGGCAGGTTTCGCGCCGGTCATCGCCTATGACGAGGCCGGGGCCGATCACGGACTCGATTGGATCGGCTATTTGATTTGCGTCGTGGGGCAGGTTTTTCGCTTTGTCGTCGTTGGCCTCGAATACATCAAGCGCGGCGGCCTCAATAAGCGCATTTATGCCGCGACGCTGATTACCGGTGGCTTGTTCAGCGCGTCGCGCAATCCGCTCTACCTCGGCAATATCATCATCCTGATCGGCCTGATGGTGCTGCATAACAGCGCCTGGGTTTATGGCCTTGGCGGCGGCTTTTTCCTGTTCACCTATTGGGCCTTGGTACTGGCCGAGGAGCGCTATTTGCGCGGCCAGTTCAGCGCCGATTACGACGCCTATTGCGCGGAGACGCCGCGCTGGCTGCCTAAGCTTTCCGCATTGCCCGAGGCGTTTCGTGGCATGCGGTTCAATTGGAGGCGCGCCGTCTCGAAGGAATATTCGAGCTGTGTCGCCTGGGTGGTCACGGCGCTTCTGATCGAGACCTATGAAGTGGCTCGGGTCGAAGGCGTGACCAATTATTGGGCGGATTTTGGTGGCATTGGCATTGCCATGGTTCTGGCGATCAGCGCTCTGACCTTTATCCATTGGCTCAAAAAGCACTCGACCGTATTGCGCGACCCCCTACCCTAGCCTTCCTTCGACGCCCTTTCGTCGGCCTGGCGGAGGGCACTAGACTGGCTGAGGTCGGGCGAGGGGATCATGGGCCGGAGCGAGAGACGGCGCGAAGCCAAGCAGGCTCGCCAGGGTGGTGCGGGCGGGGGTGTTGCCGCGCTCCTTGAGGGTGCGCTCGCGTACCACCGGGCCGGGCGCCTTGCGATGGCCGAGAAGGCCTATCGGCGGATCCTTGAGATCGAGCCCGAAGAGCCGACCGCCGAACATTTGCTCGGCCTGATCGCCTACCAAGAGGGGCGCTATCAAGAGGCCTTGGGCCGGATGATCCGCGCGACCGAGATCGCGCCCGCCTATGCCGAGGCGCATCAAAACCTCGGCAACCTCTATCTCGACAGCAAGAAGCACCTTGAAGCGCTTGAATGTTATGACAAAGCGCTCGCATTGAATCCCGATTTTGCCAATGCGCTGGCCAATAAAGGTGACGCCTTGCGCGGGCTGGGCCGGTTGGATGAAGCGGCGGAGATCTTGGCGCGCTCGATCAGGCTGGATCCTTTTATCAAAGAGCCACGCTATCGCCTTGCCGCAACACTGATTTCGCTTGGCAAAGCTAGCCAGGCTTTGGAGGCGGCCGAGGCCTGTTTGGCCCTCGAGCCGTATTGCCAGAATGCGTGGGCCTATCGCGCCACGGCGTTGCAAATCCTGGGTAAACCGGCCGAGTTCGAGCGCTTTCTGAAGCTCGATGAGGTGGTGTGGACCGCGCGGCTCAACGTACCGGCGCCATTGACCGATCTCGAGGCCTTCAATGCCGCGCTTGAGGGCGCGGTCAGGAGCCACCCGACCTTGGTGTGGGAACCGTTCCAGCGTGTTTCCTATGGCGGCTCGGTGACCGGCGACATGATGATCCGGCCGGAGCGCACCATGCAGCTCTTTGAGCGGGCGCTGCGCCAAGCGATCGACCATTTGCGCGACGCCTTGCCCGACGATGCCGGGCACCCTTTCCTAAGCCGAAAGCCGAAGCGCTATCGGATCGCGCTGGTGGCCTCGATCCTGCGCAAAGGGGGCTGGCACCCGACCCACCTTCATGAGGGGGCGTGGCTCAGCGGTTGCTATTATGTGCGGGTGCCCTCGAGCCTCTCGGTGGAGGGCGATGGGCGCGCGGGGTGGATCGAATTCGGTCGGCCGGATTGCAAACTACCAGCGGGCTTCGAGCCACCGACCAGCGCGGTCAAGCCCGAGCCGGGCCTTGCCGTGTTCTTTCCGTCCTACCTCTTTCACGGCACCGTGCCGTTCAAGGGCAATGAGGAGCGGATCGGCATAGCCTTCGATGTTTACCCCGAGGGGTGAGCCGGCACGGTCGCTTCGCCGCGGGCGAACTTACGCAGGAATTCGAGATCGAGCGGCAGCACGGCGCCGAGCCACAGCGCGTGGCTCGAATGATCCGCCACCTCATCGCCGGTTTCGGGGTGGACCAGGATTGTCAGCCCCTGACGAGCCAACATCAGGAACGGCACGATCTCGGCGAATTGCTGGGGCTTGAACGCGACCTGATACATCGGCACCGGATGCGGCCCGACGTTTTGATCCCAGATACGCCCCAACACCACCGGAAGGCGCTGAAGTGCCTCGCGCAAGTGCATTGCGCGCGCGCGTTCATCGCCGTCGCGAAAATAAATGTGGGCGTGATAGCCGTGAATGGCGGGAGGGGGGCCGTCGTCGGCCATCAACACATCTCTCTCATGTCACAAGACCCCGTCATTCCCGCCGTTAGGCGAGCCCGAAAACCATCGGTTTTCGGGTGCGAGCCTTGCGAGCGGGAATCCACGGCTTGGTCACTCCGACATCCGCCGAGATGGGTCCCTGCTTTCGCGGGGACGACAAAAAAACAGCGTGCGCAGCGCTTTCGAATCGCAAGCGCGTTTCGTCTCAACCCTGCGGCTGAGCGGCGACGCCACGCGATGAGAGCAGCTCTTTCAGCTCACCCGTCTCATGCATTTCGCGCACGATATCGCAGCCGCCGACGAACTCGCCCTTCACATAGAGCTGCGGAATGGTCGGCCAGTCCGAGAATTTTTTGATGCCGTCGCGGATTTCGGCGTCTTCGAGCACGTTGATGCCCTTGAATTTGACGCCGAGTTGGGTAAGCACCTGCACGATAGCGGCCGAGAAGCCGCATTGCGGGAACACCGGCGTGCCCTTCATGAACAGCACGACATCGTTCTTTTCGACGTCGCTGCGAATGCGTTGGAAAACGGGTAGCTCGGATGGGGTGTTCATGGGGTCCTCAAATCTCGTCGGGAGTCACGGTTTGTAAGGCCAAAGCATGGAGTTCGCCACCCATGCGGCCATTCAGCGCCTTATAGACCATTTGGTGCCGCTGCACGCGGCTTTTGCCGGTGAACGAGGCCGAGACCACGCGCGCGGCATAATGATCGCCATCGCCACGCAAATCCTCGATCACGACATTGGCGTCGGGCAGGCCTTCGCGAATCAACCGCTCGATCTCACGCGCATCCATCGGCATAGGGAAAGGTCTCCGAAAACCGCTGGTGGCCTAGGCGGGCGCGGCCATGAAAGCGGGTAGAAAGGCCTCGTGGGCCCGTTCGATGTCACTAACGGATATGGCACCCACCCCCTCGAGAGTCAATTCGGGGCCCGCCGTAAGCCCCAACCGGCCTACCGGAATTCCGGCCGCTTTGGCGTCCGCCTCAAGGCGGTCGGCCGTGGTGGGCGGGGCGGTCACGACATAGCGCGCCTGGTCCTCGCCAAACCAATAGGCGGCGGGGTCAAGGCCGCTTGGCGGAGCTATGAGCTTTGCCCCAATGGCCAATCCAGCGCGCGAGGCGCCGATCGCCATTTCGGCGATGGCGATGAGCAGGCCGCCATCGGACACGTCATGGCAGGCGGTGAGGCGGCCTTGCGCGATTAGCGCGCGGACGAAATCGCCGGTGCGTCGTTCCACCGCCAGATTGACCGGCGGGGGTGGGCCTTCCTCGCGCCCTAACACATCGCGGAGATAGAGCGAGGCGCCGAGATGACCCTTGGTTTCGCCAAGAATAAGAATCACATCGCCCTCGGCCTTAAAGCCAAGTGTCGCCATAAGCGCGACGTCGGCAATGAGCCCCACGCCGCCAATCGCCGGCGTCGGCTGCACGCCTTGGCCGCTGGTTTCGTTGTAGAGCGAGACATTGCCCGAGACGACGGGGAAGTCGAGCGCGCGGCAGGCCTCGCTCATGCCTTGAATGCAACCGACGAACTGACCCATGACCTCAGGCCGTTCGGGATTGGCGAAATTGAGGCAATCGGTAATGGCGAGCGGTTTGGCGCCGACCGCATTCAGATTACGCCAGGCTTCGACCACGGCCTGCGCGCCGCCGGTCTTAGGGTCGGCGGCGCAATAGCGCGGCGTGCAATCGGTCGTGATGGCGAGCGCCTTCTTGGTGCCGTGCACGCGCACGACCGCAGCATCGCCGCCCGGTCGCTGCACGGTATCGGCCATCACCATGTGATCATATTGCTCCCAGATCCAACGTTTGGAGCAGAGGTCAGGCCCGCCGATCAGTTTGACGAGAGACTCGAGCACCGGCGGATGAGCGGCTAGACTCTCTGGCTTGATGGGCGCGCGAAGGGGCGTCTCGACAAAGGGCCGGCGATAGATCGGCGCCTCATCGACCAGCGGTGGGATCGGCAGATCAGCGGCGAGCTCATTGCCTTTGCGCAACACAAGCCGACCGGTCTCCGTCACCCGCCCGATCACGGCGAAATCGACGTCCCACTTTTCGAATACGCGGCGCGCGATGTCTTCGCGCCCGGGCTTCAAGACCATCAACATGCGCTCCTGGCTCTCGGAGAGCATGATTTCATAGGCGCTCATGCCGCGCTCGCGCTGGGGCACGAGGTCCAGATCAAGCTCGATGCCGGTGCCGCCCTTGCCGGCCATCTCGACCGAGGAGCAGGTGAGGCCGGCGGCGCCCATATCTTGGATCGCCTCGATCGCATCGGTCGCCATCAGTTCGAGGCAGGCTTCGAGCAAGAGCTTTTCGGTGAATGGATCGCCGACCTGCACGGTCGGGCGCTTCTCTTCCGATTTTTCGTCGAATTCGGCGGAGGCCATGGTTGCGCCGTGAATGCCATCGCGCCCTGTTTTGGAGCCGACATAGACAACCGGGTGGCCCGGTTTGCCGGCGGCCGAATAGAAGATGCGCGTGGCATCGACCAGCCCGACCGTCATGGCATTGACCAGATTGTTGCCGTTGTAGGAGGGATGGAAGGTGCATTCGCCGCCAATTGTCGGCACGCCAATGCAATTGCCATAACCGCCAATGCCGGCAACCACCCCGGCAACCAAATGCCGTGTCTTCGGGTGATCGGGCGAGCCGAAGCGGAGCGCGTTCATATTGGCGATCGGGCGCGCCCCCATGGTGAAGACATCACGCAAAATGCCGCCAACGCCGGTCGCCGCGCCCTGATAGGGCTCGATGAAGGAGGGGTGGTTGTGACTCTCCATTTTGAAGACGACGGCCAGACCATCGCCGATATCGATGATGCCGGCGTTTTCGCCCGGGCCGCAAATCACCCAAGGCGCGGTGGTCGGTAATGTTTTCAACCAGACGCGCGAGGATTTGTAGGAGCAATGTTCGCTCCACATAACCGAGAAGATGCCGAGCTCGGTCAGATTCGGCGTGCGGCCGAGCGCGCCGACGACGCGCTCATATTCGTCGGGCTTCAGGCCATGGCCGGCGACAACCTCGGGTGTAATCTCGGGCGCGTGAATCATTGGTGGCTCGTGAGGATGGTCGCGCGGTCGCCGCAACGCGCTCGCGTCCACCCACCTCCCTGACCCTCCCCCGCAAGGGGGGAGGGGAAAGAAGGGACGGCGCCCGCTTTCTTCTTACTCCCTCCGCCTCGATGGGGGAGGGTGGGGTGGGGGTGACTCATGAGGCCAATATGGGTTGCTGGTGAAATTGAGCGTGTGTTTGCCGACGATCACGCCAGCTCGTGGATCAGGCCGTCGAGCATGACCTTGCCATCGGTACCGCCGAGCATGGCATCGGCCAAGCGCTCGGGGTGCGGCATCAGGCCAAGCACATTTCGGCCTTCATTGAACACGCCGGCGATGTTGCGCGCGGCACCGTTCGGATTGGCGTCGTCGGTCATGCGACCATCCGCCGTCACATAGCGAAACGCGATCTGGCCATTGGCCTCAAGCCGATCGAGTGTTGCCTGATCGGCGAAATAATTGCCGTCACGGTGCGCGATCGGCATGCGAACGACTTGGCCCTTCTTGAACGCGCGCGTGAAGCGCGAGTCCGCGTTCTCAACCCGCAAGTAAACATCGCGGCAGACGAATTTAAGCGAGGCGTTCGGCATTAGGACGCCGGGCAAAAGCCCAGCCTCGGTCGCGATCTGAAAGCCATTGCAAATCGCGAGCACCGGCACGCCGCGTTTGGCCTCGGCTACGACCGCGCGCACGACGTGCGAATGCGCGGCCATGGCGCCCGAGCGCAAATAATCGCCATAGGAAAAACCGCCTGGCAACACGATGAGATCGACCTTGGGCAATTCACTATCGCCATGCCAAACCATCAGCGGCTTGCGGCCCATCGAGGCCTCAAGCGCGACCAAGATATCGCGATCGCAATTCGATCCGGGGAAAACGATGACAGCGGCTTGCATGAAAATGCTGGGTGGCTCAGACGAGTTCGAACGACTGAACCTCATCCTTCGACAGGCTCAGGATGAGGTTAAGTTTGATGTCCTCATGCTGAGCTTGTCGAAGCATGACGGATGCAGCGTGGATCGGGTTCACGGCCTGAGCTCGATCGCGTAATTTTCGATCACGGTATTGGCGAGCAATTTCTCGCACATGGCGCGGAGGCTCGCTTCGGCCTTGGCGCGATCGGTCTCAGCAAGTTCGAGCTCGATCACTTTGCCCTGGCGCACCTCGCCGACGCCCGCGAAGCCGAGCGAGGAAAGCGCCCGGCCGATCGCCTTGCCCTGCGGGTCAAGCACGCCCGCCTTCAATGTGATGTGAACCTTGGCTTTCACGATTCCCTGCCTCAGGCGCGGCCTTTGGTTGGTTCATTCGGCCGCAATTCGTGGACGCCGGCCTCGGGTAAAATGCCGAGCCGACGCGCGACCTCCTGATAGGCCTCGATGATATTGCCGAGGTCGCGGCGGAAGCGGTCTTTGTCCATCTTTTCGTTGGTGGTCAAATCCCACAGTCGGCAGGAATCGGGGCTTATTTCATCGGCCAGCACGATGCGCATGTCGTCGCCATTCCACAGCCGCCCGAACTCGATCTTGAAATCGACCAATCGGATACCGATGCCGTAAAACAGGCCGCTCAGAAAATCATTGATGCGGAGCGAGAGCGCCAGCATGTCGTCAAGGTCCTGGGGTGTGGCCCAACCGAAGGCGGTAATGTGCTCCTCCGAAACCATCGGATCGCCGAGCGCGTCGTTCTTGTAATAATACTCGACGATCGAGCGCGGTAGCACGGTGCCCTCGGCGATGCCAAGGCGCGTCGCGAGCGAGCCCGCCACGATATTGCGGATCACCACCTCGACCGGGATGATTTCAACCTCGCGAATGAGCTGCTCGCGCATGTTGAGCCGGCGCACGAAATGGGTCGGCACGCCGATCTCATTCAGGCGCGACATGAGGTGCTCGGAAATCCGATTGTTGAGCACGCCCTTGCCAACGATGGTCGCCTTCTTCTGATTGTTGAAGGCGGTGGCATCGTCCTTGAAATATTGGATGAGTGTGCCTGGCTCGGGGCCCTCATAGAGCACCTTCGCCTTGCCCTCATAGACTTGACGGCGGCGAGCCATCGCGGTCCTCCATGACAGAAACGCCCACATCCGGGCACCCGATCGGCCCGGCGAGGCGTTCATCTCTAGGTATCAAACATAGTCAGTTCGGGGGGGCAATACAACGCCGCCACCGGCCGCGCAACGGCACCGTCAGATTGGCGCCGGGCGAATATTAGAGTGGCACGGCCGTGAACGGCTGGTCACCGGGGGGAGCGCCGGTGAAACGCCAAATCGGGCGACGACGATCAACCGCTGGGCTGGGCAGGGCGATCAGCGAGGCATTGACCGAACCGAAAGCGGTATCGGTATCGACTCGCATGGCGCCAAGGGGCGCGGAACCGGCTGTCGCTTCGCGGCTGGCGAGCAGGGTTTCCCAGCTGCCCCAGTGATTGGTGGTCGGGTCGGGCGCAGGGGCCGCCTCGAACCGCGGCAAATAACGGCGCACGCGCGCGGATTCGGTCGAATTGATGTCATAGGCCGTCAGCATCGAGACGCCGTTGTTCAAGGGGGTCAGTTCGACGGCGTGACCGCCATCATGTTTCAGCCAAAAAGCGTCGCGCGAATCGGCGATCAGAAGGTTGAACGAGCGGTAGGCATCGACATTGAGCGCGACCAGCGCCTCGGCGGCATCGACGGCATCTGCATGGTCGAGCGCCTCGAGCACGATCTCGCCGCGCGAGCGCTTGTTAGGGGCGGGGCCGAGCGAGCCAACCCGGTTCAAAACGGCGGCCACCACGCCATGATCATTGAGCCCAAGCCAGGTGCCGCCGCCAAGCTCGTCGCGCCCGGCGATGACCTCGGGGCGGTCGGGCCAATGCCGGCCGGGCGGGCGCCAGGGCCGATCGCGCATTTCATCGCGATTGGTGGCGATCAGAACCGGCCAGTCATGGTCAGGGCGGCGTAGGATAACGAGGGTGCACATAGTCTCGAATCAGGGATTCGGCACGATTGAACGCGGGCGATTGGAACCGTATATATGCCGGGAGCGTAAAGAAACCGATGCCGTTTGGGCCGCATCGCCAAGAGCGCCAGCTAGAGGCAAGGAGCATAGGGTATGACCACCTTCGACAAGCGCCAGAAGGACGAAGAGACCAAATATAAGCGGGACGAAGAGTTCAAATTCAAGATCAATGCGCGCCGCAACAAGCTGCTCGGTCTGTGGGCCGCGGAACAAATGGGCATCAAGGGGGGCGACGCCGAGGCCTATGCGAAGCAGGTCGTGGCGTCCGATTTCGAGCGGCCGGGCGATGCCGATGTGGTTGAAAAGGTGTTGAAGGACCTCAGCGACAAGGGTGTTCCGATGGACGAACATCGCTTGCGCAAGGAGATGACGCGTCTTCTTGATGTGGCGCGTGAGCAGCTGATGGCGGAATAGGAACTTGGCTCAGGAACGCGCGGCCATGACCGCCCCAATGGTTGACTGGCCGGCGGACGTACACCGCGTCTTGAGCGCGGCGGGCGTACGCCAAATCGCTTTTGTGCCGGACGCAGGCCTAACCCGCCTGATTGCCCATTGCGAGGCAGACAACGCCATGCGCGATGTGCTGCTCTCCAACGAAGCCGAGGGCATACCGATGTTGGCGGGGGCTTGGCTCGGCGGTGAGCGGGGCGCCCTCCTCATGCAGTCGAGCGGCGTCGGCAATGTGATTGCCGCGCTTTCGCTCGCCAAGGCCTGCCGCTTTCCCCTGCTCGCGATCGTGACTATGCGGGGCGAATGGGGCGAGGTGAACCCCTGGCAGGTGCCGATGGGCAGCACGAGCCAGGCGCATCTCGAAACCGGCGGCGTGATCGTCTATTTGGTGCGCGATGCGGCCGAGATTGGCGAAACGGTCGCGGCGGCGGCGCAGCTCGCGTTTGAATCACAGGTGCAGGTCGCGGTGCTGGTGTCGCAGCGCGTGATCGGTGCCAAGGCCTTCGTGGCGGTCAGCGGATGAGTGGACCCATGGATACGACACTTGAACGGCGCGCCGTCGTGGCCGCGCTGCTGAAAAATCGCGGTACGTTGTTGGTGGTCGCGGGGCTTGGCTCATCGGCGTGGGATGTCGCGGCGGTCGAGGATAATCCGCTGGATTTCCCGCTCTGGGGGGCGATGGGCGGGGCCGCCATGATCGGGCTTGGGCTTGCCAATGCGCAGCCGACACGTCGTGTGCTCGTGATTGTCGGCGATGGCGAGATGATGATGGGGATCGGGAGTCTCGCAACGATTGGCGCTCAGAAGCCCGGCAATCTATCGATTGCCGTGCTCGATAATGAACGCCATGGCGAAACCGGCATGCAGAATGGCTTGACCGCGGCCGGTGTGGACATCGCAGGCATTGCGCGCGCCAGCGGCTTCGCGACTGTTTTGACCGCGCGTGACGACCACGAAATCGCGCCTAGCGTCGCCGCGCTCCGGGGCGGGCCGGGGCCGGCGCTCGGTGTGTTCAAGATCAAGGCGGTGGCGTCGCCGCGCGTGCTGCCGCCACGGGACGGCGCCTATTTGAAAGATCGCTTCAGAGAGAATTTGCTCGGCAAAGCCGCCATGCGCTAATCGGCCTTCGCTTCAGCGCGACGTTTTGAAGACGAGACTGAATTGCTCCTGCGGCCCGTCCATTTGCAGAACGCCATGCTGAATGATGTCGAGGCCGATCAAGCCATCGACCGGTTCATCATTCAACTCAAGCTCGATCAGGCGAAAATCGTCAAAACGGCGCGGCGGATCGGCGGCGACAATGCTCAGATCGGCCAAATAGAGATTGACCGGCCCGACATGATTGACGGATTGCAGAATTCGCTGGCCGACAAGCGGCAATCCCAATCGATCCGCCGTACGCTTCGATAGGGCGCTCGCCGTGGCCCCCGTATCGATCAGCATGCGAACCGTATGAGAGACCGGGGCTGTGTCATGGTGCTGCGGCCATGATCGCGGCCAATCGACGCGGACCGCTAGAATCGCACCGACATTACGGTTGTATTGGATTGGCGGCAGCGGCATGGGAGAACCAGCCAAGATCGACGGCCTTGTCGGTCACTTCTTGAATTGAAAAAATCTGGTCCTCATAGGTTTTGGCCGCGAACCGCACCGCCGCGCCGATCGTATCGAAATAGTCCACAATCGCTCCATGACGCATCACGGCGAATTGCCCGCGCCGGCTCGCAAGCAGTTCCGGCAATTTCTGCTGGAACGCTTGAAAGTTGCGGGCGACCTCTTGACGACGTGTCTCTGCCTCATTCACGGCGGGGATTCCTGATAGTCCTGACGCTGTCGAGACGACTCGGGGAATCCTAGTCGCTTGGCAAATGTAGGAGAAGCGCGCTGTGCGTTATGGCCGGAATGCGGCCAATTCCGACAGGCCCCCCGGTTAGCGACGACGCATTCAACCCAAAGAGCCTCGGCATTATCAATTCTTGAGCGCGCCGAGGGTGAAGGTCCGGCCCAAATCTCGCCGGATATAAAAGCCGATGGCGAGCGGCGGGATGGCCGCCAACACGGCAAGCGCGGCCTGGAGATTTGGGCTCGCCGTTTTGTCGATGATTTGCACCGGGAGCGTCGTCCATTTGCCATAGGCGAGTGCCACCGCGAGCGGCCCCTCGGTCCAATTCAGAATGAAGATGAAAAGGCCGGTCGCGCCGAGCCCGCCCTTGATGAGCGGTACGGTGATTTTCAAATAGGCCCGCCAGCGCGACAGACCATCCATCATCGCGGCATCTTCCAATTGCGCTGGCACCTGTTCAATGAAGCCCTTCAAGAGCCAGGCGGAGAGCGGCGCGGTATAGGCGATATAGATCAGCGTCAGCATGAAGGGCGTGACGTTTGGCCCCAGTGTGGCCGCGAAATAAGCGAACGGGATCGCGATCACCATGGCGGGGATCATGCGGAAACTGAGCACATAGAACGGCAAAAAATTGCCGCCTGTGCGATGGCGCGCAAAGGCGAAGGCCGCCATCAGGCCGATCACCATCGAAAAGAATGTGGCGACGCCGGCAACGCCCGTCGAGGTGACGAGCGCGCGCCATGACGCGGTTTCGTTATTGCCCATCGGGTTTTCGTGATCGACGAAGATGTGCCGGTAGTTCTCGAACGTCAGGTTGGTTGGAAACCAAAGGCTTGACGGTTGCTTCTCGGCGACGCTACGCGGCCCTTCGACCGCGCTTGGGGTTGGCACCAGCTCCTTCGTGTCGCGCAGCGTATAAAGATCGGACCAATGCTTGAGCGAGGCGTTGAGCGTCCAATAGATCGGGAACAGAGTCCAGATGATGGCCAGCGTCAGCGCGATGCCATTGATCCAGGTGAAACGTCGACGGAGTCCGTGCGCGACGTCCACCGCCTCATCGCTCAATAGCGACCGACCATCAGCCCGCCGTCGACGATGATGGTTTGCCCGCTGATATAGCGCGCGCCGTGGCCGCACAAAAATACCATGACATCGGCGATATCGTCGGGTTCGCCGACGCGGCCTAGGGGAATATAGTCAGCGGCCTTCTCAAGGCCGGCCAGGCCGAGCGAATGCACGGTCGAGAGCGATTGTGCGGAGCGGATATAACCGGGCGCGATGCCGTTGACGCGTATTTGATCGGCGCCGAGGTCGCAGGCGAGGCCGCGCACCAAGCCGACTACGCCGGTTTTCGCCGCGTTATATTGCACATGGTCGTGCCAGCCATAGCCGACGCCCATGATCGACGAAGTCGCGACGATCGCGCCCTTTTTGCGTTTTCTCATGCCGGGCGCGACCGCGCGGCACAGCCGGAACACACCGTTCAAATCGACATCGAGCGTGTGGCTCCATTTGGCGTCGGTCATATCCTCGAGCTTGACCTTATGCGCGATGCCGGCATTGGCGATCGCGGCATCGATCGCGCCGTTCTTTTTTTCAAAGGCGGCGACCGCGGCATTGACGTTCTCGGTATTCGTCACGTCGACCTTATGGAATTCGGCCGTGCCGCCGGCGGTCTCGATCGCCTTGACTGTCGCCTTGCCCTCGGCCTCCAGCACGTCGGTCACGCCGACATGATAGCCGGCTTTGGCGAAGGCGAGCGCGGCGGCGTGGCCGATGCCGATGCCGGCGCCAGTGATGATGACGGTCGGTTTGGTCATTTCTTGGTTCTCCCTTTCGTGCCGCGCCGTGCCGGGCCGAACACGCGCGTGAAGATCTCATCGACATAAGCGAGATAGGGCTTGGCGTCGAACAACGCGTCAATCTCTTTGCGGCTGAGCTTGGCCTTGATTTCAGGATCGGCCCTAAGACGTATCGCCAAACTGCCGCCAGCCTTCCAGGTTTCCATCGCGTTGCGTTGCACGGCCTCATAGGCCGCCTCGCGCGACAACCCAGCCTCGATCAGCGCGAGCAGCACGGCTTGCGAATGGACCAGGCCGCCCAGGCTTTCGAGATTGCGTTTCATCGTGGCCGGGTAGATCAGCAAATTGTCGACCAACCCAGCCATGCGATCGAGCGCGAAATCGAGCGCGATGGTGGCGTCGGGCGCGAAGACGCGTTCGACGGCGGAGTGCGAAATATCGCGCTCATGCCAGAGCGCGACGTTTTCAAGGGCGGGGGTTAGGGCGCTACGCACGATGCGGGCGAGGCCGGTGAGGTTTTCGGAGAGTACCGGGTTGCGCTTGTGTGGCATGGCGGAAGAGCCTTTTTGGCCCTTGGCGAACGCCTCTTCCACCTCCCGCACTTCGCTCCGCTGCAAATGCCTGATCTCGGTCGCGAGACGTTCAATGCCAGAGGCGACCAAAGCGAGTGCCGCGAAAAATGCGGCATGGCGATCGCGCGGAATGACTTGGGTCGAGACCGGCTCGACCGCGAGGCCTAATTTTCTCGCGACATGCGCCTCGACACCGGGATCGACGGACGAGAACGTGCCGACCGGCCCTGAGATCGCGCAGGTGGCGATTTCCTTCTTCGCCGTTTGCAGCCGCTCGAGATTGCGCGCGAACTCGGCATAGTGCCCGGCAAGCTTGAGGCCGAAACTGGTCGGCTCGGCATGAATGCCGTGGCTCCGCCCGACGCAAAGCGTTTCCCTATGCTCGATGGAGCGGCGCTTGAGGGCGGCCATTACGCGTTCAACGCCCTCGATCAACAGATCGCTCGCCTGCACAAGCTGCACGGCAAAGGCGGTATCGAGCACGTCGGAGGAGGTGAGGCCCTGATGGATGAAGCGCGCCTCGGGGCCGACATATTTGCCGAGATTGGTCAGGAAGGCGATCACGTCATGACGGGTTTCGCGTTCGATTGCGTCGATCGCGATGGGGTCGGTGATTTCCGTGAGGTTGTTTTTCAGCGCGCGTTTTAGGGCCGCGAGCGCGGAGCGCGGCGCGATGCCGAGCTCGACTTGCGCCTCAAGCGCATGGGCCTCGATTTCGGCCAGAATCCGAAAGCGATTTTCGGGCTGCCAGATCGCCGACATCACGGCGCGGCTATAGCGGGGGATCATGAAAGTACGCCGAGGTTCACCTCTCCCCTCGTGGGAGAGGTCGCCGCGTAGCGGCGGGTGAGGTGCCTAAGGAAGACTCTCAACGTTCGCGCGTGGTGTTTGTCAGAATACCCCTCACCCTCCCATCGCTGCCCGTTGTGCGCTCGCGCGCACGACGGGCCTGCGATGGGGCCCTCCCTCTCCCTCAAGGGGAGAGGGCAAAAAAGCGCGCCGGCCACGTTATTCCGCCGCTGCTTTGCGTTTGGAGGCCGGCTTGTCGCTGGAAAAGTGGGCGAACATGCCGGTATAGGTTTTTTGCTCGGGCGGGCGATAGGTCATGCGCTTCGAGGTTTTCTTGCCAAGCTCGACCATGATTTCCGCCTGTTTGGTGGCGCAGACCACGCCATCGAGCACCGGCACGCCAAGCTCGTCCTCGATCGATTGAGCGAATTCGGCGAAGCCGGCGCAGCCAAGGCAGATCGCTTCGGCGTTGTCTTCCTTCACGGCCAAGCGCGCGCCTTCGCGGATTTTGTCGAACGAGCCTTTGGGATCCTTCTCGACATCGAGCACATAGAGCGGCAGCGTGCGGATCGAGATGACGCGGTGCTCCATGCCATAGCCGCGCACCATTTCTTCCATCAGCGTGCGCGCGCGCGGGATGATGGTAACGATCGAGAAGCGCGCGGCCAGCATCGAGGCCATGTAAAGCGAGGCCTCGGCGATGCCGATGACCGGTTTCTCGGTCAATTCGCGCGCGGCTTGCAGGCCAGGGTCGCCATAGCAGGCGATGATATAGGCGTCGATGTTTTCGTTCGCATCGCCCTTCTTGATTTCGTCGAGCACGCCGCAGGCCGAAACGAATTCATCGACGAAGGATTCGATCGAGGCGGGACCGAAACTCGGGCTGACCGAGACGATCTCGGTGCCGGGCCGCGCGAACTTCCGCGCGCAGTCGCCGATCGTGTCGGTCATCGCCTGGGTGGTGTTGGGATTGATGATTTTGATGCGCATGGCAGCGTTCCTTCTGGTCGGCCGATCCTAACATCTCGTTCGTCGTCGCCCCCACCGGTTCTTGGCGGATCACCCCCACCCCAACCCTCCCCCGTCGAGGGGGAGGGGGAAGAAAAGACGGCGACTCTCGGTACCTTTTTTCGTTCCCCTCTCCCCAGCGGGGAGAGGGTTAGGGTGAGGGGCGGTCGCGCCGGAGCGCGGCGGTCGCCGCCCGATCGATGGTTTTAGCCGCGGTAATCACGACGCCATAATCATCCTTGGCGGAGGACAGTGTGACGAAGCCGTCGAGCACGTTGGACAGCACGGCATCGGGCTCGCGCATCAGCGGGTCGCCATAGCCGCCGCCGCACGTGCCGAGCAGCACCAGCCGGTCGCCCAATTTGCAGCGTTTGTTCGGCATCATCGAGGGCAGCGCCACCGTGGCGCCGGTCTTGGCATGGAAGCGGAGCCCCGCGGTCTGGCCGTCATGGCCGCCTTGGAAGCCCCAGGGCGCGTACATGTGGCCATCGCCCTCGATCGAGAAACTGCCGTCTTCCAGGAACTCGACCTCGCGCACCGAGCCGATGCCGCCGCGCCATTGGCCGGGCGCCGCTTCGCCCTCGCGTATTTCATAACGCAGCACGCGGAGCGGCAAATGCGATTCGATATCTTCGATCGGGTTGTTGCGTGTGTTGGCATAGAGCGTGTCGACGGTATCCATGCCGTCCTTCCCATAGCGGCCGCCATAGCTGCCTTCATGGATATCCATGTGCACCCAATGGCCGCCTTCACGAAGGCCGCTATAGGCGATCACCTTCAAATTCCCGACACCGGCCGAGACTTGGCGCGGCACGGCGCCGGCCAGAGCCCGCATCAGCGTGTCGGCGACGATATTGCCGGGACAAAAGCGCGCGATGGTGGGGGCGGGGAAGTTCGGATTCACCAGCGTGCCCTTGGGCGCGATGATGGTGATCGGGCGCACCAGGCCGCTGTTTTGCGGGATGTGGCCGTGCACGAACGAGTCGAGCAAGATCGAGCGCACGGTGAGCCAGATCGCGCAATCGACCGTGCCTTCGAGCGGCATGTTGAGCGGGCGATCGTCGATCTGTCTGTCGGTGCCGGTTAGGTCGACCGTGATGTCACTGCCCTTGATCGTCACCGTGACCTTGATCTTGAGATCGCGCCTTTCGGGATCGTCCTCGAAGCCATCGACGTGACCGAGCGCGCTATAGCTGCCATCGGGCAGGGCGTCGATCGCCTGCCGCATCAGCCGTTCGGAATGATCCATCAGCGCATCGCCCGCGGCCTCGACCGTCTCCAGCCCATAGCGCTCGATCAATTCGAGGAAGCGATCGGCGCCGATGCGGGCGGCCGCGATTTGCGCCTCCATGTCGCCGACCACCAGGTCGGAGGCGCGGATATTGTCGCGCACCATTTGCCAAAGCGGCACGTTGAGCACGCCCTTGTCATAGACCTTGAGCGCCTTGAATTGCAGGCCTTCGGCATAGGCATCGAGCGAATCGACGATGCCGCAACTGCCGGGCGAGGAGGCGCCAATATCCAGATGGTGCGCGGTGGTGACCGAATAGCCGACGAGGCGGCTCTTGAAGAAAACCGGCACGATGAAGGCGACGTCGGGCCCATGCGAGGCGCCGTGATAGGCTGAGTTGTGCATGACCACGTCGCCCGGATTGAGCGTTTGAGCGCGCTCGGCGAGCAGGCCGTTCATGCCTTTGACGTAACCCGGAATCGGACCCGATTGCAGCGGCGTCGATTGGCGCGATTCACAAAGCTGACGGACGCGCGCATCGACCAACGCGGCACCGAAATCCTCCGACTCGCGAATGATGCTGGAGTAGGACATCCGCATCAGCTTGTAGCCCATCTCGACCGCGATGCTTTCAAGCGCGCCTTGAATGACGCTCGCGGTGACCGGATCGATCGGCGTCGAGCCGAGGCGGGTCGCGGGTTTTGCTTGGGCCATGGTCTAGGCTTTCCGATCTGCGCGCAAAATGAGATTACCACCTTTATCGGCTTCGGCGCTCCAGCCCGGCGGAACCACGGTCGTGGTGTCGCGTTGTAGAATGATCGCGGGGCCGGCGACCAGCGTCTCCAGCGGCAAAAGCTCGCGCCTATAATAGGCCGTATCGTAGGTGCCCAATAGACCGTTCACGCGAAACGCGCTCTGGCCGCGTTTGACCAAGGCGCCCTCGACCGAGGCTCCGGCCTTGACCTCGGGCTTGCCGATTTTCGGCATGCCGCCAATGCCGGTGACCCGGATATTGACGATCTCGATCGGGCTATCGACGAAGAAGTGGCCATATTCCTGTTTGTGCTGCTCGTGGAACGCGGTCCAGGCTCGCTCGAGCGAGGCAGCATCGAGCTTGCTGGCCGGGAAGGGCACGCGCAGCTCATAGCCCTGGCCGACATAACGCAGATCGCCGAAGCGTTGCAGCGTAACATCGGCCCGCGCAATGCCATCGGCCGCGAATTGCTTCACAAGAAGCGCTTCGAGTTGCGCGAAATCGACTGAGACCTTGGCGAGATCGACCGAGCCCTTGACCTGAAACTCGGTCTTGATCTGATCGTATTTAATGTCGGTGGTGAGCAGTCCGGCGGCCGAGGTGATGCCCGGATGCGGTGGGATCACGACTTCTGGAATGTTGAGCGCGGCGGCAACTTCCGCGCCATGCAGAGGCCCCGCGCCACCAAAAGCGACGAGCGCGAAATTGCGCGGGTCGAGACCCTTTTGCACGGTCTTGGCGCGGATCGCGTTCGCCATGTTCGAATTCAGAATGGTGATGACACCTTCGGCGGCTTCGAGCTTGTCGAGCTTCACCTGTTTGGCGAGTTCGCTGATCACGCGATGCGCCGCGGCCTCATCGAGGGTCATTTCGCCGCCCAGAAAATTATCCTTCTCAAGCCGCCCGAGCACCAGATTGGCATCGGTCACGGTCGGCCGGTTGCCGCCGCGCGCATAGCAGGCGGGGCCCGGCTGCGAGCCCGCACTCATCGGCCCGACGCGAAACGCGCCGCCGCCATCGACATGCGCGATCGAGCCGCCGCCCGCGCCGATGGTATGAATATCGATCATCGGCACGAGCACCGGATAGCCGCCGATCCAGGTATCGCGCGCGGTCGCCTCGCTCGTGCGGCCCTCGATCACGATACCGATATCGGCGCTGGTGCCGCCGACATCGAAGGTGATGATGCGTTGGCGGTTTGAGAGCGCCGCCGCCCACGCGCCGCCAAGCACGCCGGCCGCTGGCCCTGAGAGCAAGGTGACCACGGGCACGTCGGCCACGGTCGATGCGGTCGCGACGCCGCCATTCGAGGCCATGATATGCAAATCGGCCTTGATGCCGGCGCCGGCTAGGCGCGCCTCGAAGTGATTCACATAGGTGTGCACCTTGGGCCCGATGAAGGCGTTCATCGCGGCGGTCGTAAAGCGCTCGAACTCGCGAAATTGCGGCGCGACCTGGGCCGAAGTGGTGACGAACGCCTCCGGGAATTCCTCCAAAATAATGTCGCGCGCGCGTTCTTCGTGGCGCGGGTCGATATAGGAGAAGAGAAAACACACCGCGATCGATTGCACGCCGGCGGCCTTGAGTTCGCGCGCGGCGCGGCGCACGGCCTCTTCATCCAACACCTTCAGGACCTCGCCCTTGGGCGGCGTCAGGCGCTCGGAGACGGTGAGCCGATGGCGGCGCTGCACCAAGGGCCGCGCCTGCCAGGGAATATCCTGCATGATCGAATAATTCTCGGGCCGCTGATGGCGCCCGATATGAATGATGTCGCGATAGCCTTCGGTCGTGATCATGCCGGCGACCGAGCCCTTATATTCGAGCACGGCGTTGGTCGCGATCGTGGTGCCATGAAATATATGGTCAACCGTGCCGGGGTCGATGCCATTGCGTTTGCACAGCGCGACGATGCCATCGGTCACGCCGATCGAGGGATCATCGGGCGTGGTGGGCACTTTGTGGATCGCGATCATTTGCGTCGCGGTATCCGTGATGATGAGGTCGGTGAACGTGCCCCCGACATCGACGCCGACGAGTTTCATGCGGGTCTAATCCTTGATCCGGGCGGGCGCCTGGCGGCCGCGCCGCGCGGCGAAAACGGTGCTCGCGTCAGTGTGGATTCCGCAGCCCCAGGCGTCAAGGCGAGGGCCTAGTCGATTTCGGGTGCGCCTAGCTCTTTCAGCTTCACCGGCGGCACGAGGCAGGCGCCCGGGCCATAGTCGCGGATCGGGCCGGCCGGATCGATGCGAAGCACGAGCCAGTTCGCGTTGATGTCGCGATTGAGAAGCCGCACCAGGCGAGCGCCTCTGGCCCGGCCGAGGTGAACCGCGCGCGCAGGCGGTCGCGGTGCCCGAGATAATGTGGCGGATCGGCGGGGCTTTTGGGTGCGCCCATCGCCCAGGGCTCAAGCGTAAGGCGGCCGCGTGTGCTTCGCCGGGGAGAGCGTGAAAATCTCGAACCCGCTACTGGTGACCGCGAGGGTGTGCTCGAACTGCGCGGATAGCGCGCGGTCCTTGGTGATCGCGGTCCAGCCATCCTTCAGGAGGGTGACCTCCCAGGTGCCGAGATTGATCATCGGCTCGATCGTGAAGAACATGCCTTCAAGCAATTCGGTGCCGGTGCCGGGTTTGCCGTAATGCAGGATATTCGGCGCGTCGTGAAAGACGCGGCCAATGCCGTGGCCGCAAAAATCGCGCACCACCGAGCAACGCTGGGCCTCGGCATGGGATTGAATGGCATGGCCGATATCGCCGGTGCGCGCGCCGGGCCTGACCATTTCGATGCCGCGCATCATGGCGTCATAGGTAATGTCGATCAGGCGGCGCGCCTTCAAGGGCACATCGCCGACCAGGAACATGCGGCTGGTATCGCCATGCCAGCCATCGATGATCACGGTCACGTCGATATTGACGATATCGCGATCCTGCAGGCGCTTCGGGCCCGGTATGCCGTGGCAGACGACATGGTTGACCGAGGTGCAGATCGATTTCGGATAGCCGCGATAGCCGAGCGGCGCGGGGATCGCCTTATTGCCGACGATATAATCGTGGCACAGCTGGTCGAGTTCGCCCGTGGTGATGCCGGGCACGACTTGGGGCGTGATGAAATCCAGCGTTTCGGCCGCCAAGCGCCCGGCGCGGCGCATCGCCTCGAAGGCTTCAGGGCCATGGCGCTTGATATGCCGTGAGTTGACCGTGAACTCGCTTGGTTCTTCTTCCGCGGGCGCGGCCATGCTGGGCGCGGCTTTGGCGGGGCTCAAAGGTGTCGGCGCGGTTCGCCCCATGGTGATGTTCCGTTTCACGCGGTGTTTCCTCTCGGACAGAATGTAATGCAACCGCCGGGCGCTTCAACCTATGATCGGGCGCAAACCTTAGCGAGCGGTGAATTGCTCCCATGACCGAGGCCGAAGCGCCGACCGCCGCCGTGCTCTTGATCGGCAATGAAATATTGTCGGGCCGCACGCAGGACGCCAACCTCAATTATCTGGCGCGCCAACTAGCCGTGTTGGGCATCAGGCTCAAAGAATCCCGCGTCGTGGTGGACGAGGAGGGGGCCATTGTCGAGGCGCTGAACGCGCTCCGCGCCCGCTATAGCTATGTCTTCACCACGGGCGGGATCGGGCCGACCCATGACGACATCACCTCGGAATGCATCTCCAAGGCGTTTGGCCGCAAGCACGTGATCCACCCCGAGGCACACCGGATTCTGGCCGCCTATTACGCCGAGAGCGGGCGGGAGTTCAATGCCGCGCGGCTGCGTATGGCCCATATGCCCGAAGGCGCCAGCCTGCTCGAGAACAAGGTCAGCCGGGCGCCCGGGTTTCGAATCGAGAACGTCTATGTCATGGCCGGTATTCCGGCGGTGATGCGGGCGATGTTCGAGGCCGCCGTGCCGACGCTGAAAACCGGCCCGGCGGTGCGCGCGCGCGCGATCGCGACCTTTTTGCCCGAGGGTGAAATCGCCAAGGGCCTGGGTGAGCTTCAAGCGCGCTTCAATGCGCTCGAAATCGGCTCCTACCCGTTCGTGCGCGACGGTAAAATCGGCACGACTTTGGTTTTGCGGGGCACCGACGGCCCCTTGATTGACCAGGCGGCAATGGACCTTATCGCGCTGATCCGTTCGCTCGGCGCCACGCCCATAGAAGAGGAGGGTACC
>SHWC01000031.1 GCA_009691045.1 Alphaproteobacteria bacterium | reverse complement strand
GCCACACTCCTCGTTCGGCGCCAGGACGCCCGACGAGGTCTATGTAATCGAGCCTACGACGGAGACGACGGAGAAACTGGCGGCGTAAACACCCAACCGATCCACCTTAGCCAAGCCGCCAAACTGTCTCGCAAAACCGACCCACCTCTAAGGCACTGGTCTCGGCCTTTCCATGGTTTATGGCTTCGTGAAGCAATCCGGCGGTCATATCACCTTGGCGAGCACGGAAGGCCGAGGCACCACGTTCAGCCTTTAATTTGCCCCGAAAGCCCATCTCGGTGATCGCTGAGCCTCAGGCGCTGGCTAAGGCCAGCGGGCATTGATCGCATCGTTGTTTACCTGAGGCCGTCAGGGGTGCAAGCATGGTGCTTCGCACCTCGAACCGAGTTCCCATGACATGACAGCGCCAGCCGCCAACACCACCAAGAAGAGACTTCTTGTGGTCGATGATGAACTCGGCTTTCGGGAGTTCATCCAGGAAGCGGCCGCCGGCCTCAACATTGAAGTTGCGTGCGCGCCCGATGGCGAGCGGGCACGGGAAATCTATGCCTCGTTCAAGCCCGACGTCATTCTGCTCGACATCGTGATGCCAGGTGTGGACGGTGTCGAATTCACCCGCTGGTTGGCGGCCGAAAAAAGCGACGGCGCGCGTCGTTCTGGTGACCGGCTACAATCCGCATTATGCGGAAGCCACGGGTCGGCTCGGCGAGGCGCTCGGGATTACGTCGGTCAAATTTCTGACCAAACCGCTTCGCCTCGCCACCTTGGCCGAGATTTTAAACGACTGAGCGGGTTGCCCGGCGAAGGGAAGATCGTCAAATTGCGTCGGCATCGCTCAACCAAGGCACGGTTTGAGGATTAGGAGACAGGCGATGGGATTGCTCGCGGTCGAGGCCATTTCCGCCGGCTATCACGGGCAGCCGGTTCTGAGAAACGTCAGCCTCGATGTGCCGGAAGGCGCGACCATCGGCATTATTGGGCCGAACGGGCACGGCAAGACGACCTTGCTCAATTGCATCTCAGGGCTCGTGCCGTTGATGGCCGGCGATATCACCTTCGACAGCCGCTCGCTCGCCGGGCTTCCCGCCAATCGCGTTGTCGAATGCGGTGTCGTTCACGTGCCGCAAGGCGACCGCATTTTTCCCGACATGTCAGTGCGCGATAATTTGGTCATGGGGGCGTATTTGCCCAAGGCCTATAAGAAGCTCGCCGAGAACTTGTCCAAGGTCTTCGATATCTTCCCCAAATTGAGGGAACGCCAAAGCCAAATCGCCAGCACCTTATCGGGCGGCGAGCGACGCATGCTCGGGATCGGCCGGGGCCTCATGGCCGAGAGCCGGATTCTCTTGATCGACGAGCCCTCGCTTGGTCTCGCGCCGATCGCGGCCGATTTAATTTACGACGTGCTGCGCCGGCTCAAAGCCGAAGGCCGCACCATTCTCCTCGTCGAGGAGAACATGAGTCGGATCATGGATTTCGCCGACGACATCTATCTGCTCGATCATGGCGAGATCGTGTGGAGTGGCAAGCCCGATGAATTGCAGCGGCGGACCGAGGTGCTGGAAACTTATTTAGGCGCATGAATAGGAATGAGTTGACCGATGGCTGATCTCTCTAACAGAAAATTCGCCGAAGCCGGTCTCAACCAAACCGAGCTCGACGCCGAGATGGCGGCCGTCAAACGCGCTGACCGACCATGGAATGAGCCTAAAAATCTGCGGGCGAGTTATGACGCCGGCGATGATGTAGTGGCCGTCGCCAACGCCGCCTATGCCGCCCATATCGGCGACAACGCTATCTACAGCGCCTCCTCCTACCCCTCGCTCCGTCGTTATGAAGAGGGCGTGGTTGCGATGGTGTGCGAAATGCTGAATGCGCCCGAAGGGGCGGTTGGCAGCGTCACTACGGGTGGCACGGAAAGCATCACCATGGCGGTCAAGACCGCGCGCGATTGGGCACGCGCCACCAAGCCCAGTGTGCGCGAGCCCGAGATGATCGTGCCGCGTACCGCGCACCCGGCCTTCAACAAGGCGGCGGAGCTTTTGGGTCTCAAGGCCGTTCGCATGGAAAAAAGCGTGGATCATCGCGCCGATCTTGAGGCGATGACGCGCGCGATCGGGCCGAACACGATCATGATTGTCGGTTCCGCGCCGCCCTTTCCCTATGGCCTGGTCGATCCAATCGAACGTCTGAGCGGGCTTGCGCAACAACATGGGCTTTGGCTCCACGTCGATGCCTGCGTCGGCGGCTTCGTGCTGCCCTTCGCGCGCGAACTCGGCCACGCCGTGCCGGGCTTTGACTTTGACGTACCCGGCGTTTCCTCGATGTCGGTCGATCTGCACAAATATGGCTTCTCGGGTCGCGGGGCCTCGGTGTTGGTGATTCGCGATGAGGCGCGGGCTAAGCATCAGGGCTTCAATTTCGAAGCCTGGCCCGCCGGCATCTATCGCACCGCCAATATCGCGGGCTCACGCAATGGCGGCGCGGTCGCCTCCGCTTTTGCCGTGATGCGCTATCTGGGCCGCGCTGGTTATCGCCAAGGCGTGGCGTGCATGATCGAGGCAAAGCAGCGCATCGCGGCGGGATTGAGCGGGATCGGCGGCCTTCACGTATTGGGCCAGCCCGAGGGCACGCATTTTTCGATCGTCGCTGACGAACTTGATATTTTTGCCGTTGCCGATGGGTTGCATGAGCGCGGTTGGTTGTTCTCGCGCGGTGTCGATCCCAAGGCGATGCAGCTTTTATTGAACCCGCGGCATGGCGCGGTGGTCGATCAGTTTTTGGCCGATGTCGGGGAGGTTGCGGCGCTCGTGCGCGCGGGCAAAATTCAAAGCCGTGGCGTAGGACCGGTTTATATCGTCTAGCGCGTTTTCAGTTTGCCTGTAAGCGAGTTCCTTCATTCGTCATACCCGCGAAAGCGGGTATCAATGGTGACGCGGGATCTTATGGTTGAGCCATGGATTCCGGCTCGCAAGGCGCGCAACCGAGCGCCAACGGCGCTCGGGCTTGCCTAAGCGGCCGGAATGACGACGACGGCCAGATTGGTTTCACCAAAGTCGAAACCGCTCCAAGTCGCGGGATTTTCGGCGGCGCTGATCGTCGATTTGCGGTTAGGCGTTCAAGACGCCTTACGAACGGTCAAATCGGATCCGTCGGTGGAACGCCAGGCCGGGAAGGCGGCCGTTAAGGTGGTGCCGTCACCGGGTCTCCACTCGATTGTGAACCGGCCGCCATGGAGTTCCACCAATTTTTTGGAGAGCGGCAGGCCGAGGCCAACGCCTTCGGACATGCGGTCCAACCCGCCGTCGACCTGTCCGAATGGCGCCAACGCAATCTTAATGTGCTCGGGCGCCATGCCAATACCGTTGTCGCTAACCAAAAACGCCACCCCGCCCTCAGCGGTTTTTTCCGCGGAGAGCGTAACCGTGCCACCCTTCGGCGTAAATTTAACGGCGTTCTGCGTCAGATTGATCAGTATCTGCCTAAGACGTAACGGATCGTTGACCAATTTCGGAAACGGTTTGGAGAGATCCGCTCTCAACATGACCTGGCCCTCGCGCGCGCGCGGGGTGATCGGCCTTCTTTGGGGCTGAGATGCGCGCCATGACCTGGCCCTCGCGCGCGCGCGGGGTGATCATTTTGATGGTTTGCTCGATCAGCTCGGCCGGGTTGATCGACACCTCGTTCAGCTCGACGGAATTGAGCTCGATCCGGCTGATATCGAGAATATCGTTGACGACCTGGAGCAAATGTTCGCCCGCGCCTTGGATGTCCACCATATAGCTTTCATAGCGTTCATTGCCGAGCGGGCCGAACATTTTGCCGCGCATGATCTGGGAAAATCCGATGATCGCGTTGAGCGGCGTTCTCAGCTCATGGCTCATATTGGTCAGGAAGGTAGTTTTCGCCACATTGGCGGCCTGAGCCTTGTCGCCCGCCGCTTTGAGTTTGATATTGTTTTGCGCGAGCTCGGCGGTGCGCGCCGCGACTTGTTGTTCGAGGTGCTCATTGGATTTTAGCAGCGTCGCGTGCGTCGATTTGAGCTCGTGCGCCATATCCCTCAGTTTAGCGCCAACTAAGGCAAACTCAGGTGAGCGCAGTGCCGGCGGCTCGGCGTCATATTCGTTTTGGCCGATCGCTTCGACATAGCGCGCCAGTATTTTGGTCGGGCGGATGATGGCGCGCGCGAAGGCCACGCAGAGAACCGTTTCGCTGAGCGCGAGAATCGCGCCGATACCAATCAAAAGAAAATCGGTGCGCCGGATGCCTTCGCCCGCGGCCGCTAATGAATTCTCTAGTTCGACTTTATGACCGACTTGGATTTCATCGACCAAGAGATCGTCGATGCTACGACCCAGCGTGACAAATGCATTGAGATCCTCCGAAATATGCTGGTCGATCGCCACAAGCTCGTCGACATAGTCGATTACATCGCCCGTCAGGCTCGTGAGCCCGTGCGTGTCGACGTTCTGTGAGGACAACTTGATCGACGCTTTTACGAATTCGGCCTGATGTTCGTGCAGCTCATTATTTAAAGCGTCTATTTGTTTTGAGCGTTCGTCGAGTTTTTCACCGGCCGGCGAGCTGGAAAGGACGATGATTCGCGCAATTTCGCTGGCGATCGAGAGCCACCGGCGCGTAAATTCAGCGATCTCTGAAGGCGAGGACCGCGAATCGGGTGAGAGAGCGCAATCTTGCGTCGCCTCGGCACCCTTCTTTCGGCTGGGCAGTATCGACGCTCCAAATTCCTTATCGATGATTCGGTCGACGGTTCCAAGTAGTGCTTCTACCGACCTGCTGATTGTTTGCGCTGCAATCTTGTCATTAATGATGTCCTCGCCGAGCTCAAAGTACTGCGTGCTTAGTTCACCGAGCTCGCCAGCAAGCGCCCGTTCACGATCATTCCTGGCCAAGGGCGTGAACCGCCGATAGAAGATCTGAAAGTCCTGCCGATCATCGATGAACCGTGCGCGATCGGAGGGATCCGCACGGTGCAGGTATTTGGCAACGCCGAAGCCAGCGCCGATGGCGTTGATCTCAAGCTCGAACGAGGCCGCGCGCAGCGGCTCGGTAACCAGCATTTTTTCCTCGATCTTGGAATGCAAATTCCCGGTTGCTGCGTAGATCAGCGTGCCGGCGACCGCTAAGACGACGAGGTATCCCCCGAAAGCTAGCCGAAGCTTCCAGGCGAGACTAAGCCGGGTCAGGAAACGGAGACGAGTCATGAGGCTGCGTCGCGTTCAAGGGATGACGGATACATTCGGCACCAGGTATTTCGTGGACCGAAGTTTCGGCCCAGGCATCCTAAGAACCGCTTAATAAAGGGTCATAAAGGTCCTGGAATATGGTGGTAAATTGCCACGCCAACGGCTCCGGCCTAGGCCAAGAGGTACGCTCGCTCATATGGGTTGTTCGGCGACCGAGGCCGGCACGGCCGGGCGAAACATCGCGCCGCGCGACAATCAGTCCCACCCTCAGCGCGGCAAGACCACGTAATTGAGCACTTTCTTAACGCCTTCGGCCTCTAGCGTACCCTCGTGCGCGGCCGCCGATTCGGCGTTCGACCGGGCTCGGCCGATCAAATAGACCGTGCCGAAGTTGTCGACCGCAACGCGATAATTCGCTTCGAGCACGATTTGATTGTCCCTGAAGATATTCTCGCGGTTGCGCGCCGGCCCGGCTCGTGGTGTGATTTCGGCTGCATCGGCGACGCTACTGAAAGGGTTCTTAGACCATGCCGCTTAATCGGTTCGAGCACGTTCTCCTGCTATCCGACCGCCCGAAGGAAACGCGTGATTTTTACGTCAAGGTGCTGGGCCTGAAAGATGGTTACCGCCCGCCTTTTCCGTTCCCGGGCTATTGGCTCTATTTGGGCACGACGCCGTGCATTCACCTCGCCGGTAAAATGGCCAATGCGGGGCAGCAATATTATCTTGAGCAGCGCGACCTCTCGAATTCGAATGGCACCGGCCCGATCGACCACCTCGCCTTTGTCGCGAGCGACCTCAAAGGCACGCTGCGGAAATTGAAGCGCCAAAAGCTCGAATTGCGCGAACGCTTGGTGCCCGAGCAAAAAATGGTTCAGGTCTTTTTCAAAGACCCGAACGACATCACCATCGAATTGAATTTTCCGATGGCAAGCGACAAGGGCACGATGAAAGAGCCGGCGCCGCGCCGGCGGTCAATGCCGCGTCGCCCCGCCGCGTCTTCGGCCAAACGACGCGCGGCCAAAGCCGGCAAATAGCGGTCCGTCACTGCCGCGCTATTCCATATCGAGCGGCACGTCGCCCGAGGGCGGCTTGTAGTCGTCATCGAGCAAGGCCAGGTCGGCCCCGCTCAGTTCAATGGTCGCGGCCGTCAAATTGGCGCGGACATGCGCCAGCGAGGTCGCTTTCGGAATCGTCACGAGATTAGGCAGCCTCATGGTCCATGCAATCGCAATCGCCTCGGGCGTAACGCCGTGGCGCGCCGCGACGTCACGCAGATTTTTGGTGGCGGGCAGGCGGCCGCGATCGAGCGGTGAATAGGCCATCACCACGACATCGCGCTTTGCGCACCAAGGCAGCAGCCGCGCTTCGATGCCGTGACGGGCCAAATTATACATCACCTGGTTGGACGCGATCGCCGCGCCGAGTTTGCCTTGCGCGGCTTTGGTCATTTCGTTGACGTCGAAATTGCTGACGCCGTAATGGCGGATTTTGCCATCGCGCTTTAGTCGGTCGAACGCCTCGAGCGTTTCATCGAGCGGGTGCGAGCCCGGCCAATGCAGCAGAAAAAGCTCGATTCGGTCTGTTCTCAGCCGCTTAAGGCTGGCCTCCGCCGGGCGAATCGTCCCCGTGCGCGAGGCGTTTTACGGCATGACCTTGGAGACGATGAAAACCTCATCCCGGCGACCGCGCACGGCTTCGGCGACGATTTCTTCCGCGCCACCCCCGCCATACATCTCCGCCGTATCGATAAGGCGCACGCCCTCATCAAGCCCAAGTTTGAGCGCCGCGATTTCGGCGGCCCGCTCGCTTTTGCTCTCGCCCATACGCCAGGTGCCGAGACCGAACGCGGGAATATTCAACCCGTCGCGGCCGTGGACCATGCGGGCGAGTCCTAGGGCGGCGGAAGATGGCGGTGTCGTCATCGTACCAATCGAACCACGCTTGCCCCAGTTCGGCAAACAAAAGGTGACCACCGGCCGCCTTTTTTCGTGCTCAACGCGCCGCGCAAACGCGCGGGCTAGCTTTTAGCCCATGGCCCGGCGCAAAAGGCGCACCGGCGAGGCCTGCCCGCGAACGATTTCGCTCTCCTCAATCACGTTGAGGTATTCGTCGGTCACCCGCTCGAGCATGATCTTGTCGCGGCGGATCAAGGCCTCAAGCGTGCGTTGGTGCAATTGGACGGCAGCCCCGATGTCAATCGATTGCGCAAGATAGTCGCGCAGGTGCAACGAAAGCTGTTCGGTGATTTGGTGCTGATAGAACGTAAGCATTTCGCTGCGTGCCGCGCGGCCCAAGCCATAACGGAATTGATTTTCCAATTGCGTCCGCCGCGCGCTACCGACATGGCCCAAGTCCTTCAGCTTCTCGATCGCCTGACGAAGCGCCGCGAAATCCTCTTCCGTGGCTCGCTCGGCGGCCAGCATGACGATTTGCATTTCGATCGGCCGGCGCGCCTCGACCAATTCCTTGACGTTGGATTCGCGCCAACCAGGGGCGCGGCGCATCATCAGCGAATCGGAAATATTGTCGCTCACCAATGTGAGCCCGCCGCTGGCGCCCCGCTGCGCCACCAAGACACCGGCCCGGCTCAACGCCTTGACCGCTTCCCCGATCGTCGGCTTGCTGACCTGCATGGTCTCCGCCAGTTGCTCAACGAGCGGCAAACGATCACCCGGTTTGAACGCACCAGCCCGAACGGCGAAGACAATTTGATCGACGACCTCTTCAAAGGCGCGCAGGCCCGAGATCGGAAAAAAATTCCACATGGCTCGATAAACCTTTCGTCACTTGAGCGGCCCGATTCGAGGGGCCGAACCGAGCGGCGTGACAGCATCAATGATCAAGATGATTACAAGGACGTAATCATCAGAGGCGGCGACCTATATTTCCAAAGATCCAAAACCCGCAGCCACTGATGTGATGACCAATTTACCTTATTTGCTATGGATTGCAAGTCTCTCGGGTCATTGTTTACGCTGTTAGAATGGTGTGACCGGTTGCACTGAAAGAGGGCGTTGCCCCTGGGCAATGCACGGAGAAAATTGGTAGAACGCGTCGCGCCATGTTCTCTATTACTCAAGGCATTGGACCAATCGACGCCCAAATAATTAGGTCCTCTATTTATTTAGGGCCGACCCAACGGTCAAGGCGATCAACCCATCACGCGACCCACAAACGAGGCCGCCCAATGAAGATCACGCCGATCCATCCGCAGGAGCCGAAACCCGAACACAACATGCCGTTCGCACCCGGCTTCGCGGTCGAGGGCGGGCGTATCATTTTCATGGCGGGGTGCGGCCCGATCCCGCTTTATCACAAGCACCCTCATGTGCCTGAAGAGGAGCGTGCGTGGATGAGCGGCGGCTTCACGCGCCAAATCGAGCGCACGTTCGAGAATATCAAAATGGTGCTCGATGCCGCGGGCGCGAATTGGTCGAACGTCGTGAAGTTGACCGTCTATTTGACCGATATGTCCTATCAAAACGAACTCAATCGCATGACCCACCAGATTTTCGGCAAGACCAATCCGCCGCCGCGCACGCTCATCGGCGTCTCATGCCTGTCGCACGAAGACATGCTGATCGAGATCGACGTTACGGCTGCCGTCTAGACGCGCGGCTGCTCATGCGTGATGCAGTGTAAGCCTCCGCCGCCAAGCACGACCTCGCGCGCCGGCACCTGAATAATCCGTCGTTCAGGGTGGAGCGCAGCATAGGCCGCCCGCGCCGCCTCATCATTCGGGTCATCGAAAGACGGCACGATGACCACGCCATTGCCGACACAGGCGTTGATATAAGACGCACAAATCGCATCGCCCGCGCGCCGCGGCTTCGTGCCCGCGACCGTCAAAATACCGTCCGCCTCTTCGGCCCTTATGATCATCGGCCGGGGCTGATGGATTTTGTGAATCTCGAAACGTCGTCCCCGCGCATCGGTCGCGGCGGCAAGGCGCTCAAAGGTCAGGCGCGCGATGTCGTAGAACGGATCGGCCCGGTCCTCGGTCCATGCCATCACCAAAACACCGGGGCGCACGAACGCAACAAGATTGTCGATATGGCCGCCGGTTTCATCGCCCGGCAAGCCATGATCGAGCCAGATCACGGTGCTGGCGGACAAATAGTCGCGCAATATGCCTTCGATGCGCGCGCGCCGAAGCCCCGGATTGCGATTGTCATTGATCAGGCAATCGACGGTCGTGATCAGGGTGCCGAGGCCGTCCGACGCAAGCGCGCCGCCCTCGGCGATCAGGGGCGCGTCATAGCGTTCGAGTTGTTCGATCTCGAGCAGTTTGGCGGCCACCAAGGCATCCTGATCCCACGGGAAATAGAGCCCGCCCTTAAGCCCGCCCCAGGCGTTGAAGCCAAATTTGACCCCGCGTACATCGCCGGCATCATTGACCACGAAGGCGGGCGCCATGTCGCGCATCCAGGCATCATCGCTTGCCAATTCGACCACGCGGACAGTGCTCGGCAGCATGGCGCCCGCATTGGCAAGCTGGCCGGGCGAGGCGCCGATCGTGACGCGCTCAAAAGGTGCAAGCGCGGCGGCAAGCGCGGCGAAGGCGGCCTGCGCCGGCTTGGCCCCGGCGCGCCAATTGTCCGCCCGCTCGGGCCATAGCATCCAGACTCCCGCATGGGGCTCGAACTCGGCCGCCAGGCGATAGCCCTCGGCTTTCGGGGTACTGGGCAACGCCGCGTTCAATACGAGGTCCCTTCGGCATTCGTGCCGCACCGTGATAGGCTCTCCCGAATCAGGGATCAAGGCGTCAGAGGATGAGCGAAGTCATTGTGGCCGCAACCCAGATGGCGTGCAGCTGGGATCGCGGCGAAAACATCGCGCGAGCCGAGCGCTTGGTGCGCCAGGCGGCGGGGCGGGGCGCGCAGATCATTCTGCTCCAGGAATTGTTCGAAACGCCCTATTTCTGCAAGGACCTCGAGCCGAAGCACCTCGGGCTCGCCATGTCGATCGAGGAAAACCCGGTAATCAAGCAGATGCAGGCGCTAGCCGCGGAACTTAAGGTGGTTTTGCCCATCAGCGTGTTCGAACGCGCCAACAACGCGCTATTCAATACGCTCGCGATCATCGATGCCGACGGCGCGTTGCTCGGCACCTATCGGAAATCACATATCCCCGATGGACCCGGCTACCTTGAAAAATTCTATTTCAGCCCGGGCGACACCGGCTTCAAGGTTTGGCCGACGCGCTATGGCAAACTCGGGGCCGCGGTGTGCTGGGATCAGTGGTTCCCCGAAGCCGCGCGGATTATGGCCTTGAGCGGCGCCGATCTCCTCTGCTATCCAACCGCGATCGGCTCCGAGCCGCTCGACCCAAAGGCCGATACGCGCGATCACTGGCAGCGCGTCATGCAGGGCCATGCCGCCGCCAATATCATCCCGGTGGTCGCGTCCAACCGCATTGGGCGCGAGGTGGGGGCGTCCTGTGCGCTGACGTTCTATGGGTCCTCTTTCATTACCGACCAATTCGGCGCCAAGTGCGCCGAAGCGGGCAGGGACGAGGAAGCCGTCATTACCGCGCGTTTCGATTTCGAAACGATTCGGCGCTATCGTATCGCTTGGGGTGTCTTCCGTGATCGCCGGCCGGACCTATATGGTGGGCTGGGCAGTCTTGATGGTGCCCATGTTTCGCCCTAGTTCCCGCCACAATCGGTCAGTCCCAGAGCCCAGCCATGATCACCGCCTTCGATCCCTCGACCGTCGAGTTTTGGGCGAGCCTCCTCACGCTGACCGCGCTTGAGCTCGTGCTTGGCATCGATAATCTAATCTTCATCGCCCTTGTGGTCTCTCGCATGCCGCGCGAGCAGCAGCGCCGCGCGCGCCAGATCGGTCTCAGCCTCGCGCTCGGCATGCGTGTCGGGTTTTTGCTCGGCATAACCTGGCTCGCCAGTCTGAAGGACCCGCTATTCGCCGTCGGCGATCACATCGTGTCGTCGCGCGATCTTGTGCTTCTGCTGGGCGGTCTGTTCCTCTTGGTCAAGGGCACGATCGAAATCTATCACGCGATCGAACACGACGAGGGAGATCACGACGAGCCGATCAGTAAGACCCAAGCCACGCGCCGGTTTGCGCTCGGCGTTGGGCAGATCGTGCTGCTCGATTTCGTATTCTCGTTCGATTCGGTGATCACCGCGGTCGGCATGTCGAACCAAATCGTCGTCATGGTTGCCGCCGTGGTCATTGCCATGGCCTTCATGTTGTTCGCCTCGGGGCCGACGTCCCGCTTTGTCGGGTGCCACCCGACCGTCAAGATGTTGGCCATAACCTTCATCATACTGGTAGGCGTCGCACTGGTGGCGGATGGACTCCATCTCCATGTGCCGCGTGAATATCTTTACATCGCGATTGGATTCTCTGCGCTCGTTGAAGGCCTCAACATTCTGGCCAAACGCCGGCGCGCCAAGCGCGCGGCGCTCAAACCCGCATCAGGGGATAAGCCGCACCACCACGGCGACTAAATCGTTCGTGGTTTGAGGCCGCTAGTGACACGGCTCAGCGCCGCGATATGAGTGGGCGTCGAGCCGCAGCAGGCGCCGACCGTGTTGAGCAGGCCTTGGGCGGCGATTGCGCCGAGCGCGGTGGCCGTTTCCGCAGCGGTTTCATGATAATGGCCTTTGGCGTCCGGATAGCCGGCATTCGGGTAGAGCCAGAGGCGACCCTTGGTATTACGGGCCAGAGTCACGACATGGGGCGCGAGGTCACGCGCGGCGAGCGCGCAATTGAGCCCGATCGCATGGAGATCGAGCTCGGCCATGAAATCGGCAAAGGCCTCGATCGTTTCGCCTGATTCGAAGCGACCATCGCGCCCGATCGTGCCTGAGACGACGATCGGCAGATTGATCTGCGTTGCCTTCATGGCATGACGCGCGGCCTCGACCGCGAGGCGCGCATTATGCGTATTGGTCACCGTTTCGAGCAAAATGAGATCGACCCCGCCCTCGATCAAGGCGGCCGCCGCCGCCATACAGGCCTCATGCAGTTCGGCGTCATCGGCATCGGCGATACCGGGCGGGCTATCGGCATCCTGGCGCGCCGGATCGCGCCGCGTCACGCCAAGCGCACCCGCCACAAACCTCGGCCGCGTTGGATCGGCCGCCAGCGCGGCGTTGACGGCGGCGCGCGCCAGGGAAGCGCCCGCGCGGGCCATGTCGACCGCCTGCGCGGCCAGGCCAAAATCGGCCTGAATGATCGCATTGGCGTTGAATGTGTTGGTCTCGATGATATCGGCGCCGGCTGTCAAATACGCGTCGTGCAAGCCGCGCACGATGTGCGGCCGCGTGAGGTTCAAGACTTCATAATTGCCTGCGAGGGGAATTGAATGGCGCGCGAGCGAGGCATCGCGAAACGCCGATTCCGGCAAATTGATCGCACGAAACTGCGTGCCATAGGCACCATCGAGCACCAGCACGCGCGTGGCTCCCGCCGCCGCAAGTCGTTCGCTTGCATCGCTGGTCATGGCACACCGGGCCCAAGCTGGCCCCGAATCGAACCGAGTGTTTCGATCAGACCGATCAGCAATTCATCGCGCCGGCGCGCAATGTCGGCGATCGTTTGACCGCCGGCGGCCGCATTGGCCTCCGCCACCATTGTGGCTTTGACCTCGGGCGTCAAATCGGGCGTGCCGAGATCATCCCACCAGCTTTGAATGGCGGGCCCCAATATCTCGAACATACGCGCCATGCCGCCATCGCCACCGCCCAAATGCCAAACCATGGTTTGGCCCATCAACGCCCAGCGCAAGCCCGGGCCATAGGCGATCGCGGTATCGACATCGGCCGCGCTTGCGACACCGGTGGTGATCAAATGCACCGCCTCGCGCCAAAGCGCCGATTGAAGACGATTGGCAACATGGCCCGTGACCTCGCGGTTGAGCCGGATCGCGGGTTTGCCGAGCGATTTGTAAAACGCGATCGACCAATCGACCACTCTCGGATCGGTCTCGGGCCCGCCGACCACTTCGACCAGCGGAATCAGATGCGGCGGGTTGAAGGGGTGGCCGATCACCATGCGAGGCGCGCTTCTCCAGCCCTTTTGCAATTCGCTGATGAGCAATCCCGATGAGCTGGAAGCCAGCACCGCATCGGGCCCGAGTGCCTGGTCGACCTCGGCATAGAGCGCGCGCTTGATGGCGGTATCTTCCGGCGCGCTCTCTTGCACGAAGGCGGCGCCGGCAACGGCCTGTGCCGCCGTTTCGGCGAAGCGCAGGCGCGCGCTATCGGCGCCCGCCGAAAGCCCGAGGCGCTGCATCACCGGCCAGGCGCGCTCGATATAGGATTTGACGCGCACCTCGAAGCCGGCTGCCGGATCCCACACCGTCACGCCCAAGCCGCGCGCGAGGAAGAACGTCGCCCAACTGGAGCCAACCGTGCCCGCGCCGATTACGGCGACATGGCTGAGGGTTTCGGGCGCGGCGAGCATCATGGCGGTCCTCAAAGCTCAGTGAGGACCGCAGGCTTTCATGCCGGCGTGTCGTCGTAAAGGGCGGTCACAAGCGCGGTTGTCGGCCCTGGGCAGGCCCCCTAGGATGACCATTCCTTGGGGGGCGGGCCTTGGTCTATCGCATCGGCGTCGATATTGGCGGCACGTTCACCGACTTCGCCTTGTTCGACGAGGCGGGCGCTCGGCTCAGCGTGCATAAGCAGCTCACCACGCCCGACGACCCCTCGCGCGCGGTGCTCGAGGGCATCGCTAGCCTGGTCGGCAGGTCGGGGATCAAGTTCGACGCGGTCGAGGCCGTCTCGCACGGCACCACGCTTGTCACCAACGCCCTGATCGAGCGCAAGGGCGCGCGCGCCGGCATGCTGGTGACCGCGGGCTTTCGCGATGTCCTCGATATGGGCTTGGAGCGGCGCTATGACGTGTTCGATCTCCGTCTCGCCTTTCCTGATCCGCTGATCGCGCGCCGCCTGCGTCGCGAGGTCAAGGAACGTCTGCGCCATGACGGCACGATCATCGAGCCGCTCGATTTGAACGGCGTGCGCATCGCGGTCGCTGATTTAATCGAGCACGAGCGGATCGAGGCGCTGGCGATTTGTTTCCTCCATGCCTTCACCAATCCGGCGCATGAAGACTTGGCTCGTCGCCTCGTTGCGGCGGAATTTCCCGATCTCTTCGTGTCGACCTCGGCCGATATATTTCCCAACGCGCGCGAGTTCGAGCGGTGGACCACCACGTCGATGAACGCCTATGTCCAGCCTATGGCCGATCGCTATTTGGCGCGGCTTGAAGATGGCTTGAGTTCCTCAGGCTTTCGCGGCCGGCTCTATATCATGACCTCGAGCGGCGGCACGCTCGAAGCCGGCGCGGCACGCCACTATCCGGTGCGGATGCTCGAATCGGGCCCGGCCGCAGGTGCGCTCATGTCGGCGCATCACGGTCGCGCGCTCGGCCTCGCGCAGCTGCTCTCCTTCGACATGGGCGGCACCACCGCGAAAGGCGCGCTCGTGCGCGGCGGCGCGCCGCTCAAGTCCTATGAGCTCGAAGTCGGGCGGGTCCATGAATTCAAGCGCGGCAGCGGCCTGCCCGCGCGTATTCCGGTCATCGATATGATCGAGATCGGCGCGGGCGGCGGCTCGATCGCGGAGATTGATGCGCGGAGGCTGATCCGCGTAGGTCCACGCAGCGCCGGTGCCCGGCCCGGTCCGGCGTGTTACGCTCAAGGTGGCACGGCGGCGACCTTGACCGACGCCAATCTGGTGCTCGGCTATTTGGGCGCGGGCTCATTCCTTGGCGGCGCCATGGCGCTTGATCAGCCAGCCGCGGAGCACGCGATCACCGAATCGATCGCGACGCCTCTTGGGCTCGATCTGGTGCGCGCGGCGTCGGGCATTCACGCGATTGTCAGTGAGGATGTCGCGCGCGCGTTCCGCATTCATGCCTCCGAGCGCGGCTTCGACTATCGCCAATGCACCATGGTCGCGTTCGGCGGCTCGGGCCCCCTACACGCGCTCGGCATCGCGAAAAAACTAAGGATACCGCGTGTGGTGTTCCCGATGGGCGCGGGCGTGATGTCGGCCTTCGGCTTGTTGGTCAGCCCCCTCGGCTTTGAGACCGCGCGCACCAAACGCATCGCCTTGAGCGCTCTGACGCCTGAATCCATGGCCGACACGTTCGCGCCACTAATGGCGCAAACTAGGGGCTTTCTTGAACGCGCCAACGTACCGCCGGAGCACATTGCGATTCGTCTCAAGCTCGACATGCGCTATGTCGGCCAAGGCTATGAGATCGAGGTGCCGCTCCCGCCATCGACGGATTGGGCAGCCTTATTGGCGGCGCTGCCGGCGCTCTTCAGAACCGAATATGCCAAGACGTTCCCCCTTGGCGTACTTGACGAACCGCTGGAAATTCTGGGTTGGAAGGCCGAGGCGCTTGGGCCGGAGCCTTCGCTCGGCGAGAGCCTCAAAATCGACGGTGCCGGGCGGGGCACAGGCGGGGCGCTTAAAGCGCGCCGACCGGCGTTCTTCGCCGAAACTGGCGACTATGTCGATTGCCCGGTTTATGATCGCTATGGGTTGAAGCCCGGCGAAACGATCACCGGGCCGGCGCTGGTCGAGGAGCGGGAATCGACCGCAGTGATCGGGCCCGGCGACCGTGTGACGGTTGATCCGGCGCTCAATCTGATCGCCGAATTGGGAGAGGCGCGTTGATGACGCGAGGCGTACAACAGCTCGATGCGATCAGTCTCGCCATCATGTGGGACCGTCTGGTCGCGTTGACCGACGAGATCGTCTCGACCTTGGTGCGTACCTCGTTCTCGACCATCGTGCGCGAGAGCTATGACCTGACTGTCGTGGTGGTCGATACCGAAGGCCGCTTGATGGCGCAAGGCTCGATCAGCGCGCCGCCTTTCATCGGCACCGCGCCACTCACGATGAAACATGTGCTGCGCCGCTTCCCGCCAGAGACGCTTGCCCCCGGTGACGTGATCATCACCAATGATCCTTGGCAGGGCACCGGGCATTTATACGACGTCAATGTGGTCAGGCCGGTGTTTCGCAAAGGCCGTATCGCGGGCTACACGCTGAGCATCACGCATTTGCCAGATATCGGTGGCGTCGGCTTCGGCGCCAGCGCGGCCGAGATTTTTCACGAGGGCCTGCGCATTCCCTTGCGCAAGATCGTCTCGGCCGGCGTACTGGATGAATCATTGCTCGATTTGATTCGCGCCAATGTGCGCGTGCCCGAACAGGTGATCGGCGACGTGATGGCGAACCTCACGGCGAATGAGGTCGGCGGGCGCATGCTGACCGAATTCATGGACGAATATGGTCTCGATGATCTGAACGCGCTCTCAGCCGCGATCCGTGGTCAGGCCGAACGCGTGACCCGCGAGCGCATCCGCGCCATGCGACCCGGCCGCTACACCAATCGCATCCAGATCGAAGGCATCGACGCGCCGATCACGCTCGCCTGCGCGATCGACATCGAGGGCGATGGCGTGACCATCGATTTTGCCGGCACGGGCGCCTGCGTGCCGCGCGGCATCAACGTGCCCTATTGCTACACCAACGCGATGTCGCTCTATTCGATGAAGTGCCTGACCTCGTGGGATTTGCCGAACAATGAAGGCGCGACCGCGCCGATCAAGGTGATTGCACCAAAGGGCTGCATCTTGAACGCGCAACCGCCATTCCCGACCGGCGGGCGACACAGCACGGGGCATTTTGTTTCGCCGCTCGTCTTCGGCGCCATGAAAGATGCCGCGCCCGATTTGGTGCAATCCGACACCGGCATGATCGATATTCTGAATTTTCGTGGCACGAACCGGGATCGCGGCGAATTCTCGACCATGTGGTTCTCGGCCGGTGGCTTTGGCGCGGTTAAAGGCCATGACGGGCCGAACGTGACGCCCGGCCCCTCCAATATGGCGGTGGTGCCGGTCGAGATTTGGGAAGATGTGACCGGCACGTTGATCGAGCGGAAAACGCTGCTCGCCGATTCAGCCGGCGCGGGCGAGGCGCGTGGCGGGCTCGGCCAAGAGGTCGTGTTTCGCAATGATACCGGCCATCCGCTCACCGTGTTCTCGATGGCGAATCGCACTGAATTTCCCCCGCTCGGTTTTCATGACGGGCGGGATGGCGCGCGCCGCGCGCATTTGATCAATGGCAAGCCGATCCACCCCAAGGGCCAAAATGTTCTGGCGCCGGGCGATCGCTTGACCTTGCGTCAACCGGGCGGTGGCGGCTTCGGCGATCCGAAGCGCCGCGCGCGCGATAAAATCACGCGCGATGTGGCGGAAGGTTTTGTCAGCCGCGAAGCCGCATTGCACGATTATGGCGTCGTGATTGCCGATGATCTCGGCGAAGCGGCGGAATAGACACGACAACAAGCCAAGCAGGGAGGCAACAATGGCGGGCGCGAACGAAATTTGCCGGATGAGTGCGATGACGCTGGCGAAGCACATTCGCAACAAGAAGCTCTCACCGGTCGAAGTGATCGATGCGGTGCTCGACCGTATGGATAAGCTCGAACCAAAATTGCATGCCTTCAACATCCCCACGCCCGAGCTCGCGCGCAATACCGCGAAGAAGATCGAAAAAGCCATCATGGCGAAGGAAGATGTCGGCCCGGCCGCGGGCGTGCCGATCGGCGTCAAGGATTTGATTTGCACCAAAGGCATCCCCACAACGTCCGGCTCGATCGCCTATAAGGATTTCGTCTCCGACGTCGATGACATCGTGGTCGAGCGCATGCGCGATGCCGGCGCGGTCATCCTCGGTAAAACGAACGTGCCGGAGTTCGGCTATTCCGGCGTTGGCCACAACCCGATCTTCGAGACCACGCGCAATCCGTGGAATTTGGACAAGACACCGGGCGGCTCGAGCGCGGGTTCGGGCGCCGCGGTCGCCTCCGGCATGGGGCCGTGGGCCTTGGGTTCTGATGGTGGCGGCTCGGTGCGCATCCCGTCATCCTTCAGCGGCCTTTATGGCCTGAAGGGCTCGATGGGTCGCGTGCCGCTCTGGCCCGGCACGCGCGATGAGCGTTATCCCGGTGTCTCAAGCTGGGAAGCGCTCGAATGTATTGGCCCGATGACGCGGACCGTCGCCGATACCGCCTTCATGATGTCGATCATCGCGGGGCCCGATATGCGCGACCAGCGCTCGTTGCCGGCGCTCGAAATGAATTGGATGAAGACCATCAAAGGCAACATCAAGGGTTTGAAGGTCGCCTATAGCCCGGACTGGGGCTATGCCGCGGTCGATCCCGAAGTGCGCAAGGTGGTGGGCGACGCGGTCAAGGTGTTCGAGAAAGATCTGGGCTGCAAGGTCGAGATCGCGCATCCCGGTTTCGAAAATCCCTATGGTGCGTTCTGGGGCCTGGTCGCGTGCGAAACCGATTTGAAAGGCATGCGCGCCATGGTCGCCAAACACGGCGCCAGAATGACGCCCCATCTGGTCGAGTTCATCATGCGGCCTTGGCAGGCGGAGGATTTCACCAATGCGATCATGACCCGCAAGGGCGTGGTCAACAAAATGGCGGCGTTCATGCAGAAATACGATCTTCTGCTGACACCGACTCTCGCCTGTCCGCCCTTCCAGCTCGATATTCAGGGCCCGGAGAAAATTCAGGGCCGCATGGTCGATCGTTTCGAGTGGCTCAATTTCACTTACATCATGAACATGACCGGCCAGCCCGCGGCCTCGATCCCGGCCGGCTTCACCAAGAGCGGTCTGCCGATCGGTCTGCAGATCGTCGGGCGGCATTTGGATGACCCGACGGTGTTGCGTGCCTCCGCCTGTTTCGAGGCCGCGCGGCCCTGGGCCGACCAATGGCCGCCTCTGCTCGACGAAATGGGGTTGTAGGCCTGTGGTGAGGCCTGTGGTAGTTGGATATGCCCGGATTTCCTCTCCTTCGAGACGCGGCCATTCGGCCGCTCCTCAGGATGAGGAAATCCTATGCCTACGAAAGACCGCCTCACCCTGAGGAGCCGGCAAAGCCGGCGTCTCGAAGGGCGAGGCGGCCATGACGGTATGAATCGTGGACTCCATAGATGATCAAAACAGCGGCACGTCATTTGGAAAGTCTGCGCGATGGGCGCGAGGTGTTCTTGCGCGGCCAGCGCGTGGATGACGTCACGACCCACAAAGCGTTTCGCAATTCCGTGGCGTCCGCCGCCTATCTTTATGACTTCCAAGCGGCACCTGAAAACGCCGAGCTGATGACCTATGCCTCGCCCGACCGCAATGTGCGGGTCAGCCGGTCCTGGCAATTGCCGACCTCCTATGCCGAATTGCGTCAGCGGCGGAGCGCGCTCGATGCCTGGGCCTCGACGCATTTCGGTTTCATGGGCCGCTCGCCCGATCACGTCGCGAGTTGCATTGGCGGCATGGTGATGGGGCTCGATGTGTTCGAGGCCTATGACAAGAAACGAGCCGGCGCGCTTTATGACTATTACCGTTATGCGCGCGACAATGATTTGTTCCTCACCTATGTCATCGTCAATCCGCAGGCCGATCGCGCCAAGGCGACCGGCGAACAGGCCGATCCCTTTCTCGTGGTGCGCGAGGTCGAACGCGACCATGAGGGCATCATCGTCAAGGGCGCCAAGATGCTCGGCACGTCGAGCATCATGGCGAACGAGGTGTTGGTCGCAAGCATCCAACCCTTGCAGGCGGGCGAGGAGCCTTATGCGCTGTCCTTCTGCGTGCCGATGAATGCCAAGGGCCTCAAGGTGATGTCGCGCAAGTCCTACGAGGAGGCGGCTGAATCGGTCTACGACAATCCGCTCTCAAGCCGCTATGACGAGAATGATGCGGTGCTCTATTTCGATGAAGTGAAAGTGCCGTGGGAGCGCGTCTTCGTGGCCGGCGATGTCGCCATGTCGAACCGCCAATTCCACGCCACGCCGAGCCATATCTACCAAAACTACCAATGCCAAATTCGGCTGATGGTGAAGCTGCGCTTTTTGGTTGGGCTCGCGTCTTACATCGTCGATACCAACGGCATCGGCAGTTTTCCCCCGGTGCGAGAAACCTTGGGCGAGCTCGCCGCCGAGGCCGCCATGGTCGAGGCGCTGGTCGATTCGATTGAGCTATCGGGCCGGCAAATCGGGCCCTATTACGTGCCCGATACGCACAAGGTCTATGCCGCCCAGGTGCTGACCCAAAAGCTTTATCCGAAAGTGATCAACACGCTCCGGGAATTGGCGGGCGGCAGCATGGTCATGCTGCCCTCCAGCATCGACGATTTCGCGAACCCGGCTCTGCGCGACTATATCGGGCGCACGCAAAAATCGCCGGCCGTCGATCCCGAAGGCCGCGTCAAATTGTTCAAACTGGCGTGGGATGCGGTCGGCTCGGAATTCGCCTCGCGTCACACGCAATATGAAATGTTCTATGCCGGCGCGTCCTTCGTGACCAAGAGCAATTCCTATCGTACCTTCGATTGGTCTCGCTCGCGCGCCATGGTCGATAAATTGTCGAATAGTTACACGCTCGATGACGAGCTGAAGCGGCGCTGAGGGGACAACATGGCGGTTCAAAAAGAACATCGCGAATTTCACAAACTGGATATGGCGGCGGGGTGGTCCACGCCACCCGGCTACCCCAGCGGCATCGACGAGAAGATTCTGTCCGGCAGTTTGGATGAGGCCAAGAAGCGCGGCAGCCGCACGCGGCTCTTGCGCTTTAAACCGGGTGTCTATACGACCGCGCCCTTCGTCCACACCTATTGGGAGGAGGTTTATCTGCTCTCGGGCGATTTGACCGTCGGCAATGACGCCAAGGGTCAGGGCGGCGAGAAGTTCTTGCCGCCGACCTATGCCTGCCGCCCGCCCGGCACGCCTCATGGGCCGTTCAAGTCGGAGACCGGTTGTCTGCTCCTTGAAACCCACTATTACGATCCGGCCTAGGAGACCGTCATGACCCAATACCTTGTCATTCCCTCGCGCATGGCGCTGGTGAATATCGACATGCAAAACGCGTTCGTGGAGGGCACGCCGCTCGCGGCGCCCAATGGCCCGCGCATCATCGAGCCGATCAATCGCCTGGCCGAGACGTGCCGAAAGGCCGGAATCATGGTCATCCATACGTTGCACGTCACGCGCGCCGATGGCTCGAACGAGGGCACGATGGGCGAGCTCTGCGAGCCGGTACGCGCCGGGTGGATTCGCGAGGGCTCGGAAAGCGCCAAGCTCCACCCCGGCATCAAGGTCGAGAAGGGCGATATCCTGCTCTATAAGCCGCGCTATGGCGCCTTCTCAGGCACCGATCTCGACCAAATCCTGCGGGCGAACGGGCGCGACACGATCATCGTCACTGGCATTTGCACGAATGTTTGTTGTGAGACGACCGCGCGCGAAGCGGGCATGCGCGATTATCACGTGTTCTTCATGAACGACGCGACCGAAACCTTCCCGATCGGCAATGTAAGTGTCGATGAGATCAAGCGCGTCACCCACGCGACGCTCGGCCTCCTGTTCGCCAATGTGATCTCGCTCGATGAGATGATCGCGCGGATCGAAAAGGCGCGGGCCGGCCGCGCCGCGGCGGAGTAGCGTTCCTTTATGGTCCGATAGACGCCTCGCCCTTCGAGACGGCTGCTCTGCAGCCTCCTCAGGGTGAGGCGAAAAAATAGATTTCCTCATCCTGAGGAGCGCCTGAAAGGCGCGTCTCGAAGGAGAGGAAATCCGATCGCATGACCTACCCCGCGATCGGCAGCGATAGCACACGATAGGTATGGCGCAGCATGCGCTTCAAGACCGGGTCTTCCAGTTCGAGCGTGAAGGACTGCGCCGCCTTGATGCCGCCGATCGCCGGCAAGGTGCCGCAAAACATCAGCGTGCCCTCAGGCAAGCGGCTGGCGCCCTTGGTAAAGCCCTTGATCAGTTCGGCCGTTGGCAACATGGCCGAGACCTTGCCGTCTTGATAGAGCCGCTTCAGCCCGGGCCCCTCGGCATAGGACCGAAGTTTCAATTCGTCCCAATGCGGCGCGACTTCAGCGAACGGCCAAACACTGCGCCCGATCGGCTTGTCGCACATCTGTTTCGAGACCGTGATGCCATAGGCTTCTACTTTGCGGTCGGTGTGATCGGAGCCGAGACCGACATAGGTTTCGCCACCCACCTGAATCAAAACGGCCTCGACCTCGCCGCTTGAATTTTCGCCCGATGCCTCGATCGCGTCATTGCCGGTGAGCCGCGCGCAGCCGACCCGATAATAGATGGGCGTCGAGGCCGGTCGCTTGATGCCGATCGCCTCAAGCTCCACGATATGATGTTCCACCGCCGCTTTGTCGCGCCCGGTCCAACCCGCGATCACCGCGTTTTCGATCGTCGCGACGAGTGGCTTCGGGCCGTCTTTGGTTTCAACGGTGAGTGGTAGCGTGACGACGTGCGACATGTTGTGTTCCTTTTTCCTACACTGGCGTTGACCATCTTCACGGCGACGCACGCCACCACCAAGTCGTCATGCCCGGCCTTGAGCCGGGCATCCAGGCCCTGTCCAAAGACTGGATGGCCGGGTCAAGCCCGGCCATGACGAGTAAAATTTATTCCTGCGCCTCAGGCGATGGGTTTTTCGTCCAGGCGATTTCGGGTACGCAATCATAAAGCGCGCCAAGCTGGTCGGTACGCCGGCGAATCGTATCGGCCTTGCGCGATGTTTTGGCCCCCGGCGCACCGGCCGACAATTTGCGCGGATTGGGCAACACGGCCGCCAGCAATCCGGCCTCGCGCGGGCTGAGCTTGGCCGCCGGTTTCTTGAAGTAATGCTGGGCCGCCGCCTCGACGCCATAAATTCCTGGGCCCCATTCGGCGATGTTCATATAGAGCTCCAGAATACGTCGCTTATCGAGCGAGAGTTCGAGCAGCACGGTGAAATAGGCCTCGAGCGCCTTCCGCACATAGCTCCGACCGGGCCACAGGAACAAATTTTTTGCGGTCTGTTGGCTGATGGTCGAACCGCCGCGCCTGGACCGGCCGTCATCCGCCTCATCCAGCACCTTGTTGAGCGCATTCCAGTCAAAGCCCAAATGACCGCAATACAAATTGTCTTCGGCCGCGATCACCGAGCGCGGTGCCGCGCGGCCGATGTCGTCGAGCGGCGTCCAATCCTTGGCGAGACCTTCGCCCTCGACCAGACGAATCAACATCAAGGGCGTCACCGGCGGCGGCACATAGCGATAGATCGCCAATAGCGCGATCGGCAGCAGCACGAGAAGGCCATAGACGGCGAACCACGCGTGGCGCACCACACGGCGCCAGGCGAGGCGACGCGGCGGCACATCGGAAAGACGCTCGGCCTCGGACATCGAGGCCGATGTTTGGCATGACGGGCGGAGCCTGTCCACCGCCCGAACGCTGGCGTGCGCTTTGCCCAAATGCTATGCCGAAGGCCTTGAGCGGGGCGGGACGGCGGAGGCAAGCGAATGGCGGGGCGCGTCGAAGGCAAGGTAGCGTTGATCACCGGCGCGGCGGAGGGCATTGGCGCGGCGAGCGCCCGCGCGCTTGGAGCTGAGGGCGCCAAACTCGTGTTGACCGATATCAACGACAATGGCGTCAAATCGCTCGCCGCCGAACTTGAGCGTGATGGCGCTGCGGCTATCGGCTTACGTCACGATGTGAGCGATGAAGCCGGTTGGGAATCGGTCATGGCGGCGACTCTATCGCGCTTCGGCCGGCTCGATGTGCTGGTCAACAATGCCGGTATCGCCTTTGTCGGCCCGACGGCGGAGACCTCGCTCGCGGATTGGCGCCGCATGCTCGCGGTCAATCTTGACGGTGTATTTTTGGGTACCAAATACGCCATACGGGCCATGGCCGGCGAAGGCGGTTCCATCATCAATGTTTCCTCCATTCTCGGCATTGATGGCGCGGCGACCGCCGCCGCCTATTGCGCGTCGAAAGGTGGTGTCAGGCTGTTCACCAAATCGGTCGCGCTTGAGTGCGGCGAAGCCGGCAATGGCATTCGCGTCAACTCGATTCACCCCGGCTACATTCACACCTCGATGTTCGATAGCGACGTCGCGGCCTTTGGCAGCCTTGAGGCGAAAATGAAAAAGGTCAGCGCGCTTCATCCGATCGGACGCATTGGCCAGCCGGCGGAAATCGCCGCGGGCGTGGTGTTTCTCGCCTCCGACGAATCATCATTCATGACCGGCTCGGAACTCGTCATCGATGGCGGCTACACGGCACGGTAGAAACGCGAAAGTGTCGAGGATGGAAGGGTATTGGCAAGCGATGGCCACGATACTTTTTTGTTTTTGTTTACGTCATGGCCGGGCTTGACCCGGCCATCCAGTGTTTTGAAGAGGCCTGGATGCCCGGCTCAAGGCCGAGCATAACAAATTTAGTAAGTGCTGGCGACCGATTGGAGATAGGCGATGAGCGACGACATCCTCTATGAGACCCACGGGCCGGTCCGGCTGATCACGATCAACCGGCCCGACAAAATGAACTCGCTCGATTTCGCGGCGAACGAGCAGCTGGTCGCGGCGTTCGAGCAATTCAAGAAGGATGAGGCCGCGCGCGTGGCGGTGATCACCGGCGCGGGCGATCAGGCCTTTTGCGCTGGCGCCGATCTCAAGACCTATACGATGGCGTTCGCCACCACGCCCGCGTCCGAATTTCGCGAAAAATACACCGATGGCTACGGCCTTGGCGGCATCACGCGGGGCCTTGAGGTCAATAAGCCGATCATCGCCGCGATCAATGGCTATGCCATGTCAGGCGGGCTTGAGATCGCGCTCGCCGCCGACATTCGCTTCGGCTCAACCAATGCGGCCTTCGCCTTCCAGGACGTGAAGTGGGGCTTTCACCCATGCGATGGCGGCTGCGTGCGCCTGCCGCTCATCGTCGGCCTCGGCCATGCAATGGAAATGATTCTGTCCGGCGAGCGCATCGGCGCTGAGCAAGCGTTCCGCATCGGGCTCCTGAATCGAATCTACTCACAAGGCGAACTTAAATCCAAAGCGATGGAATACGCCGCGCTCTTGGCAAGCCGCGCGCCGCTCGCTCAGCGCTTCGCCAAGGACGTGATGCTGAAATCATTTGGGCTCTCTTTGGCGGAAGCGCTTCGCCTTGAATCGCGCTCATTCCGCGATCTTGCGAATACCAAGGATCTCGCCGAAGGCACCACTGCCTTCCGCGAGAAACGCGCCGCGAAATTCGAAGGGCGGTAGATACTTCCTTAACGCATGTTGGAAAAAGCGGCGAAAACACGGGCCCTTTTAGATTTTCATAAATCAAAATTGATTAGCTTTGGGCGATTGAATTTGGCGGTCCCAAACAACTGCTTGGGGCTCAGAGGTGGGTCCGTTTTGCGAGACGGTTTGGCGGCTTGGCTAAGGTGGATCGGTTGGGTGTTTACGCCGCCAGTTTCTCCGTCGTCTCCGTCGTAGGCTCGATTACATAGACCTCGTCGGGCGTCCTGCCGCCGAACGAGGAGTGTGGC
>SHWC01000003.1 GCA_009691045.1 Alphaproteobacteria bacterium | reverse complement strand
GATCGATCTTGGCCGCCACACGCCGTGCGCCGCTTGCCTTGGCCAGGCCGGCCATGCCGCGCCGCATGAGCTCGGGCGCGGCCAGCGAAATATTGGCGGGCGCCCTGATTAAATCCCAGCCAAAGGCGCGGCGATTGAGCTCGATCGCGCCGCCTAAGAAGAAATGCCGATCGACGAAATCATCAATGCGGGCGCGCCGGTGCGCCGCGTAACGCGCCGCCACATCGCGCACGATAGCGCGGGCAAGATCATGGGAGGCCGCCGCCCGAATAACATCGCTGTTATCGTTCGCCGGCGCTGTGGAACCTGAAATAGCCGCTTCAACCATGGCGCGCCTCAGCGCCCCACGGCCCCAAGAGAGACAGGCTGCGGCCCATAAATCTCTCGCGCGCGGGTTTCGAAGGCACGCACCATGCGATGCACCGCCTCGCCAAACAGCCCGGCCATGACCCGGTTCAAGAGCCGCGAGCGAAACTCGAAATCGACATAAAAGTCGATCAGGCACCCCTCGCCCTCGGGCTCAAACCGCCAACGGTTTTCAAGATGGCGGAACGGCCCGTCGACATAATCGATATCGATCTGCTGCGGCCGCGTGAGCAGCACGCGCGAATGCCACCGCTCGCGAAACACCTTGAAGCCGATCAGAAGATCGGCGCGTATTTCGGTCGGTTCGTTTTTGATGATACGCGAGCCCAAACACCAGGGCAGGAATTCCGGATAGCGCCCGACATCGGCGACCAGGTCGAAAATCTGATCGACCGTATAGGGCAATGCGCGCTTCTCGGCATGACGTGGCATCGTGGCACGAGCCCCTCGGGCTCAATCAACTCTGAGCGGCCAGTTTTGCATCGCGCGCGGCACGCAGCCGACGAAAATCATCGCCCGCATGATAGGACGAGCGCGTGAGTGGCGAGGACGACACCATCAAAAATCCCTTGGCGAAGGCAAGGCGCCGATATTCCTCGAACTCATCGGGCGTCACGAACCGATCGATCGCGTGGTGACGCGGCGTCGGCTGGAGATATTGCCCGATGGTGATGAAATCGACGTCGGCGCTCCTGAGATCGTCCATCACCTGAAGCACCTCGCGGCGCTCCTCGCCGAGCCCAACCATGATACCCGATTTGGTGAAGATCGACGGATCGATCTCTTTCACGCGCGCGAGCAGGCGCAGCGAATGAAAATAACGCGCGCCGGGCCTCACCTCGGTATAGAGCCTCGGCACGGTTTCAAGATTGTGGTTGTAGACATCGGGGCGCGCTTTGGCGACCGCCTCGATCGCGCCATCCTTATTGCGAAAATCTGGCGTCAACACTTCGATCGTTGTCGATGGCGCGGTCGCGCGCAGCCTTTGGATCACGCGCACGAAATGATCGGCGCCGCCATCGTCAAGATCGTCGCGATCGACCGAGGTGACCACGACATGCTCAAGGCCAAGGCCGGCGACCGCTTTGGCCACTTCGCCGGGCTCGTGCGGGTCGAGCAGATCGGGCGTGCCGGTTTTGACATTGCAGAACGTGCAGGCGCGCGTGCAGGTCGAGCCCAGGATCATCACGGTGGCGTGTCCCTTGGCCCAGCACTCGCCGATATTGGGGCAAGCCGCTTCCTCGCACACCGTGTTGAGCTTGTGCTCGCGCATCAGATTTCGCGTCGCGGCGAACTCGGCCGAATTCGGCGCCTTGACGCGGAGCCACGGCGGCTTCGGCAGCCGCTCGGGCCGTTTCACGATGGGCGCTACATTGTCGTCGCTCATTCGTTCCTCTGGGCGGGGGCTAGGCACGGCCCGCCTCTAGATGTGGATGGCCCGGCCATAGGCGTCAAGCACCGCCTCGTGCATCATTTCCGAAAGGGTCGGGTGCGGGAACACGGTATGCATCAAATCGGCCTCCGTTCCCTCCATGGTGCGGGCAATGGCATAACCTTGGATTAACTCGGTCACCTCGGCGCCGATCATATGGGCGCCCAAAAGCTCGCCGGTCTTGGCATCGAACACGGTCTTGACGAGGCCCTTGGGCTCACCCAGCGCGATCGCCTTGCCATTGCCGATAAAGGGAAAACGCCCAACCTTGACCTGATAGCCCTTTTCCTTGGCGGCCTTTTCGGTCAAGCCGACCGAGGCGACCTGAGGCCGGCAATAGGTGCAACCCGGGATTTTTGTCACGTCGAGCGGGTGCAGACCCTTCACGCCCGCGATCTTTTCGACGCAAACAACCCCCTCATGGCTCGCCTTATGGGCAAGCCAGGGCGCGCCGGTGAGATCGCCAATGGCATAGACGCCAGGCTCGCCCGTGGCGCCCCATGGGTCGGTCACCACATGCGCCTTCTCGACCTTCACTTTGGTGCCCTCGAGCCCAAGCCCCTCGACATTGCCGACGATGCCAACCGCAAGGATCACCCGGTCGACCACCAGGTCGAACGCCTTGCCGCCTCTGGGCTCGATCGTCGCGGTCACGCTGTCGGCGCCCTTTTTGAGCGCGGTCACCGCCGTGTCGGTATGGATCTTCATGCCCTGCTCTTCGAACGCCTTGCGCGCGAAAGCGGAAATCTCTTCGTCCTCAACCGGCAGCACGCGCGGCAGCACCTCGACCACCGTGACGGCGGCGCCGAGATCGCGATAGAAGCTCGCAAACTCAATGCCGATCGCCCCCGATCCGATGACTAGGAGCGATTTTGGCATGGCGGTGGGCACCATCGCTTCCTTATAGGTCCACACCAATTTGCCGTCGGGCTCGAGCCCGGGCAATGCGCGGGCCCGCGCGCCGGTCGCGAGAATGATGTGCTTCGCGCTCAAGGTCGCAATCGACTTGCCGTCCTTGCTCACGTCGAGTTTGCCGGGGCCGGCGAGCTTGGCTTGACCATCGAATGTCGCGACCTTGTTTTTTTTCAGGAGATAACTAACACCCTTGGAAAGCTGGCTTGCGACATTGCGCGAGCGCTTGACCACCTTCGCGATATCGACCGTCACGCCCGTAGCCGAGAGACCATAATCGCCGAGGTTTTCGACCAGATGTTTGATCTCGGCCGTGCGCAAGAGCGCCTTGGTCGGGATGCAGCCCCAATTGAGGCAAATGCCGCCCCAATGCTCGCGCTCCACGCACGCCGTCTTGAGGCCCAATTGCGCGGCGCGGATCGCGGTGACATAGCCACCCGGGCCGCCGCCCACGACGACCACGTCAAAACTAGTATCCGCCATCTAACTCTCCCGGAAGCGGCCGCTCGGCCTACAGCAACATGGTCAAGGGATCATCGATCAGTCCCTTGAACACTTTGAGGAACTCGGCCCCCGCCGCGCCATCGACCACGCGATGATCGACCGAGAGCGTGCAGCTCATCACGGTTGCGATGGCCAGCGCGCCATCCTTCACAGTCGCGCGCTGCTCGCCGGCACCGACCGCAAGAATGCAAGCCTGCGGCGGATTGATGATCGCCTCGAATTGCTTGATGCCATACATGCCGAGGTTCGAAATCGAGAATGTGCCGCCCTGATATTCGTGCGGCTGTAATTTCATCGGCTTTTCGCGCGCACGCGCGGCCAAGCCCTTCATCTCCTCCGAAAGCGCGACCAAGCCCTTTTGATCGGCGTTGCGGATGATCGGCGTGATCAGGCCATCTTCCACCGCGACCGCGACCGAAATATCGACGGTCTTGTAATAGCGGATCGCCGTGCCGAGCCATGACGCATTGACCTTCGGCAATTTTCGTAGCGCAAGCGCCGAGGCGCGCACGACGAAATCATTGACCGAAAGCTTATAGGCATCCGAACGCGCATTGAGATCGGCCCGCAATTTCAGCAACGCGTCGATCTCGCAATCGATCGTGAGATAGAAATGCGGCACTTGCTGCTTGGATTCTTGCAAACGCTGCGCGACCACGCGACGCATATTGCTCGCCGGCACGTCCTCATACGCCGCGCCGGGCTGTCCGGGAGGCAGCGGCGCAGCCATATAGCTCGGCGCCGCCATAGGCGCCGCCGCGGCCGCACGCGCGGGCGCGCCTGAACTCAGCGCCATTTCGATATCGGCCTTCACGACGCGGCCGTGCGGCCCGGTGCCCCGAAGCGCGTTCAAATCGACACCCGATTGCTCGGCCATGCGGCGCGCGAGCGGGCTCGCGAACACGCGCCCCTGCGGCGCGGCCGGCGCGGGCGCTGACATTTGTGGCGCGGGCGCCTGCGGCGCCGCGACATTTGCCGGTGCCATCGGTGCGGCTGGGGCTGCCGGCGCCAGTGCTGCCCCACCAAGATCCATCTTCGCCAAGACCGACGCGTTCTCCCCGTCTTCGAGGATGACCGCGATCACGGTGTTGACCTTGACTCCCTGCGTGCCATCCGGCACCACGATCCTGCCCAGCACGCCCTCATCGACCGCCTCGACTTCCATGGTCGCCTTGTCGGTCTCGATTTCGGCCAGCACATCGCCGGACTTGATCTTATCGCCTTCCTTCTTATGCCATTTGGCGATGTTGCCTTCCGTCATGGTTGGCGAGAGCGCCGGCATCAGCACGCGAACAGCCATCTTAGTCTCCCTGGTCGTTCCGCCGGCTACGCGCCGCATCGACCGTCATGTCTTGTAGCAAACCGCTTTGGCCGCGGCGATGATGTCATCAACCTGCGGCAGCGCCATTTTTTCGAGATTGGCCGCATAGGGCAGCGGCACATCCTTGCCGGCAACACGCATCACCGGCGCGTCAAGATGATCGAACGCGCGCTCCATGACGAGCGCCGAAAGCTCGGCGCCGATGCCGGCAAAGGGCCAGCCCTCTTCGCACGTCACAAGCCGGTTGGTTTTTTTGACCGAGGCCAACACGGTCTCGCCATCGAGCGGGCGGATCGTGCGCAGATCGACGATCTCGGCATCGATCCCCATGGCGGCAAGTTTTTCGGCCGCCTGCATGGCCTTCGAGACCATGATCGAAAACGCGGTGATGGTGACGTCGCGACCCTGGCGCACGATGTTCGCCTTGCCGATTGGCACCGTGAAATCGGGACCGTCCGGCACATCGGAACTCTGGCCATAGAGCAGCTCGTTCTCGAGGAACACGACCGGGTTCGGATCGCGGATCGCGGATTTGAGAAGCCCCTTGGCGTCGGCCGCCGACCAAGGCGCGATCACCTTCAACCCCGGCACATGACCATACCAGCTCGCATAGCACTGCGAATGTTGCGCGGCGACGCGCGCGGCCGCGCCATTCGGCCCGCGAAACACGATCGGGCATTTGATCTCGCCGCCCGACATATAAAGCGTCTTCGCTGCGGAATTCAGAATGTGGTCGATCGCCTGCATGGCGAAATTGAAGGTCATGAACTCGACGATCGGTTTCAGCCCCATCATCGCCGCACCCGTGCCAACGCCGGCAAAACCCATCTCAGTGATCGGCGTGTCAATCACGCGCTTGGCGCCGAATTCCTGCAAGAGGCCTTGGCTGACCTTATAGGCGCCTTGATATTCCGCGACCTCTTCGCCCATCAAAAAGACATCGGGATCGGCGCGCATTTCTTCCGCCATCGCATCGCGGAGCGCTTCGCGAACAGTTAGTGCGACCATCGTGCTGTTCCCCGCCCCGTACTCTTACGCGACATAGACATCGGTATAGAGCTCGGAGGCTTCCGGCTCAGGGCTCGACTGCGCGAACTCCGCCGCGTCGTTGATGATCCCCTTGAGCTCTTTGTCGATCTCTTTGAGCGCTTCGTCGTCACTATGCTTGGCTTCGATCAGACGATCGCGCACGCGTTCAATTGGGTCGCGCTCGGCGCGCACGCGCGCCACCTCTTCCTTGCTGCGATATTTGGCGGGATCCGACATCGAGTGTCCGCGATAGCGATAGGTCAAGACCTCGAGCACGATCGGGCCTTGGCCGGCGCGGCAGTGCGCGACCGCTTCGTCGGCCGTCGCCTTGACCGCGACCACGTCCATGCCATCGACTTGCAATCCTTCAAGACCAAACGCCTCGCCACGCCGATAGAGATCGCGCACCGCGGTCGAGCGCTGCTGCGAGGTGCCCATGGCGTATTGATTGTTCTCGATCACAAAGATGGCCGGCAATTTCCAGAGCGCCGCCATGTTGAACGATTCGAACACCTGGCCCTGATTGGACGCCCCGTCGCCGAAATAGGATACCGAGACACGATCATTGCCGCGATACCAATGGGCGAAGGCGAGCCCGGCGCCGAGCGCCACTTGCGCGCCGACAATGCCGTGGCCGCCATAGAAATTGCCAGCCCTGTTGAACATATGCATGGAGCCGCCCTTGCCCTTGGAGACGCCGCCGGCGCGTCCCGTGAGCTCAGCCATGATGGCCTTGGGATCGGAACCCGCCAACAACATATGGGCGTGGCAGCGATAGCCCGTGATCACCGCATCGCCCGGCCCGAGCGCGCTTTGAATGCCAGTCGCGACCGCTTCTTGCCCGATATAGAGATGGCAAAAGCCGCCGATCAGGCCCATGCCATACATCTGGCCGGCCTTTTCCTCGAAGCGACGAAGAAGGAGCATTTTCCGGTAGTAATTGAGCAGCTCCGCGCCACTCGCCTCAGGAATGCCGCCCGGTCTGTCCTTCTTCTTCGCGATCGCCATCGATGCAGCTCTCCCCGCCGTCCCGTGTCGTGCGTCTTTCGGCACGCTACAAGGAAACCAAGCGGCCAGCAAGCCGACCGCGCGGGCACACTTAGCATGGCAAGATTAGTGATTGGTTGCGCGCCGAAGGGCCACGAAGCGCCGCCGCTCAGGGTGTGTTCGGGCGCTCGATAATGACGATTTCGTCGGGTGATGAGAGGTTGAGCACCGCGCGTGCGCGCTCATCCAAAAGGTCAAGATCGAGGCCTTCTGGACGGAGCCGCGCCACCTTATGTTCGAGGCCCGCCCGCTCGGTGCGTAGCGCGTCAACACGCGCCCGCGCCACCTCGGCCTCGTTCGACTTGGCGACCCAGGCAAAGAGCCCCCGGTCCCCCTGCACCGCATGGTAGCCGAAATAAACAATGGCCAGACTGCCGATCAGCGGCAGCAAAATATGCCGCGCACGAAAACGAATCTCTCGGACCAAACTCGACATAGGCGCAACGAATCACACTCGATTCGATGCTGTCAATCCCGAGTCGCGTCAAGATTTCCGCGGAGTCGCGAAACTGGCCCTCAGGCGCGGTTCAGAACGCTGTTGCCGGCATAGACTGCGCGCGGCCCCAAGGCCTCTTCGATGCGAATGAGCTGATTATATTTCGCGGTGCGATCGGCCCGCGCCAGGGAGCCGGTCTTGATCTGCCCGCAATTGGTTGCGACCGCGAGGTCCGCGATGGTCGCGTCTTCGGTTTCGCCCGAGCGGTGAGACATCACGGCGGCATAGCCGGCATGCTGCGCCCGCTCGACCGCATCCAAGGTTTCGCTCAACGTGCCGATCTGGTTGACCTTGACCAAAATCGCATTGGCCGCCCCGGCCGCGATGCCGCGCTCGAGGCGGGCCACGTTGGTGACGAACAGATCGTCGCCGACGAGCCGCAGCTTCGAGCCCAACGCCTTGGTCAGAGCCACCCAGCCGTCCCAATCATCCTCGGCCAAGCCATCCTCGATCGAGACGATCGGATAGCGCCCGGCCAGCCCCTCATAGAGCTTGATCATGCCGCCGAAATCGAGCTTCTTACCTTCGCCTTCAAGGCTATATCGCCCATCCTTGAACAATTCTGTCGCCGCCACGTCGAGCGCAATGGCGACCTCCTCGCCCGGCCTGAACCCGGCCTTCTCAATCGCCCGCATCACGAAACCAAGCGGTTCCTCGGTGCCTTTGAGGTTAGGCGCGAAGCCACCTTCATCGCCCACATTCGTGCTATGGCCGGCGTCCTTCAGAAGTTTTTTCAACGTGTGAAAGATCTCAGCGCCGATTCTCACCGCCTCGGCCAGGCTGGATGCGCCGACCGGCATGATCATGAATTCCTGCACGTCGATCGCGTTGTCGGCATGCGCGCCGCCATTCAAAATATTCATCATCGGGACCGGCAAGACGTGGGCGTTGACGCCCCCAACATGGCGGTAGAGCGGCACGCCGAGACTGTTTGCGGCGGCATGAGCGACCGCGAGGCTGACGCCCAGCGTCGCATTGGCCCCAAGCCGGCTCTTATTGGGCGTGCCATCGAGCGCGATCAGCGCGGCATCGATCGCCCGCTGGTCGAGCGCCGAAAAACCGGAGAGCGCCGGGAAGATTTCTTGCTCCACCGCCCGGCAGGCGCGCCGAACGCCCTTGCCCAAATAGCGCGGCTCCCCATCTCGGAGCTCGACCGCCTCGTGCGCCCCGGTCGACGCACCAGAGGGCACCGCCGCTCGCCCACGCGCGCCCCCCGATAGAAGTGCATCGACTTCGACGGTCGGGTTACCACGGCTATCCAGAATTTCACGGGCATGAAGATCGATGATGGCGTGACGGTCAGGGCTCATGGGCTCGCTCGTTAAACGCGGATTCGGGGGGCACGGATTCGGTTCAGGCGCGGTCAGCTATAGCAGGACGGAGATTAATTCGCACAGACCAGCATTGCTGCGCCCAAACGATGCTTGACCGGATCTATTCAATTGCATACCATCCGGTCGGTATGGAACCCAAGAAGACCAAACCCGACACCCGTGAAGCGATCCTGGCCGCCGCCCGCGCACTTTTTTTGCGCCAGGGCTACACGGCAACCGGCATAGACGAGATCTGCGCCGAGGCTGGCATCACCAAGGGCGCCCTCTTCCATTATTTCGACAGCAAGGAAGCCTTGGCCCACGCCGCGCTTGAGCGTTGGGTGAGCGATGGTGCGCGCGCCTTTGCTTCGGGCCCCTATGTGCACGAGCCCAACCCCTTGAAGCGCGTCCTCGGCTTTGTCGATTTCGCGATCCAGATCAGCCAAATGGGCCCGCCCGGCTGCATCGCCGGCATTTTCGCACAGGAATTGGCGCCGACCAATGACGCCGTGCGCACCAAGGTCGCCGATGCGTTTGCGGGTTGGAGCGGCGCGCTCGAAGCGCTGATCAACGACGCCAAGACTGCCTGTGCGCCGCATTCGGCGATCGATCCGAAAGGCCTGGCGCAATACACGCTCGCGGTCTTTCAGGGTTCGCTTTTGCTGGCGCGCGCTTGTCAGAACCCGACCGTCATCGCGGCGAATTTGCGTCAGGTCCGCGCCCATATCGAGACGCAGTTCGAGGCCGCGCAGAGCGCGCGCCCACCGCATAAGAGCGGAGAGCAGAAACCGAATTAGATATTTCAACCCGTCAGCTCGTGGTGAGCCTGGCGGTCAACAGGGAGCGAGGAGAAGATCATGGCAATGGAGCTTTATTGGGGCAGTGGCAGTCCGTTCGCGTGGCGCGCGCTTTTGGCGCTTGAGTGAAAGAACATTCCCTACACCTCGAAGCTGATCCAATTTTCCAAGGGCGAGCACAAAGCACCGAGTTATTTGGCGATGAACCCGCGCGGCAAGGTGCCCGTGCTGAAGGATGACGACGTCACGGTCTACGAGACGCTCGCGATCATGCAATATCTGGAGAAGAGGAATCCCGAGCCTGCGCTGTTCGGCAAAAACGCAACCGAAGCCGCCGGCATTTGGCGCGAGATTTCTGAGTGCCAATATTATTTCGAGAACCCGGCCTTCGGCGTCATCGCGCCGGTGTTTTTCGGCGGGGTCGATCAAAAGACCGCCGAGATGAAGGCCGCGGCCGAATCAATGCACGCGGAACTCGCACGCCTTGAAAAAATCCTTAGCGGCAAAGATTGGCTGGTCAATAACAAGCCATCGGCCGCCGATATTTGGTGGTATCCGGAGGTCATGTTGGTCGAGCGCGCCGGCGGCGCCGACGTGGCGAAGCCCTTGAATCTCGACCTCGCCTCGATTTCGAAGCGCTATCCGGCGATCGGCCGCTGGCGCAATCGCGTCGAGACCCAACCCGGCTATGAGCGCACCTTCCCGCCGCACTGGAAGCAAGCGGCCTGACCGGCTCTACCGGCTCTAGCCCCTCTCCGCCCCCAAGGGCGGAGAGGGAACAGGCCACGTTCCTAAGCGATTACCGTGCTTGATGGGCGAGGCGGAAACGCGAATGCGTTTCCGGGGTGGGGCGACCGAGAAGATGTAGAGAGCGCCGATCGGCCTATGCGCCTGATCGTACGCTATGCCGCCCGTTGTTTTGCCAGCCGGTCGAACGCGATCAGCGTATCCAAGAGCGCCGGCAGATCTTTGAGCGGCACCATATTGGGGCCGTCGGACGGCGCTTTGTCCGGATCGAGGTGCGTCTCCATAAAGACCGCGGCGACCCCAATCGCCACCGCCGCGCGCGCCAGCACCGGCACGAATTGCCGCTGACCGCCGCTTGAGGTGCCCTGCCCGCCCGGCTGCTGCACCGAGTGCGTGGCATCGAACACGATCGGGCACCCGGTCTCCGCCATGATCGGGATCGAGCGCATGTCGGAGACCAGCGTGTTGTAGCCGAAGCTCGCGCCGCGCTCGCATAGGAGCGTGTTTTTATTGCCGCAAGCATCGAGCTTGGCGACCACGTTCTTCATATCCCACGGCGCCAGGAATTGGCCCTTCTTCACATTGACCGGCTTGCCGGTCTCCGCCGCCGCCACGATCAAATCGGTCTGCCGACACAGGAACGCCGGGATTTGCAGCACGTCGACCGCCTGCGCCGCGCGCGCGCATTGCTCGGGCGAATGAACGTCGGTAATCACCGGGCAACCGTATTTCTCGCGTACCGCGGCCAAGATCGGCAGGCCCTCATCAATGCCAAGACCGCGCTCGGCCTTGAGGCTCGTGCGATTGGCTTTGTCATAGGAACTCTTGTAGATCAGCGGCAGCTTTCGCGCGGCGCACATCTCGACCAGCGCATGCGCCACTTCGAGCGCGTGACTGCGCCCCTCGATCGCGCACGGGCCCGCGATCAGCGCCAGTGGCAAATCATTGCCGATTTCGAACGAGCCGATCCGAACGTGACGGGGTTGCGTCATACCAGCCGCGACTGCTCGACCGCCGCCTTGATGAACGAGGCGAACAAGGGATGCGGCTCGAAGGGCTTGGATTTCAATTCGGGGTGAAACTGCACGCCGACAAACCAGGGATGATCATCGCGTTCGATGATCTCGGGTAGCGCGCCATCGGGCGACATGCCGACGATCCGGAGCCCCGCCGCTTCCAGCCGTTCGCGATAATTGATATTGACCTCATAGCGATGGCGATGGCGCTCGCTGATGCGCTCTTGGCCATAAATCTCACGTACCTGACTGTCTGGGCTCAGCATGGCGTCATAGGCGCCAAGCCGCATGGTACCCCCCAAATTGCCGCCGGCCCTTCGCCGCTCAAGTGCATTGCCCTGCATCCATTCGGTCATCAGGCCAACCACCGGATCCTGGCAAGGGCCGAACTCGGTCGAGCTCGCGCCCGGCAGGCCGGCCAAATTGCGTGCCGTCTCGATCACCGCCATCTGCATACCGAAGCAAATGCCGAAATAGGGCACACCGCGCGTGCGCGCAAAGCGCACCGCCTCGATCTTGCCGCTCACCCCACGGCCGCCAAAGCCGCCCGGCACCAAAATGCCATGGACGTTTTCGAGCTGTTGCGCGGGCGTCTCGCCCTCGAACACCTGAGAGTCGATCCACTGCATCTCGACCCGCACATTATTGGCGATGCCGCCATGGGTGAGCGCTTCGGCGAGCGACTTATAGGCGTCTTGCAGGCCGGTATATTTGCCGACCACGGCGATCGAAACCTTGCCCTCGGGCTGGCGCACGCGGCGCACGATCTCGATCCAGCGCGATAGATCGGGCTCACGGCGATCGTTCAAATCGAAATGTTTGAGCACCTGAGAGTCGAAGCCTTGCTGATGATAGGCGATCGGCACTTCATAGATCGTGTCGACATCGATCGCCGGAATCACCTGCTCGACCGCGACATTGCAAAAGAGCGCCATCTTGCGCCGCTCTGATTCAGGGATCGGCCGATCGCACCGACACAAAATAAGGTCGGGCTGAATGCCGATGCTGCGGAGCTCTTTCACCGAGTGCTGCGTCGGCTTGGTCTTGAGCTCGCCCGCCGAAGGGATGAACGGCACAAGCGTGAGATGAATAAACATGGTGCGCTCAGGCCCCAGTTCATAGCCGAGCTGGCGGATCGCCTCGAAGAACGGCAGGCCCTCGATATCGCCGACCGTGCCGCCGATTTCGACCAACACAAAATCGGTGCCTTCGGTGTCGGCCATGACCGCTTCGCAAATCGCATCGGTCACGTGCGGAATCACCTGCACCGTGCCGCCCAAATAATCGCCGCGCCGCTCCTTCGCGATCACGGTCTGGTAGATGCGCCCCGCCGTGGTTGAATCGCTGCGCCGCGCCGGCACGCCCGTGAAGCGCTCATAATGACCGAGGTCGAGGTCGGTCTCGGCGCCATCGTCGGTAACGTAAACCTCGCCATGCTGATACGGGCTCATCGTGCCCGGATCGACATTGAGATAGGGATCGAATTTGCGCAGGCGGACGGTGAAACCGCGCGCTTGCAGTAGCGCGCCAAGCGCCGCCGACGAGAGCCCCTTGCCAAGGGAAGAGACCACGCCGCCGGTGATGAATATGAAGCGCGCCATGGAACTCTAAGCTATCAGACTTGAACGAACGACAGAAGTGACACCCCGCCGCGACCGGCAAAGCCCGCGGCAGCCCTATGGAAATATAGCTCGATCACTCGCTCTGGGGGACGACGGGCTTGCCGTCGCTTGGCGTGGCCGCGCCCGACTCGGGCGCGCTCGGCGCCGGCGCCTCGCCGGTCGCATCGGTCGCAGGGTTCGTCGATGAATCGGTCTTGAGCGGCGTCTGAACTTCGCTTTCGCTCTGCGCTTCACCCTTAATTTCGGCCGTGTCCATCACCGATTGCGAGCGCCGATTGCCGCCTTCGAGAATGACAAGGATCAGGCTCAAGATCATGAACGCCGCGGCCAAACCCGCCGTCACGCGGGTCAAGAGATTGGCCGAGCCGCGCGACGAGAACATGCCGCCCGGTCCGCCGCCACCAATACCAAGCGCGCCACCTTCGCTGCGTTGGACCAAAACGACCCCAATGAGCGCGAGCGCTATAATAATCAGGATGACGAGAAGAATGGTTTCCACGCTGTCCTCACCGGCCCTGGGCGGCCATAACGGGCCCGCCGGCCGCCTCACAAATGGTCCAAAATCCGGCGGCTTCAAGGCTGGCGCCGCCGACCAGCGCGCCATTGACCCCCTCCAGAGAGAGGATTTCGGCCGCGTTCCGCGCGTTGACGGAGCCGCCATATAGCACGCGAAGCGCCGCCGCGCCGCCGGAAAAACGCGCTTTGCCAAACTCATGGATCATGGCGTGGACCTCGGCGATTTGCTCGGGTTTAGGGGTGCGCCCAGTTCCGATCGCCCAAATCGGCTCATAGGCGATCGCCAAAGCCTCGCCCGCGACCCCGCTCGGCACGGAGCCCTCAAGCTGTGCGCGCACGACCGCGACGCTTTGGCCCTGATCCCGCGCCGCTTCGCTTTCCCCCACGCAGATGATGGGCCCAAGCCCGACCGCCAACGCTGCCTCGGCCTTGGCACGCACTTGGAGATCGCTTTCGCCATGGCCCGCGCGCCGCTCGGAGTGCCCGACAATCACATAGGCACAGCCAAGATCGGCCAACATGGGCGCGCTGAGATCCCCCGTATGGGCGCCGCTCGCCGCCGCGTGGCAATCCTGCGCGCCAAGCCCAATGCCGCTGCCACTGAGCGCCGCGCGGATTTCATGCAGCAAGGTCGCCGGCGGACAAAGCACCACCTCGCCCGCAATCTGCCCCTTGTTCCGCGCCAAAAGAACCAAAGCCCGCGCACGATCAATGCCGTCGCGGCGCAGGCCATTCATTTTCCAATTGGCCACGACCAAGGGCCGCGGCGCGCCTGATGCAGCCATTGTTGATTAACGAACCCGTGGAGTGGCCGTGCGGCGCGAGTTTTATCATGGCCAAAGTGGCTTGCGCCAGCGCGCCAGCGACGCTTGACGGTTGCCGCACCCTGGGGCTCGGCTTTAATATGCCGCGCCTTGATCCCGATATTGGGCCATTTACCCCAAGAGGTTAGACGGTGAACTTTCAAGAGCTTCTGCGCTCGTGGACGAGCAAAGGTATTTTGCTCGTTCTGGTCGTTGCCTTCGCGGCTTGGGGCATTAGCGATGTATTTCGTTCTGGCGGCCCCGGGCAAAACGACATCGCGATGGTCGGCGAGGAAGCCATCTCCGCCCAGCAATTGCAGAACGAATTCCGTCGTGACCTGGCGCGTATACAAAGCCGCAATCCAAACCTGACCAGCGAACAGGCCCAGCAGCAGCGCCTCTATATTCAAACCCTGCTCCGCCTGGTCGGCCAATCGTTGATCAGCCAAGAGGCGACCCGATTGGGCGTCACCGCATCGGACGAGCAGGTGCGCGAAGAAGTAGCGGTGCAGAGCTCGTTCCAAAACGAAGAAGGTAAGTTCGACAAGGCGGTTTATGAGCGCCAATTGCGCGCCAGCAATATGAGCCCGGAGCGCTATGAAGGCCTTGTGCGCGGCGACCTCACACGCGCGCAATTGCTGGGCACCGTCGCCGCATCGCGCCCCGCCCCCAAGGCACTTGCGGAGGCGTTCTACCGCATTCGCCAAGAGCGCCGCGGCGCCCAATCAGCCATCGTGCCGCGTGACGACGCCCTCGAATTGCCCGAGCCCGACGAGGCCACGCTCGAGAAGTTCCACAAGGAACATGCTGCGCAATTCACCGCGCCGGAATACCGCACGGTGACGCTGTTGAGGCTCGCGCCGGAAGCGCTCACCAGCACGATCGAGCTCAGCGAGGAGGATCTTCAGGCCGAATACGACGCGCGTGCCAATGAATTCAAAATGCCGGAGACGCGCGGCATCGAGCAAGTGTTGAGCAAGGACGAAGCGCTTATCAAGGAGGGCGTCGCGCTGCTCGGCCAAGGTCAAAGCTTCGCGGATATGAGCAAAGCCCTCACCGCAAAAGGCGCTACCATCAATGTCGTGACCGATGTGACCAAGGATAGCCTGCCCGCGTCGGTCGCCGATGTCATCTTCGGGCTCGAGCGCGACAAACCGAGCGACCCGATTGAAACCCCCTTTGGTTTTGGCCTTTACCGCGTCACCGACATCAAGCCGGCGCGCACGCGCACCTATGAGGAGGCGCATGACGCCATCAAGGCGGAAATGTCGCTCCGCCTCGCCGCCGATAGTTTAGTGCGACTTTCGAAAACCATCGAGGACGAGCTTGCCAGCGGCGCCAATATCGATCAGGCCGCGAGCGCGGTCGGTCTCGACACCATCAAACTCACGCTCGATTCCGCGGGCTTCGACAAATCCGGCAATGAGGTGTTGGTCGGGCTCGCCGATCGCAATGACATTGTGGTCGCCATCTTCGAGCTTGAGAAGGATTCCGATACGGGCCTCCGCACCAGCCAAATCGATAGCGCTTTCGTAGCCAGGCTTGACGCCGTCGAGCCCTCGACGCTGCGCCCGCTCGCCGAGGTGCGCGACAAGGTGTTGGGAACCTATAAATTGACCGAGCGTTTGAAGCGGACCGAACTCGCGGCGGCCGGACTGGCCGCTACCGTTAAGGCGGGCACGCCGCTCAGTGACGCGGCCAAGGCGGCCGGCTACGAGGTCGTCGAATTAGATGGCTTGGTGCGCAACCAACAGAGTGAGAACCGTGGCTCAACGCCCAGTGTTGAACGCGCTTTATTCGCGCAAGACCCGGCCGCACCTACCCCGATCGTCGAGCAAATTCCCGAAGGCTATGCCGTTGTCATGTTGAAAAGCCGCGAAACGCCCGATCCGGCCGCCGCTGCGGCTGATATCGAGCGCATGGCTCAAGGGCTTGGGCAGGCGCGCGATGAAGATATCGTGATCGCGTTTCAGGCCACGCTTGAGCAGCAGATTGGGGTTACCGTCAATCAGGCCCGGCTTAAGAGCCTATTCGGCCCGGCACAAAACCAATAGAGTGGGACCGCGAATCAGCAATCGCAGTTCAACGCCGCGACATAGCTGATGGGCACGATCGCAAGCCCGCGCGCCCGCGCGAGAGGCAGCCATTCGCGGAGCGCTCCAAGCGTCGTGGCATGGGGATGGCCGATCGCGACCGCAACACCCCGCTCGCGCGCCAGATTTTCGAGACGCGCAAGCTGACCGGCAATTGCCTCGGGCGTGCTGTCATTATCGATAAAAACATCGCGCTCAGCGAGCGGCAACCGAAGGCCCTTGGCCAAATCCGATGCCTGCGACCCCAGCGTTGTTTTCGAATCGAGGAACATCAGACCCCGCGCCTTCAATTCGTCGAGCACCACCGTCATCGCGCGTCGATCGCGCGTGAACCGGCTGCCCATGTGATTGTTGATTCCCACATAGCCTTCGAAGCGATCCAAGCTCGCGTTCAGTCTGCGCCCGAGCATGGCGGCGTCTTGATCGGTCAGGAGCGCCCCCTTGCCAGGATTGACGCCCGGGTCATTCGGCTCCATCGGCATATGGACCATCACATCGTGCCCCGCCTCATGGGCCATGGCGGCGAACCGCGGTGCATCGGCGCCGCCGGGCAGGAACGACAAGGTCAATGCGGGATCCAGCCCCAGCACATCCTCGACCTGGTTCAGAGACCCACCAAGGTCGTCCATGACGATAGCAATCGCCGGTTGGCCGGCCCGAATTTGCGCGACACTGGCAAAGCGCCGCCATGGCGGCGACTGCAAAGCGAGCTTGGGCATCTGAAGGCTGGCCAGGGCGATCAGGCGTGGCCCGGTCGTGACGATCTCCGATACGCCAAACGGCGTCTCGCTGGCCAACGCGCTGGTCAGCACCTCGGTCTCATAAACAGTGTTCGCGCCCGGCTTTGAAAAAAGAAGCGCGGCCAACACAGCCGCGCCGAATCCGATTCCCTTGCCGCGGGCGCTGCCGCGCCGCGCGAAAGTCCGATGTCCGTAACGACGTCCGATTTGGTTCATTTTTTCCCTGAGCGGCGAGTACCAAAGGTTCTCTTGCGTATTGAGGCTCTACTAATGCGATTCGCGCGGCGTGGCAAAGAAACTAAGTAAAAGATGCGCGCAATCGTCTGTGTCGCCCTTGACGGCGACCTCGCCGACCGGTTTGCTGCGATCGAATTCAATGGAGCTGAGCGAACCGGCGATGAGCCAAGTTGAGGACATGAAATCCGTGCTGCGGCACGTCGCGGCGGGCGAGAGACTCGGCGTCGAACAAGCACGTCACGCGTTTGGACTCATGATGGCCGGCGAAGCGACTCCGGCGCAGATGGGCGCGTTCTTGATGGGCCTTCGGGTGCGCGGCGAAACAATCGAGGAGATCACGGGCGGCGCGCTCGCACTCCGTGCACGAGTCGTAAAAGTCACCGCGCCGTCACACGCGATCGACACGTGTGGCACGGGCGGCGATGCGAGCGGCAGCTTCAACATTTCAACCGCGGCGGCACTCATCGTGGCGGGCGCCGGTGTGCCGGTGGCCAAACACGGCAATCGCGCGCTCTCGTCGCGCTCAGGTTCGGCGGATTTGCTTGGCGCGCTTGGCGTCAATCTCGATGCCGAAGTGCCGCTGATCGAAGAAGCGCTCCGCATGGCCAATATCGGCTTCATGATGGCCCCACGCCATCATGGCGCGATGCGCCATGTCGCGCCGGCACGAGTCGAGCTCGGCGTCAGGACGATTTTCAATCTGCTCGGACCGCTCTCCAATCCGGCTGGGGCCAAACGTCAATTGCTCGGCGTCTTTGCCGCCGAATGGCTCGAACCGATAGCCCACGTTTTACGCAATCTCGGTGCCGAACGCGTTTGGGTCGTGCATGGCGCTGATGGTCTCGATGAACTGACGACAACAGGCCCGAGCCACATCGCCGAACTCAAGGGTGGCCAGGTGCGGCGTTTCGAGATCACGCCCGAGGAGGTCGGTCTGCCACGGGCCAGGCTCGAAGATTTACGCGGCGGCGATGGCGAAGAGAACGCGCGCCTCCTGCGCGAGTTGCTCGATGGCGCCAAGGGGCCGTTGCGCGACATCGTGTTGTTGAACGCCGCCGCCGCTTTGGTCATCGCCGACAAGGCACCCGACCTTAAAGCCGGGCTTCAGCTGGCCGCGCGGGCGGTCGATACCGGCCGTGCGCGCGCCGCGCTCGAAGCCTTGATCGCAATCACCAACCGCCCACCGCCGACCGATTTATCATGAGCGACACGCTCGCCCGCATTTGCGCCGATAAATGGCACCATATTCAGCGCCAGAAATCGGCGCGCCCACTCGCGGCCTTGCTCGCCGAGGCCAAAGCGGCGAACCCACCGCGCGGCTTTGCCGCGGCCCTGGCGCGGCGGGCCGCCGGCAGCGGCCTCGCTTTGATCGCCGAGATCAAGAAAGCCTCGCCGAGCAAAGGCCTGATCCGTGCCGATTTCGACCCACCTTCCCTCGCCCGCGCCTATCAGGATGGCGGTGCTGCGTGCCTCTCGGTGTTGACCGACGTACCTTATTTCCAAGGCGAGGATCGTTTCCTTGCCCTCGCCCGCAATGCCGTTTCATTGCCGACCTTGCGCAAGGATTTCATGCTCGACCCCTATCAAGTGGTCGAGGCGCGCGCGCTCGGCGCCGATTGTATTTTGCTTATCATGGCCGCCTTGGCCGATGACCAAGCCGCCGAGCTCGAAGCGGCGGCAAGCGAGTTCGGCATGGACACGCTGATTGAAGTTCATAACGAGGCCGAGCTCGATCGCGCGCTCAAGCTCAAATCACGCTTGATCGGCATCAACAATCGCGATTTGAAATCCTTGAAGGTTGACCTCGCGGTCAGCGAGCGGCTCGCGCCACGCGTACCGGCCGGCCGCGACGTCGTTTGCGAGAGCGGGCTTGAACACCATGCCGACCTAGTGCGCATGGCGGCGATCGGCGTGCGCCGCTTCCTGGTCGGCGAATCGCTGATGCGCCAGGCGGACGTCGCGTTGGCGACACGCACCTTGCTCGGCGCCGGAGCCAGCCCGGCCGATGGACTAAGCCACTTCGATCGAGAGGGCCGCGCGCATATGGTCGACGTCTCGACCAAATCGACCACCGAGCGCACGGCGACAGCGGCGGCCAGCGTGCTGATGCGGCCCGAAACGCTGAAGCGGATCATGGAGGGTGGCATCAAGAAGGGCGATGTGCTCTCGGTCGCGCGATTGGCCGGCATCATGGCGGCGAAAAAAACACCCGAATTGATTCCGCTCTGCCATCCGCTTGCGCTCGATGCCGTGACGCTCGATTTGACCTGCGATCCCGCGCGCAACGCGGTCGATATCGTGGCCACCTGCAAGATCACGGCACGCACCGGGGTTGAGATGGAGGCGCTCACCGCCGCCTCGGTCGCTGCCTTGACCGTCTATGACATGTGCAAGGCGATCGATCGGGCCATGCGCATCACCGATCTACGCTTGGTGCATAAAGCGGGTGGCAAGTCCGGCGAGTTTCGGGCGGACTAGGCAATGCTCAGCGTCGCCGAAGCGAAAGCGCGCATTCTCGATTCATTCGAGCGCCAACCTGCCGAAACAATCAGCCTGGCCGAGGCCGATGGCCGCGTTCTGGCTGAACCTGTCAAAGCACGCCTTACCCAACCGCCCTGGCCCGTCTCCGCGATGGATGGATATGCCGTGCGCGGCGCCGATGTTGCGGTGGCACCGGCCGAATTGCGCCAGATTGGCGTTGTTCATGCCGGTGGGCGCTATGGGGGCAAGGTTGGACCGGGCGAAGCCGTGCGCATTTTCACGGGTGCGCCACTCCCGGAAGGCGCCGATACTGTCGTCATCCAAGAAAACGTCGAGGCCGATGGGGCACATCTAAGCGTGCGACACGGCACCGCACTCGGCCGCAATGTTCGACCCGCGGGTCTCGATTTCAAAGCGGGCGAGGTCGGTCTTGAGGCCGGACGGCGGCTCAATGCGCGGGCCATCGGTTTTGCCGCGGCGATGAACGTGCCGTGGCTTCGCGTGACCCGAAAGCCGCGTGTCGCTGTGCTGGCGACCGGCGATGAAATCGTCATGCCGGGTGAGCCGATTGGCGACAATCAAATCGTTAGCTCGAACGCGTTGGCGTTAATCGCCGCGATCCGTCGTTTTGGCGGGGAGCCAATCAGTCTTGGCATCGCGCTCGACAATGCGGGCTCGCTCACGGCGCTGGCCGCCGGCGCGCGTGGCGCTGATTTGCTGGTGACAACCGGCGGCGCCTCGGTCGGGGAGCATGATTTGGTCCGCGATGTGCTGGGCGGAATTGGACTACAGCTCGATTTCTGGAAGATCGCCATGCGCCCGGGCAAACCGCTGATGTTCGGCAGGCTCGGCGATACCCGCCTCCTCGGCCTGCCGGGCAACCCGGTTTCGACCCTGGTCTGTGCGATCCTCTTTTTGAAGCCCGCGATCGGTCGCATGCTTGGTCTGACCGAGGACGGTGACCAGAGCGAAACCGCGTTGGTGGATGTCGACCTCACGGCCAATGACGAGCGCCAAGACTATGTCAGAGCCAGCCTCAAATTGGGGCCTGACGGCCAGATTCATGTCGCGCCTTTTGCCAAGCAAGACAGCTCGATGATGTCGCTCATGGCGAAGGCCGGGTGCTTGATCGTACGCCCGCCGCGCGCGCCCGGCGCCAAGGCCGGCAGCCGCGTACCGATCATCAGGCTAGACGATCTCTGAGCGCGGCCCTCCCCCCAGGGCCTTGACAGCGGCGCGGAACCTACCTAGAACGCTTACCGAACGTTTCTTGTTTGTTCGATTTTGTGTGGAGACCGCGACATGCTGACCAAAAAGCAGCTCGAACTCCTTCTCTTCATCGATTCCCATATGAAGAGCCACCACACCGCCCCCTCCTTCGAGGAGATGAAAGAGGCGGTCAAGCTGCGCTCGAAATCGGGCATTCACCGGCTGGTTACGGCGCTCGAGGAGCGCGGGTTTCTCCGCCGTCTGCCGCATCGCGCGCGCGCGCTTGAAGTGGTCAAGGTGCCCCAGCAGCGCATTGCCGTGGGCGGCGAAGACCGCCCACATTTGGTGCCTTCCAGCGGCGGCCTGCGTGGCAATGTCATTCCCGGCGATTTCGGCCAACAGCAGGAACGAGGCGGCAGCGCCGCGCGCGCGCGTGTCGTTTCGGTTCCGCTCTATGGGCGGATCGCGGCCGGCGTGCCGATCGAGGCGCTCCGCGATGAATCTACCCGCCTCGAACTGCCCTCGAGCCTATTGGGCTCGGGCGAGCATTACGCGCTCGAAGTCGAGGGCGATTCGATGATCAACGCCGGTATTTTCGATGGCGATACAGCGCTCATCCAGCGTTGTGAGACCGCCGAGAACGGCGCCATCGTGGTCGCGCTTGTCGATGACAGCGAAGTGACCTTGAAGCGGCTCCGCCGCAAGGGCGAATCAATCGCGCTCGAACCCGCCAACCCGGCCTATGAGACGCGTATTTTCGGGCCGAGCCGCGTGCGCGTGCAGGGCCGGCTGGTCGGCTTGATGCGGCGCTATTAGGGGGTCGTTCTCTCCTCACCATCGCGCGCGGCGGCGCGTTGCCGCGCTGAACGACGTAGCGGCGCCCAGGGCCGTTCGCCGTTCGCCCCTCGCCTCCCGCACCGTCCGCACCCGGATCTCATCGTCATCCAGCCAGAGCGCGTGGGTGCCTTCGCGCCATAGATCGAAGCGATCGATCTTAATCGCCGGCCCGCGACAGGCGGCGTGGAGCGGGATCAACGCAATCAGCACATCGGCGCGGCGGCATTCTTCAGCAAGCGCGCCGCGGCCGCTGACCACCGACACGCTGCGTCCCGCGATCGAAAAAGCGCAGGCCTCGCCATCGCAAGGCTGATCATCGCGCGCAATCAGCCATGGCCCCGCTTCGGATTGCCCCGCCTGCCTCAACCAAGCCTCTCCAAGAAAGCGGCCCTGCCGCTCGGATGATAGCCAGAGGCCCCCATCGGGCGCGCGTGCGGCAAAGAGTTTGGCGGCGCCGTCGATCAGAAGATCAGGCGGTCGCGCGAGCGCAATCACGACCAACGCCGCGATCATGGGCAGGACGCCGAGGAGGCGCGCCCGTCGTCGCCAGAGGCAAAGCCAGAGCCCGCCAAACACAATCAAGACCAGCGCGAGACCAGGCATGGCGGGCACCAGCGAGACCGCGCCTGGCCACGACGCCACCAGGCGCGCGGTTGCCGCGATGCCTTCAAGCCCGAGCGACATGGGCGCGAGCGCCGGCCATTCCGCGCCGAACGGCATCAGGAGAAGCGCGATGAGCCCCCAGGGCATGACCCAAAGACCGGTCAATGGCACGGCAATTAGATTGGCGACCAGGCCATAATCGGCAAACCGATTGAAGTGATAGAGCGCGAACGGACCGGTCGCGATGCCCGCCACCAAAGAGGTGAAGCCAACCGCGGCCAAATAAAACGCCGGTCGCTGCCAGAAGGGCGTTCTAGCGGCGAGCTTAGCAAGCGGGCCGCGCACGGCTTCATAGGCCGCGATCAGCGCGATCGTCGCGCCGAACGACATTTGAAAACTGGGACCAAGCACCGCCTCGGGAAAACAAAAAATGACAACAAACGCGGCCCACATAAGGAGCCGCATTGATAGACTGGTGCGATCCAGCATGACCGCGACCAGCACCAAGGCGGTCATCAGAAACGCGCGCTCGGTCGGCACGCCGCCGCCCGACAGAAGGAAATACCCGAAAGTCGCGACCAGCGCGCCAAAGGCGGCCCATTTTTTGATCGGATAGCGCAGAGCGAGCGCCGGCACGAGCGCGAGCCCAGCCCGCAACACGACGAACACGAAGCCGGCGACCAGACCAAGATTGAGACCCGAAATCGTGATGAGATGCGCCAAGCCTGAATCACGCATCGCGCCCATCAAATCTTCCGACATCGCGCTGCGATCGCCGATCAAGAGCGCCGCGCCAAAGGGGCCGACCTCGCCCTCGAGACCCGCGTTGAAGCGTCGGCTCACCGCATGACGAACACGCTCGACCCGCGCCCAAAAGCCGCCACCTTCAGGTGGCGCGATCAGCACGGGCACCGCGATGGCATAGCCGATCCCGCCGATCCGCTCGAAATAGGCTTGGCGCGCGAAGTCCCACGCATCGGGGGCGGTCGGCTCGGGCGGCGGTTGCAGATGCGCGCGCACGCTGAGCCGCGCACCCGGCACGACCATGTCGCCCTCCGCCGCTTTGCCCCGCAGCGTCAGGCGCACGCGCTCGGGTGTCGCCGCAGGCGCGAGCCCATCGATCAACAAATCTTCGAGCACGACGCGCCGCTCGCGCTCGCCCGTGCCGGCCTCGACCACCTCACCGCTCACCATGACGGGACCAAGCGGTGCATCGAGGATCGGTGCGCTTACCGCCTGCGTGCGCAAGCCCGCGACACCGAAGCCGAGCGCAATCGTACCGCACGCGATGAGCGCGAGCGCGACCACGCCATAGCGCCGAAACAACAGAAGGGCGACGACACCAAGCCCGAACGCCGCCGCGAGCGCCGGCCAAATCGGCGGCTCGATCGGCAGGTGGAAATAGAGCACCACCCCAAGGGCAAGCAAAACGGGCAGCCACAGCACCCAGCGGTCGCGTTCCGCCATGAGCCAAGCCAAGACCACGTCGCCTATCCGCCCCGACCACGCGTCAGACCGTGGGGCATCGTGATCGATGCCTGGCCAATCGGTGGGGACCGTCGGTTCCGCCCTGAGCACCATTGTGCTACACCGCCGCAAGCCCGAACCGGGCATCCTGACCGAAAGATCGAGCGCCGCCTATGACCGTGATTACCCGTTTTGCCCCCTCGCCGACTGGCTATCTCCATATCGGCGGCGCGCGCACCGCCTTGTTCAATTGGCTCTTTGCCCGTCATCACAAGGGCAAGTTTCTGCTCCGCATCGAAGACACTGATCGCGAGCGCTCGACCGAGGATGCCGTGCGCGCGATCCTTGAAGGCCTCCGCTGGCTCGAACTCGATTGGGATGGCGAGCCGGTTTTTCAATTCGCGCGGGCTTCTCGCCATGCCGAAATCGCACGCGGTCTCCTTGCCCAAGGCAAGGCCTATCATTGCTATTGCTCACCAGCCGAACTTACGGAGATGCGCGAACGCGCGCGTGCCGAAGGTCGTTCGCCGCGCTATGACGGGCGCTGGCGCGACCGCGACCCGAAGGACGCCCCGCCCGACATCAAGCCGGTGATTCGCTTCAAGGCACCTCAATCGGGTGAGACCGTGGTCGAGGACTTGGTTCAGGGCCGCGTCGCCGTCGCCAATGCCGAACTCGACGACATGGTGCTGTTGCGTGCCGATGGCACGCCGACCTACATGCTTTCCGTCGTGGTCGATGACCATGACATGAACATCACCCACGCCATCCGTGGCGATGATCATTTGACCAACGCGTTTCGTCAGACCCAACTCTTTCTGGCCTGTGACTGGCAGCCCCCACGCTACGCCCATATTCCGCTGATCCACGGCGCTGATGGCGCCAAGCTTTCGAAGCGCCATGGCGCGGTCGCGCTCGATGCCTATGCGACCTTGGGTCTCCTGCCCGAAGCGATGCGGAATTATTTGTTGCGGTTGGGCTGGAGCCATGGCGATGACGAGATCATCCCGACCCAACAGGCGATCCAATGGTTCGGGCTCGAGGCGGTCGGCCGTTCGCCCGCGCGCTTCGACATGGAAAAATTGCTCAGCCTCAACGCGCACTACATCAAAGAGGCCGACCCAAAAATTTTGCTCCCGCCGGTCACGGCGCGCATCGAGACCACGCTGGGTCGCCCCCTCGACACGACCGAGCGCGCCCGGCTCGACGCCGCCTTGCCCGGGCTTCGCCCGCGCGCGCAAACAATGATCGAGATCGCCGATGGCGCGCTCTTTCTGTTTCGCACCCGGCCACTCACACTCGATGCCCAGGCCGCCAAATTAGTGTCGGCCGAAGCGCGACGCCTACTCGGCCTTGTAGGGCAAGCGCTCGCCGCCCTCCCCGCCTGGGACAATGCGTCGCTTGAGGCCTGTGTTCGGACCTCGGCCGAGGGTGCGGGCGTCAAACTCGGTGCCATCGCCCAGCCGCTTCGGGCGGCCCTCACCGGCTCGACCGTTTCACCCGGTATTTTCGACGTAATGGCCGCCCTCGGCCGGGAGGAAGTCCTCGCCCGGATCGGCGATCTAACAAATTCCTGAGCCCCCAAAGGGAGGGCCAAGGTCAATTGGCCTTCATTGAAAACCCTGGCTGACGGCTCTATGATTTGGTTAATGGATTGACGCTAGGGTTCGAAAGACGCGCGAGCCGAGAGGTTCGCGCTGATCCGTTTCTATGGCCGCTCGGCGGCCGATTTCTTGCTCTGAGGGGTGTTCTATGCCAACCAAGACGGTCATCAAGGAATTGAAGCCGTCGCGGACGGTCAAACTGGTGGACGGCAGCAAGACCACCGAGTTTCCCGTCTATGACGGCACACTTGGGCCATCCGTGGTCGATGTCCGCAGCTTATACAAAGATTCTGGCATTTTCACCTACGACCCCGGCTATATGTCGACCGGCAGCTGCCAGTCGGGCATCACCTATATCGATGGCGAAAAGGGCGTTCTGCTCCATCGGGGCTATCCGATCGATCAGCTTGCCGAGAACAGCAGTTTCCTCGAGGTTGCCTATCTGCTGCTCAATGGCGACCTGCCGAGCACCGCGCAGATGCGCGAATTCGATACCGCAATCACGCGCCACACCATGGTGCATGAACAGATCCAATTGCTCTATCGCGGCTTCCGGCGTGATTCGCACCCGATGGCGGTGATGATCGGCGTGGTCGGCGCGCTTGCAGCGTTTTACCACGAAGACACCAACATTAAGAACGCGACACACCGCATGATCGCGTCGCACCGGCTGATCGCGAAGATGCCGACCATCGCGGCGATGGCCTATAAATATTCGATCGGCCAGCCGTTCATCTATCCGCGCAACGACCTCGGTTACGCTGAGAACTTTCTTCATATGGCGTTCGCGGTGCCGTGCGAGGAGTACAAGAGCAACCCGATCCACGCGCGCGCGATCGATCGCCTGCTCATCCTGCACGCCGATCATGAGCAGAACGCCTCGACCTCGACGGTGCGCCTGGCCGGCTCGTCGGGCGCCAATCCCTATGCCTGCATCGCGGCCGGCATCGCGACGCTCTGGGGTCCGGCTCATGGCGGGGCCAACGAGGCGGTGCTCAAGATGCTGAAGGAGATCGGCGACAAGAACCGCATCCCCGAGTTCATCAAGCGCGCCAAGGACAAGGACGATAATTTCAAGCTCATGGGCTTCGGCCACCGGGTCTACAAGAATTTCGACCCGCGCGCGCACGTCATGCGCGAGACCTGCCATGAGGTGTTGGCCGACCTTGGTATCAAGGACGAGCCGCTGCTCGAAATCGCCATGGAGCTTGAGCGCATCGCCCTGGAAGACGAGTATTTTCATAAGCGCAAGCTCTACCCGAATGTCGATTTCTATTCGGGCATTATTTTGAAAGCGCTCGGCTTCCCGACGAAATTGTTCACCGTGTTGTTCGCGGTGGCGCGCACGGTCGGTTGGGTCGCGCAGTGGAAAGAAATGATCGAGGACCCGGAGCAGAAGATCGGCCGGCCGCGCCAGCTTTATACCGGCTCACCCGAGCGCGCCTATGTGCCGCTCGACAAACGTGGTTAGAAGCGCCGAGAAATCAGGGCGCGGCCACAAGCCGCGCCTCAGCAACCCGGCGTTGGGCGGCGCCCATCGCGCGCGTGGGCTCGCGCCCGCCGCCAATGATAACGCGCCGCCGCGCCTTCACCTGACCGGCACCCGGCGGTTCATCGCAGTCACGTCCGCCTCGGCCGCGCTCGGCGGCCTGATCGCCGGGTTGCTGCTAATTTAAGCTCGCTCAGCGCGCGATCAATTCGATCTTGTAGCCGTCCGGATCTTCGACGAAGGCGATCACGGTCGAGCCGTGCTTCATCGGCCCCGGCGGGCGTGGGATCTTGACGCCCTCGGCCTCGAGCGCCTTGCACGTGCCATAGATATCGGGCACGCCGATCGCAACATGGCCGAATCCGGACCCGAGACTATAGGGCTCGGCCTGATCCCAATTGTGTGTCAGCTCGATCACGGCGCTCGAGGCCTCGTCGCCAAAACCGACAAACGCCAGCGTGAAGCGGCCACCCGGATAGTCATTTTTGCGCAAGAGTTTCATGCCGAGGAGCCGGGTATAAAAATCGAGCGAACGATCGAGATCCTTCACTCGAATCATGGTGTGGAGGATGCACGCTCCCAGGCCTGTCGCTGCCGCGTTCGCCATTAAGGTCTCCCTCTATTATTTGCCCCCGGCCCGAGGGCCGATCAGATTTAAAATAAGCCCGGCCGCCTGCTCACTTGGCACGCTCTCGCCCGCTCTAAGTCGCTGAGCGACCTCCTTGAAGCCATCGATTTGAGCACGCCGAGCGGCGCCGTCAACCAAAAGCTCGTCAAGCGCCGGTGTGAGACGCTCCGGTGTACAAGCGCCGAGCAATAATTCGGGCACCAGCGCGCGGCCGAGAATGAGGTTGACCATCGCGACATGCGGCACCCGCACAACGCGGCGGGCAATGGCGGCGGTCAAAGGGTTCATTCGATAGCCAACCACCATGGGAAGGCCGGCCAGGCCAAGTTCGAGCGTGACCGTGCCCGAGGCGGCCAAAGCCACCCGCCCGGCGGCAAAGGCCCCAAGCTTATCCGCGCGCCCTTCGACCACCAGCGCCTCAAGACCGAACCGCACGAGAAGCTCGCGCACGAAAATTACCAAATGCGAGACGCTAAGCAACACGATCTGGAGATCGGGGTGCGCCGCCCGAAGACGCTTCGCCGCCGCGGCGAAAACCGGCAACATGCGCGCGACCTCGCTACGCCGACTGCCGGGCAATAGAACCACGATTGGCGCTTGGGGTGCGATGCCGTACCGCGCGCGGAAGGCCGCCGGGTCACCACTGCCCAACCCCTCTTCGATCGCCGGGTGACCCATGAAGCTGCAAGCAAGGCCGTGACGCTCGAAAAACGGCGGCTCAAACGGCAGCAAAACGAGCAGATGGTCGATGAAGGCGGAGAGCTTTGCCGCGCGCCCGGGCCGATACGCCCACACCTGCGGCGCCACGATATGAATGCGGCGAAGGCCACTCTTGTGCAGCCGCTTCTGCACTCGAAAGGAAAAATCGGGCGAATCAATCGTCACGACGACAGCCGGGCGGAGACGATGTGCGTTCTCGGCGACTTCACGAATTCGCCGCAACAGGCGCGGGATGTGCGGCACCACTTCCGCCAAACCCATAACCCCCAATTCTGCGATCGGAAATTGGCTGATGAGCCCCTCACCGATCATGCGCGGCCCGCCAACCCCGGCAAAGCGCACCGCACCGCCGGTTCGCCGCTTAAGCGCCGCCATCAAATGCCCGCCAATCACGTCGCCCGAGGCTTCCCCCGCCACCAGAAAAATGAGCGGCGCCGCCGCCCCTTGGTTCATGGCGGCACGACCCCGATGACAAACACACCCCGCCGATCGGCCTCGTCGATCACGCCAGCGCGATCGACGATCAGCGACCCACCGGCCTCGAGCGCAACGCCGCGCAAGCCGGCCACCGCCAAACCCTCGATCGTGCGCCGCCCGATGGTCGGCAAATCGGCGCGTGCTTCCTGCCCCGGTTTTTTCATTTTAATGAGAACGCCACCAAGTCCATCGCGCCTCAATCGGCCGCATCGCTCGATCAAGGCGTCGGTCCCCTCGATCGCCTCGACGCCGAGCACCACCCCTTGCTGCACGATGACCGCCTGACCGATATCGGCAATGCCGAGTTGGCGTGCCGCGCGGCATCCGATGTCGATATCGCGACGCGCAATCTCATCGGGCGCGATCTTGCCGAGCACGCCCTTTGGCGTCGTCGCATCGTCGAGCAAATCGTCCGCGCCAACCACGTTGAAGCCTTCGCGTTCGAGCTCGCCAACAACAATGGCGAGCAACGCGTTATCGCCTTGCGCGGCCGCTTTGCCAATCTTCGCCAAAAGCCCGATGCCGCGCAGATCGAGTTTGAGGGCGCTGAACGAGGGACGCGCGATCGGCCCGATCATGACGACGTCGACACAGCGTTCAGCTTTCAACGCCTTCAACAGCGCGCCAACGGAACCGAGTTTGAGCCAAACATGGGGCACGCCAACGCAAGTCGCCAGCTCGGTATCGCCTTCGATCGCGACGACAAAAACCGGCCGTCCACTTGCCTGACAACGCTCAACCACGCCCCGTGGCAAGGGCCCGCCACCGGCGATCACACCGAGCTTGACCGCCTCTGCCATGCCGACAATCGAATGGTTAGGCCGCGTTACGGCGCGGCTGGCAGATCGCCCGCTCGCTCGCCGTCTGGATGAAACGCACGATCTCCATGACCGGCTCATTGTCGGGGAACAATTCGGCCACATCGGTCAATCGCTCGGCCATGGTGCCCTCGTCCGCGAACAACAATCGAAACGCGCGGCGAATATCATGCAGCGCATCGCGGTCGAAGCCCCGCCGCTTCAATCCAACGACATTAAGCCCCGCTAGGCGCGCCCGATCACCCATCACCGAGCCATAGGGGATGACGTCGTTCTCGACGCCGGACATGCCGCCGATGATCGCGTGCTTGCCGATGCGCACGAATTGATGGACCGCAGCGAGGCCGCCCAATATGACCCAATCCTCGAGCACCACATGACCACCGATCGTCGCGTTATTGGCCAACACAACGTGATTACCGACATGGCAATCATGCGCGACGTGAGAGGCCACCATGAACAGGCCATGATCGCCAACCGACGTCAGCATACCACCGCCCCCGGTGCCCGGGCTCATCGTCACATGTTCGCGGATCGTGTTATCCATGCCGATGACGAGACGCGACGGTTCGCCCTTATATTTGAGGTCCTGCGGCGGGTGGCCGATCGATGCAAACGGGTAGATGCGGGTGCGCGCCCCAATCTTGGTGTGCCCGGCAATGGTGACATGCGAAACCAATTCGACATTGTCGTCGAGCTCGACATGGCGCCCGACGATGCAATAGGGACCCATCGATACATCGGCGCCAAGTTTCGCGCCGGGCTCGATAATGGCGGTCGCGTGAATCGCCGCCATCAATCATTCTCCAAAATCATGGCGGCGAACGTTGCTTCCGCGACCACGCGGCCGTCGACGTTTGCCTCAGCCTCGAACTTCCAGACCGAAAGGCGCCGCTGCTTCTTTTTGACGGCAACGCGCAATTGATCGCCGGGCACGACGGGCCGGCGAAAGCGCGCATTGTCGACCGACATGAAATAAACCAGCTTGCCGGCCGATGCCGCGCCAAGCGTATGCATAACCAACACGGCCGCGGTCTGCGCCATAGATTCGATAATGAGCACGCCCGGCATCACCGGACGCCGAGGGAAGTGCCCCTGGAAATAATTCTCATTGATCGAAACGTTCTTTATGCCGACCGCGCTCGTGTCCGACACGAGGTCAACCACCCGATCGATCATCAAAAACGGATAGCGGTGCGGAATCGCGGCAATGATGGCCTCGATATCGTATTGACCGTAGACGGCCAATTTCGGCCCGGCCTCGGTTTCGTTCATTGCCTTCACCTGGGCTTCCTGCTCAGTTTCGATAGGGTGGCGGTTTGGCGGTGCCACTCGCGAATCGGCACCGCCGGGAACCCACCATAGGCCTGACCGGGCGGTACGTCGCGTGTTACTCCCGCCTTGGCGGCGAGCTTGGCGCCCGTGCCGATATTCAGGTGGCCGGCAACGCCGACTTGCCCCCCCATGACCACAAAATCGCCTAGCTTCGTACTTCCCGACAGGCCGACTTGCGCGACAATCACGCACCCCCGCCCAAGCACCACGTTGTGCCCGATCTGCACCAAATTGTCGATAAACGAGCCGGCCCCAATCACCGTGTCGGGACCGGAGCCCCGGTCGATCGTGGTATTGGCGCCGATCTCGACATCGTCATGGATCATAACGCGTCCAAGCTGCGGCACTTTGATGTGGCCACTTGGATCGGGTGCGAAGCCGAAACCGTCCTGCCCGATGCGAACGCCGGGATAGATCAGAACCCGCGCACCAACGATGCAATGGCTCAGAGAAGCACAGGCCCCGATCGTACTGTCATCCCCAATCGACACGCCCGGGCCTATCACGACATTGGCCCCGATCAACGTTCGCGCACCAATGACCACGTCAGCGCCGATCACGGCGCCGGGCTCGACGCGGCAGCCAGGCCCCAATTGGGCGGAAGGATCGATCGCCGCGCTTGGCGCGATCTTCGGCTCCGGCGGTTGACGTGGATAGAAGGTCTGCGCGGCCCGCGCATAGGCCCGATAGGGCCGCTCCGAAACCAAGAGCGCCATGCCAGCCGGCGCGCGCGCCGCATGGGCCGCGCTAACAATACAGGCCCCGGCCCGGCTCGCCGCGAACGCCTCAACATAGGCCGCGTTGTCCAAAAAGCTGAGGTCGTCGGCGCTCGCGCTTTGGAGCGGCGCAACGTCCATGATCAGCCTATTGGGGTTTGCCCCTTCTGAAAGCCGCGCGCCTATGCGCTCGGCGATCAAACCAAGTCGAAACGGTCCAGCGCGCCGATGAAACAGCGGATCGGCCATGGCCTCATTTCTGTTTTGACTTGGCGGCGGGCGCCGTGAATTGCAGCGTCACGGTGGTCAATTTCTTATTGAGCCGCTTCAACGCTTCGTCGGTGATGGCGAGCGCGGGCTCGGCATAGAGGGTCTGACCGGTGGGCAGAACGAGCGTGAAGCCCCGCTCCTTGGCGAGCGCCGCGATGATCGCCGTCAATTCCTTCTGCACCACTTTGAGGCCTTCGCCATAGGCTTGGTCAAGCGTGCGTCGACGCTCCGCCACATCGCGCTGAACCGCCGCTACCTGCGCCTCGAAATCGCGCCGCTTGGCCTCGAATGCATCAGCCGCCAACACGGTTTGCTGGCGCTTCAGCTCTTGCTCCTGCTCGCGCAGACGCTTCTCCTGACCGGAGATATCGGTCTGATATTGGCCGCGCTTTTCCTCGACCTGAGATTGGATCGCCTTCATGGCGGTCGAATCACGCAGGATCACCTGGACATCGACCACGCCAATCACAGCCGGTGCAGCGGCGGCGCTGGCCGTCCCGCCACCAAACTGCACACCAAGAAGCACCGCAACCAAGAACGCAAAAGCAAACGCGACGCGCGCCATTAGAACCTCGTGCCAAAGCTGAACCGAAAGATCTCCGTCTTGTCGAAATTTTGCTTGAGATAGGCTTGGGCCAAGTCGACCCGGATCGGACCGAACGGAGATACGTAAGTGAACCCGACACCGCCGGAAGCGCGCGGGCTGCTGATATCGGCAATCTCATTGCCCTCGTCTTCGACCTTAAACAGGCTGCCAACATCATTGAATATCCGCCCCCGAATATCTACGTCATCGATGAAACGAAGCGGCATACTTATCTCAAGGGTCGTTGTGTAAAGCACATTGCCGCCCAACGCGTCATCCGTGTTGAGATCGCGTGGCCCTACGCCACTGGAGGCGAAACCTCGTAGGTTCACGCCACCGAGATTGAAGCGGTCATTGACCCGTACATCATCGCCGAACAGGCCGAACATATAGCCGGCGCGACCCGAGACCGACGCAACGAAATCCTCGGTTATCGGGTAATAATATCCCGCGCGGACGGTGTTCTTAAGGTAATTCACGTCGCCGCCGACGCCGGCAAAATCCTGGCCAAATCCTGCATAGTATCCAGAACTAGGTTCTTGCCGGTTATTGCGACGATCATAAAGCAGACTGTGCCCGACCAGCGATTTGGTGGAGTTGCCCTCCTGCGCCCGAATAAATCGGGAGGCATCGCTCCGAATGTTGCGAATCTCATCGAAGCTCAAGCGATAATTGACGCTGTGTGACAAATCCTCGGCGATCGAGTAGCCGGTTCGTAGCCCAATCCCGGAGTTCTTTTCATCATACGAACTCTCGGACTGAAAGTCCGTGATGCGATGGAATAGGTCGACGCCGGCCGACATGTTGCGGTCAAGGAAATAGGGCTCGGTGAAGGATAGATCGACCTCTTGACGGCGTGCCGAGATCGTAAAGCCCAACCGCAAATCTTGCCCTTTGCCGACCAAATTGCGCTCGGTGATGCTGATATCGGCCAACGGCCCGTCGGCCGTCGAAAAGCCCGCGCCAAAACTCAATTCGCCGGTCGATTTCTCCTGCACCGCGACCGTCACCACCGAACGATCGGGCTGCTCACCTGGCGAGGCCTGAACGTCGACCGTCTCAAAGAAGCCGAGCCCGCGGATCCGATCGCGCGAACGCCGCACCTTTGCCGCGTTGAAGGCATCGCCCTCAACCAAGCGGAATTCACGCCGGATCACCTTATCGAGCGTCCGCACATTGCCGATGATTTCGATACGATCGACATAAACACGCGGCCCCTCGGCGATTTGGTAGGTCAAATCGATGATTCGCTTTTCACGGTCTCGCTTAACCGCCGGTTCGATATCGACGAAGGCATAGCCGAAGTTTCCGACCGCATCGGTCAGCGCAAGGATCGATTTTTCGACCTCATCCGCGTTGTAGATTTCGTTTTCGAACGTGGTCAGCTGCGGTTTCAAGGTTTCGACGTCGATCCCCTTCAGTTTGCTCTCGATGTCGATTTTGCCGAAATTGTACCGCTCACCCTCCTCCACAGTAAACGTCACGAGGAAGCCGTCTTGATCCGGCGTCAATTCCGCGACCGCTGAAAGAACGCGAAAATCGGCGTAGCCCTCTTTCAAGTAGAATTTACGCAGGAGCTCGCGATCGAACGTCAAGCGATCTGGGTCATAGGTGTCGTCGCTGGTGAAGAAGCGATACCACGCGCTTTCACGCGTCTCGATCTCAGTGCGCAGCTCGCTATCACCAAACTTTTTGTTCCCAACAAAGCTGATCCGCGTGATGCCGGTCACCGGCCCCTCGTCGATTTCAAAAATGAGATCGACACGGTTTTGCGGCAGCGGCACGATCTTGGGATCGACTTTGGCCGCAAATCGGCCGCTTCGCCGGTAGATCTCAAGGATGCGCTGAACGTCGCTTTGAACGCGTGGCCGGGTATAGACAACGCGCGCCTTCAACTGAACCTCGGCCGACAGCGCAGTATCGTCGATCTTGCGATTACCCTCGAAGGCCACCCGGTTGATGATCGGGTTCTCAACCACGCGCACCACGAGGGTGCCCCCCTCGCGACGGATCGTCACGTCGGCGAACAGGCCCGTGGCAAACAGCGCCTTCAGCGCTTTGTTGACCGTGCCGCCATCGAAGGGATCGCCCACGCCGATCGAAAAATAGGAACGGACGGTCTCCGCCTCGATACGCTCATTGCCCTCAATCGCGATGGCGCCGATCGTACCGACGGCTTCAGTGCTGGTCTCTGCCTCTTGCGCCCACGCGGACTGCGTTCCAACCCCGACGCCAAAACCAAGCGCGAGGGCGAGAAGAATGCCCAGGGTCAACTGAGATGTTGGACTACGCCGCCTGGGCGTCAGCACATTCGGCCTCGCCTCAGAACAAGTCCAACACGCCGAGACGAATAAGATCTTTGCTTGTCACCCAGACCATCAATGCAATGACCAACACAAAACCCACGCGCATTCCAATTTCCTGCACGCGCGGTTTTAGTGGCCGCCCTGCAATCGCTTCCCAAACATAGAAGATCAAATGCCCACCGTCCAGCATTGGCACGGGGAACAGGTTGATTAGGCCAAGATTGATCGAGAGGATCGCCATGAAATAGATGAGGCTGAAAAAGGCCCCGTCCTTCGCGATTTCCCCCGACATACGGCCAATTTGGATCGGACCGCCGAGCTCTTCGGTCGAGCGCGAACCGCTAATCATCTGTCCAACCGCTTTCAGCGTGCTGATCGCAATGGTGAAGGTTTCGCGAACCGCGCCCCACATCGCTTCGCCCGTGCCGACCTCGCGGAACGCCACCTGGCCGCCCTTTACGCCCAAGCGTCCAATTTGCCGCGTGCCGCCAAATCCGTCGGTAACTTGCGTGAGCTCCGGGATCGCGGTCAGCGCGATCTCCGCTTCACCACGACGCACGACGATCGAAAGCGGTGTGCCAGGGTTGGTCTCAACGACACTTTGAAGGTCTTCAAAGCGTTCGACCGGCTGGCCTTGAATTGCAATCAGGCGATCACCCGGCTTAATCCCAGCCGATTCGGCGGCGCCCCCGGGCAACACATCAACAATGTCCGGCGCCGTGTACCGTTCGCCGACAAAACCAAAGAGGAAGGCAAACACGATGATCGCAAACACAAAATTGCCAAGCGGGCCGCCAACCACAACCGCGGCGCGCTGCCCGACCCGCTTGTGATAAAATGAAACCCGACGATCTTCCTCAATGGGCACGAATGTCGCAGGATCTTTTGCGCCACTCGCCACATTGGCATCGCCAAAGAACTTCACATAGCCGCCGAGCGGCAACAGGCTGAGCTTCCAACGCGTACCATGACTGTCGCGGAAGCCGAAAAGTTCGGGGCCGAAGCCGATCGAAAATACTTCAATGCGCACACCATTGGCGCGTGCGACCAAATAATGGCCGAGCTCGTGGACAAACACGATGACGGTGATCGTGGCTAAGAATGGCCACGCATAACCCCAAATACTTGAAATGAGTTCCATGTCGATCCGAAGGCCTCACCCAATACCCTAAGCTCGGCCGTTCGTCCTCGCTCTTATGTCGTCTTTGGCGCCGTCACTTCGCCCCGCCGCGAATCGACGTAGATGCGACGCGGGATAATAGGGACCACACCGCGTTTTTGCAAGTTATGGGAGCCCGCACTGAACGGACAACTATTTGACGTAGCTAACAAATATAGTTAGTGAGCGGCCCACATCAGGGCCTCCCCACCACCACCAAGAACCGCCAAAGCGAGTCCCAGCGCCGCGGTTGAGAATCCATCGAGCCGGTCGAGAAGCCCGCCATGCCCCGGAATAAGGGCGCCGGTATCCTTAACCCCGTAGTGGCGCTTGGCAGCGGATTCGAGCAGATCGCCGGCTTGTGTGAGGACCCCAGCCATCAATCCAGCGAAGACCAGGCAGACGACCGAGGGTGAGCCCGTCCAACCGGCCACGGCGACGCCATGACCAACCCCGATCGACACCATCATAGCTAATAATAGGCCGCCAATCGCCCCGGACCAGGTTTTCTTCGGGCTAAGTTTCGGCCAGAGCCGCGGACCTTTAAGCGTGCGGCCGACGAAATAGGCGCCGCTGTCCGTCGCCCATACGACGAGGAGGAGCCAGAGTATGAGCGCCCGGCCATCGCTTAGGCCGCCGCGCAACCAAGAAGTCGCCAAGGCCACAAGGACAATAAACCCGAGGCCGATCATGGCCGGCCCAACGCCCTTTCGACCCGACGGCGTTTGCCCGAAGCAAAGGCGCAGCCATTCATAGGCCATGCCGACCGCGACCAACCCAACAATCGCATAAAAGGCCGGGCCACCTAGATAGCCGAGCCCGAGCGCGGCGAGCCCGAGCGGCACGGCCGCAAGCACGCGCCGCCTCAGCTCGGACGCGGGACGGGGCGGCTCAGCCGCCGGCGCCGCCGTAGCGTCTTTCACGGCTTTGATATTCGCGGATCGCGCTTTCGAGGTCGGCGTGGCCGAAATCGGGCCAGAGCGTCGGCGTGAAAACGAACTCAGCATAGGCCGACTGCCAGAGCAGAAAATTGCTCACGCGCTGCTCGCCGCTGGTGCGAATCACGAGATCGGGGTCCGGCGTATCGGCGGTCTGCAACGCACGGCCGAACATCGTCTCGTCGATCATCTCAGGGTCAAGCTCGCCAGCGCGGACACGGCGCGCGATGGTGCGAACCGTATCGAGAATTTCTTGTCGACCGCCATAATTGACCGCGACCGTCAGGGTTAGGCGCCGGTTCGCCTTTGTCTGCTCTTCCGATTCTTCGATCAGCCGATTGATATCGGCCGCCAGACGACCCCGATCGCCGATGAAACGAATACGCACGCCATTGCGCGACAATTCGCTGACCTCGCGCCTAATATAGACGCGCAGCAAGCCCATAAGGTCATTGACCTCGGCAGCCGGCCGCTTCCAGTTTTCTGAAGAAAACGCATAGATCGTCAAATAGCCGATGCCAAGATCGGTGCACGACTGCACGCAACGACGCACGGCCTCGACGCCTTGATGGTGGCCCGCGATGCGTGGCAAGCCCCTCGCCTTCGCCCAACGACCATTGCCATCCATGATGATGGCGACGTGCCGGGGAACCGGCGCCGGCGCACCATAAGAAGGGGCAAGGGCCATCCGCGTCAGACCTGCATGATCTCTTTTTCTTTAGCCGCCAAAAGCTGGTCGATCTGACTGATCATCTGATCGGTCGTCTTTTGCGTCTGCTCAGTTTGAGAGCGTGCCTCGTCCTGGCTGAGGTCGCCGCCCTTTTCCTGCTTCTTGATCCGATCCATACCATCGCGCCGCACATTGCGAACCGCGACACGCGCCTGTTCCGCATATTTGTGCGCAATCTTGGCCAATTCGGTGCGGCGCTCTTGGTTGAGCTCGGGGATCGGAATACGCAGCATCTGCCCTTCGGCGATCGGGTTGAGCCCAAGCCCGGCTTGCTGAATCGCGCGCTCAACCGCCTTGACCTGGCTGCGATCCCAAACTTGGACCGTGATCATCCGGGGCTCGGGCACGTTGATGGTCGCGACCTGCTTTAACGGCATGTGCGCGCCATAGACTTCAACCGTGATCGGCTCCAAAAGGTTGGCCGACGCACGCCCCGTGCGTAGCCCCGTCAATTCGCCGCGCAGCACATCGACGGCGCTTTGCATGCGTCGTTTCACATCGGCAAGATCGGGATCAGGCATGGCGTTGTCCGTCCTCCCGGATCACGGTGTGTGGCCCTTTACCCGCCAACACGGCGGCGAGGCCCCCTGGTTGCTGAATCGAGAATACCACGATGGGAATATTGTTATCGCGCGCAAGTGAGATCGCCGAAGCATCCATAACCTTGAGGTCCTTGGCCAGAACGTCGAGGAACGTGAGCTCCTCATAGCGTACGGCCTTGGCGTCGCGCTTGGGATCGGCGGAATAGACGCCGTCCACCTTGGTCCCTTTGAACAACGCATCGCACCCCATTTCGGCGGCGCGCAACGCGGCGGCGGTGTCAGTCGTGAAAAATGGATTGCCGGTACCGGCCGCGAAAATTACCAAGCGTCCTTTTTCCATATGGCGCGTGGCGCGCCGGCGGATATAGGGCTCGCAAATGGTCGCCATCGGGATCGCCGAAAGCACGCGGGTCGGCACGCCGTGGCGCTCGAGCGCATGCTGCATCGCGAGCGCGTTCATCACGGTCGCAAGCATGCCGATATAATCGGCATTGGCCCGCTCCATCCCGGCGGCAGCCCCCGAGAGCCCGCGAAAAATATTGCCGCCGCCAACCACCGCGCAAAGTTGCACGCCGCTCGCATGGACGGCTTTCATATCGGCCGCGATGCGATCAACCGTGCCGTTGTCGATGCCATAGGTGCCATCGCCCATCAGCGCCTCTCCGGAGATTTTTAGGAGGACGCGGCGGAATTTGAGAGGTGCTGACATAGGGTCTCCGGGAACGACGGTCAGGCAATACGCGGCGCGACCAAGCCTGCGCGCGGACGCACGCCGACTCTAGCTCACCACAACCTCGGAAACGATACTACAGCCGCCCAGCCCCTGCCACATTGGCAGATACTTCTGGCGCCTTCCGGAACCTGGCTCAGGAGCCCTTGGCCGCGGCCGCGACTTCGCTGGCGAAATCGCTTTCCTTCCGCTCAATACCCTCGCCAAGCGCGAAGCGCACAAAGCCCTTGATGGTGATGGAGGCGCCCGCCGCCTTTGCCGCCGCCTCGACCACCTTGCCGACCTTGCTTTCGCCGTCGATCACCCAGATCTGCTCGATCAGCGCGACTTCTTCATAATATTTGCGCAACCGGCCCTCGACCATCTTTTCGATGATCGCGTCGGGCTTGCCGCTGGTCTTGGCTTGGTCCACCAACACCGCGCGTTCACGGGCGATCAGCTCGGGGTCAAGGTCTGCCGGTGAGATCGCGCGCGGATTGGCCGCGGCGACATGCATGGCGAGCTGATGCCCGATCTCCTTCAGGGCCGCCGCGGGCGCCGATGATTCAAGCGCAACCAAAACGCCGATCCGTCCGATCCCGGTCCCAACGCCACCATGCACATAAGACGCGATCATGCCGGTGCCGACCGTAAGGCCCTGGCTGCGGCGCAGACTGATGTTTTCGCCGATGATGGCGATCAGATGGGTGATTTCATCCGACACGCTGCGGCCGCTCTTGGCAAGTTTGGCCGCCGCCAAACGATCATGCGCGCCGCCAACGCCGAGCGAAGCGCGGGCAATTTCCTGCACCGTCTCTTGAAACTGCGGATTACGCGCAACGAAATCGGTCTCGGAATTGACCTCGACGACGGCGCCCTTGGCACCCTCGACCACCAGACCGACCAGGCCTTCCGACGCCACCCGGCTGGCCTTCTTGGCGGCCGCGGCTAGGCCCTTCTTGCGCAGCCAATCGACCGCCGCCTCGACGTCGCCGGCAGTCTCGGCCAACGCCTTCTTGCAATCCATCATGCCGGCGCCAGTTTTCTCGCGCAGATCCTTGACCAGCGCAGCCGATACCTCAGCCATGCCGCTTCTCCTCTAATCGGGTCTTGATGTCAGCTCGCCGGTGCGGCTGGCGCGCCGTCGCCGGCGACTGAAGGTAGGGTCTCGATCACCACATCGGCTGCGCCGATGTCCTTGCCGCCCGCGGCCATCTCGGCCTGCAGACCGTCGAGCACCGCGCGCGCGAACAGATCGCAATAAAGATTGATCGCACGGGTGGCGTCGTCATTGCCGGGGATCGGGTGCGTGATGAAGCTCGGGTCGCAATTGCTATCAAGGATACCGACGACCGGAATATGCAGCTTGGTCGCCTCTTGAATGGCGATCGATTCCTTGTTGGTGTCGATCACCACGATGATCGCCGGCAGGCCCGCCATTTCGCGAATGCCACCGAGCGCTCGGGCGAGTTTGTCGCGCCGCCGCGTCAATTGGAGGATTTCCTTCTTGGTCAGGCCGATCTCACTCTCAGAGAGCTTTTGGTCGAGGTCGATCATGGTGCGGATCGACCCTGAGACCGCCTTCCAATTGGTCAACATGCCACCGAGCCAGCGGTGGTTGACGTAATACTGGCCGCAGCGCTTGGCGCACTCGGCGATCGGCTCTTGGGCCTGGCGCTTGGTGCCAACAAAGAGCACCCGCCCACCCGACGCCGCGGCATCGCGCAGCACCTGGAGCGCGTGGTCGAGCAACGGCACGCTTTGTTCCAGATCGATGATATGGACGCCGTTCCTAATGCCGAAGATGAAAGACTCCATCTTCGGGTTCCAGCGCTTGGTTTGGTGGCCGAAATGCACGCCAGCCTCGAGCAACTGACGCATGCTATATTCAGGCAAAGCCATTGAATTGGTATCCTATTTCCGGTTATGCCGCCGCAGACTGTGGCGGTCGGGCCTGGGCCCGCCGCACCGGTCCGACCGCCGCCGCCCCCTAAAGCGCCGCGCCGGCCCGCCCGCGTGTGAATTTGCCCGGTCTCCCAGGCGCGCGCTTGATACCCCTAGCCTGCCGTCCTGGCAAGCGGAAAGCGGCTAAGCCGGCCGCTTTCAGGCGTCCGTGACGCCAAGAACCCCCGGAATGGCCGCGATTTCAGCCCTCATGGCGGGCGTCAAGCTGAACGAATTGGCCAAATCGATGCTGATTTCCTCATCGCCCCGCTCAATCAGGAGTGAAAGCCTGGCCTTGCCCGGTTTCGCCCTTTTGACCAGCTCCGAAAGCGGCTTGAGCGGGCCGGCATCGCGCAGCCGGATTTCCAAGCCGTTCATCTGCCCGGTGAGCCGCGGGCCCAAATCCTCGATGGTCTGGGCGGTCAGCTTGACCGCGCCCCCATCGACCCGCGCGGTCGCCGTGATCAGAATCGAGCGCCCCGGCTCAATCAGCTCGCGTGCCTCGGCATAGCTTTCTCGGAACACCGCGACCTCATGACTTCCTGTCGTGTCGGAAATTCGAATGAAGGCGAAGCGCTGGCCAGCCGCACCGCGCTCCTGCTTGCCGAGCACGACCCCGGCAACCCTGAGCCGCACCAGGCCGCGCTCGACCGCCGCCGCCACGCCATCGAGCGGCGTCGCCCCAAGCCGCGCAAGTGCGCCCGAGCACCCATCGAGCGGATGCGCCGAAAGGTAGAACCCGATCGCCTCATATTCGCTCATCATGCGCTCAAGCGGCGGCCAGTCGGGCACCGCCGGCAATACGGGGCGCGCGGCCTCAACCCCGGTCGCCGCGCCGAACAGCGAATCCTGCTTGCTCACCCGGCTCTCTGCCGACACGGCGGCATAACGCACCAGGAGTTCGGCCGCATCGAACAAGCGTCGGCGGTTCGGCTCGATCCCGTCAAACGCACCGGCTTTGATCAGATTTTCCAACTGCCGCTTATTGACCGCACGCGCATCGAGCCGCGCCGCTAAATCAAATGGATCGGCAAACGCGCCGCCCTGCTGACGCGCGGCGCAGATCGTTTCCGTCGCCGCGACCCCGACATTCCGAATAGCCGCCAAGGCATAACGCACCGCACGCCGGCCCTCGGCCAAGCGCTCAACCGAAAAAATGGCATCCGAGCGATTGATGTCGGGCGGCAAAAGTTGGATCGACAAACGATCGAGCTCTTGGCGCATGGCGTTGATCTTGTCGCTATCGCCCATATCGAGCGTCATCGAGGCGGCCAGGAACTCAACCGGGTAATTGGCTTTCAAATAGGCGGTCTGATAGGCGACCAACGCATAGGCTGCGGCGTGCGATTTGTTGAAGCCATAGCCGGCGAACTTCGCGACCAACTCGAAAATACGCGCGGCGTCGACCTTTGTGACGCCGTTCTGCATCGCGCCATTGACGAAGGCTTCTTCCTGCGCGGCCATCTCGGCCTTGATTTTTTTGCCCATCGCACGGCGCAACAGATCGGCGCTGCCGAGGCTGAACCCGGCCAACACTTGCGCGATCTGCATCACCTGTTCCTGATAGATGATGACACCGAAGGTTTCCTTCAGCGTATCGATCAGACTTGGGTGCAGATAATCAGGCTGCTCGGTGCCGTGCTTGCAGGCAATATATTTCGGGATGTTATCCATCGGGCCCGGCCGGTAGAGCGCGACAAGGGCGATGATATCCTCGAACGCGTCGGGCCGCATTTGGCGAAGCACATCGCGCATGCCCGAGCTTTCCAGCTGAAACACGCCAACCGTCACACCCTCGCCGAGCATGGCGTAGGTCTTCGCGTCATTAAGCGGAATTTTCAGCAAATCGATCTCATCGCCGCCCGCGCGGATGAGCTGGCACGCTTGCTCAAGCACGGTGAGCGTTTTGAGCCCGAGAAAATCGAATTTCACGAGGCCGGCCAGCTCGACATATTTCATCGAAAACTGGGTCGCCATCATGCTGCCGCGCGGGTCGCGATAAAGCGGCACGAGCTCATCGAGTGGCCGATCGCCGATCACCACACCGGCCGCATGGGTCGAGGCGTTACGATAGAGCCCTTCGAGCCGAAGCGCGATATCCATCAGCCGCGCGACTTGCGGCTCGCTATCGCGCGCGGCCTGCAATTGCGGCTCGCCATCGATCGCCTGCTTCAGGGTGACCGGATTGGCCGGATTGTTCGGCACCAATTTGCATAGCCGATCGACTTGCGTATAGCTCATGCCGAGCACGCGCCCGACATCGCGCAACGCTGCGCGCGCCTGCAATTTGCCGAAGGTGATGATTTGCGCCACCCGCTCCGCGCCATAGCGGTCGCGTACATATTCGATCACGCGATCGCGGTGCGTTTGGCAAAAATCGATATCGAAGTCTGGCATCGATACGCGTTCGGGGTTGAGAAACCGCTCGAACAAAAGGCCGAAACGCAAGGGATCGAGATCGGTGATGGTGAGCGCCCAAGCGACCACCGAGCCCGCGCCCGAGCCGCGCCCCGGGCCGACCGGAATGTCATTCGTCTTCGCCCATTTGATGAAGTCCGCGACGATCAGAAAATAGCCCGGAAATTTCATCTCGATGATGACCTTGAGCTCATAGGCCAAACGATCGCGATAGGGCGTCGCGGCAGCCTCGCGCGCGGCCTCGTCCATCGCCAGCGTGAAAACATGATCGACCAGCCGTTGCTCGAGGCCAAGTCTGGCCTCACGGGTCAGTAGCGTCGCCTCGTCCATGCCATTGCCGTCCGCGAAGGGCGGCAGGATAGGCGCGCGAGCCTCCACCTTGAAGGCGCAGCGCCGCGCCACCACGAGCGTGTTATCCACCGCCTCGGGCAGATCGGCGAACAGAGCGCGCATCTCCGCCGCCGAGCGAAAGCCGTGATCGGCGGTCAGCCGGCGCCGCTCCGGCTCGTCAACCAACATCCCATCGGCGATGCAGAGGAGCGCATCGTGCGCAGCCTGCATATCGCGCGGACCGAAATAGGCGTCATTGGTCGCAATGAGGGGCAGATCGAGCGCATCCGCCAATTCGATAAAGGCCGCCTCGGTCCGCGATTCCTCTTCGAGGCCATGACGCATCAGTTCGACATAGAGCCGCCCCGGAAACGCCCGCGCCAGACGATCGAGCAAAACCCGCGCCGCATCGATTTGCCCAGCCAGGAGCAACCGCCCGACCGGCCCCGCCGGGCCGCCGCTCAACGCGATCAATCCCCCGCTATGAGCCTCGATGGCCTCCAGCCCAAGGCGCGGCGCGGCATGAGCGTCGCCATCGAGAAACAGCTTGCTCGAGAGCTTCATCAAATTTCGATAGCCGGTCTCGTTTTGGGCCAAGAGCGCGAGCCAATCGCGCGCATCGGGCGCGGGCTTGCGGCCCTCCGGCAACACCGGCTCAATCGGAAGTTCGCAACCGATAATGGGCTGGACCCCGGCCTTCGCCGCCGCCAAGGAAAACTCCAGCGCCCCGAATAAATTGCCCCGATCGGTCACCGCCACCGCCGGCATGTGCTCGGTACCGCAGAGCGCAACCAATTCATCGACCTTGATCGCGCCTTCCGACAGCGAGTAAGCCGAATGGACGCGCAAATGAATGAAATCGGCATGGCTCATGGCGCGCTCGGACTCGTGGGCGGGGAAGCTGATCTTAGCGCGCCGCGAGCGGGCGGCGATAAGAGATTTCCGCTCTGAGCCAAAGGGCCCGACCCCGATTTCAAAACCCAGCCAAAGCTGCTAGTCTTCCCAGCGAGGCGCAAGATCGCGCGTCAGATCGGTGCACCACGATATGGAGGAAGACATGTCTGCCAATGGGTCGGCCCGCGTCGTCGAAAACGAAGCCAAATTGCGCGACATCATGGGGCCGACCATGGATATCGCCATCCATAAATCGCGCCCAAAGCTCGACGAGCACTGCAAGGAATTTATCCGCCGCTCGCCCTTTCTGTGCATCGGCACGGCAAGCGCGCAAGGCAAGGCGGATGTGAGCCCGCGCGGCGATCCAGCCGGCTTCGTGCAGATCATCGACGACAATCACCTCTTCCTGCCCGACCGGCCCGGCAATAACCGGCTCGACACCATGTCCAACATCACCGAGAACGCGAATGTCGGGCTCTTGTTCATGATCCCCGGCTTCAACGACACGCTGCGCGTCAACGGCAAGGCCCGCATCGTGCAGGACGACAGCCTGGCCGATAAGGCCAAGATTCGCGGCAAGGCACCCAAGGTTGGCATCATGATCGAGGTGAACGAGGCGTTCTTACATTGCGCCAAGGCGTTCACGCGCTCAAGCCTGTGGGATCCCACGAAATATCAAAAGCGCCAGGATATGCCGAGCCTCGCGCACATGATCCTTGAACAAGTCGCGCCTCCCGGCAAACCGCCGACCGCGACAGAGATCAAGGACGCCGACGAGTTCGTCGAAGATAATTACAAGACCGGGCTCTATTGATCGCGCAGGCGATCGACTGAGATCCAGAGGCGCGCCCCATGGCGCGCCTCTTTTTTAGTACTCGGTCAGGCGACCGTCATCGAGGCCAAGCCGACGGTCCATGCGTGCAGCCAACTCGGCATTATGCGTCGCGATCAACGCCGCGAGGCCCGATTGCCGCACGATCGCGAGCAAGGCCTGAAACACCGAATCCGCTGTCCCATGATCGAGATTGCCGGTTGGCTCATCCGCGAAAAGCAGCACCGGTTGATTGGCGAGCGCGCGGGCGATCGCGACACGCTGCTGCTCACCGCCCGAGAGACGCGCCGGCCGATGCCCTTCCCGCGCCGAGAGGCCAAGACTGGCAAGCAGCACGCGCGCCCGCTCGCGCGCTTTGCACTTTGGCACACCCGCGATCAGCTGCGGCACCACGACGTTTTCGAGCGCCGAAAACTCCCGCAACAAATGATGATATTGATAGACGAAGCCAAGCTTCTCACGGCGAATTTGTGTGCGGCGGCGGTCGCCATGACGCGCGCCGGACTCCCCCGCAATGATCACCTGGCCCCCGCTCGGCCGCTCTAGGAGCCCCGCGATTTGCAAGAGCGTCGATTTGCCCGAGCCCGATGGGCCGGTCAGCGCCACGATCTCGCCCGCATGAAGCGAGAAGGATATGCCCTTCAACACGTCAAGCGACTGACCGCCCTGCACGAAGGTTCGCCTGACGTCCCTAAATTCGAGAACGGCTTGGCCCCGCTCATTCATAACGAAGGGCCTCGACCGGATCGAGCCGCGCCGCGCGCCACGACGGATAGATCGTGGCAAGGAGCGAAAGCCCCAGCGCCATCACGACAACGGTGACCACCTCGCCCGCCTCGATCTTGGCCGGCAATTGCGTCAAGAAGCGCACTTCGGGCGCGAACAGCTCGGTGCCGGTCAAGCCTTCGAGCCAGGTCTTGATCGAATCGATATTCAACGCAAAGGCGACGCCGAGGCCGAGGCCAACAAGCGTGCCGACAATACCGATCGCCGCGCCATTCATGAAAAAGATGCGCATGATCTGGCCGCGCGTCGCGCCCATGGTGCGCATGATCGCGATGTCGCGGCCCTTGTCCTTCACCACCATGATTAACCCGGCGATGATGTTGAACGCCGCGACCAACACGATGAGCGCCAGAATAATGAACATCACATTGCGCTCCACCTCCAGCGCCGTGAAGAAATGCGAATTGGTCTGGCGCCAATCGATCACGCGATAACCAGGCCCGACGGCTTCATGCGCCGCCATGGCAAAGCGCATGATCTCATCGGGATTGTCGGTCATCACCTCAACCCCGGTCACCGTACCCGGCAGCTTGAAATAGAGCTGCGCCAGATCGAGCGGCATATAGACGAAACTCGAATCATATTCATACATGCCGACATTGAACGTCCCGACCACGGTGAACGCCCGCGCGCGCGGCACCACGCCCATCACGGTGGGGTTGCCCTGCGGTGAAATGAGGGTGATCTGCCCACCAACCGCGACGCCAAGACGCGCCGCCAAGCGGTCGCCCACGATGATGCCCTCGCCCTTTTGGAAACCGTCGATCGAGCCGGCTTTGATGCTGGCGGCGACCAGCGGATATTTGGCGAGGTCGGCGCCGCGCAAGCCCCGCACCAGGGCGCCGGTCGCCCCCGTGCGGCTGGTTGCCATCACCTGGCCTTCGATCATCGGTGCGGCCGCGATCACACCGGGAATGGCCCCGAGCGCGCCGGCCACCTTGTCATAATCGGTGAATGGCGTGGCCTCGGCATAAATCATCATATGGCCATTGAGGCCAAGAATGCGGTCGAGCAGCTCCTCGCGAAAGCCGTTCATCACGCTCATCACGACGATCAACGTCCCGACGCCGAGCGCGATACCGACGAGCGAGAACGCCGCGATGACCGAGACGAAACCTTCTTGTCGCCGCGCGCGCAAATAGCGAAACGCCACCATGCGCTCGAAGGCGGAAAACATCGTCTAATTCGCGCTCAAGCGGGCAATCACCGCATCGACCGAGAGTTCCTCGGCCGGCCCGGCGGCGCCGCGCGCCTTGAGCTCGACCTTGCCAGCCGCCGCGCCGCGCGGGCCGATCGCCGCCTGCCAGGGCAGGCCGATCAAATCCATCGAGGCGAATTTAACGCCCGCGCGTTCATTGCGGTCGTCATAGAGTACCTCGATGCCGGCCTTTTGGCATTTCGCATAGAGATCGCCCGCCATGGCATCGCACGCCGCATCGCCGCTGCGGAGATTGATCACGCCGAGCGTGAACGGCGCGATCGGCGCCGGCCAGATGATGCCCTTGTCGTCGTGGCTCGCCTCGATCACCGCGCCTGCGAGACGCGACACGCCAATGCCATACGAGCCCATTTCGACAAACACCTCGGCGCCTGTTTCATCGGTTACGCGCGCATTCATTGCCTTGGAGTATTTATTGCCGAAATAGAAAATATGCCCGACCTCGATGCCCCTGCCCTCATAGAGACGCTCAGCCGGCACTTTGCAGGCCTTTGGATCGTGCTTGTCGTCGGTCACGGCATAGAGGCTGGTCCAGCGATCGACGAAGGGCTGCAAATCGGCGCCGTAATCGATGGTCTCTTTCAAGGGATCGGCATCGAGCCACGCCTTGTCACAAAAAACCGCGCTCTCGCCAGTCTCCGCCAACACGATGAACTCATGGCTCATATCGCCGCCGATCGCGCCTGAATCGGCGCGCATCGGAATCGAGGTCAAGCCCATGCGGCGGAAGGTACGCAAATAAGCCAGGAACATCTTGTTGTAGGAGTGCCGCGCGCCGGCGAAATCGAGATCGAAGGAATAATTGTCCTTCATGAGGAATTCGCGGCCACGCATGATGCCAAAGCGCGGACGCACCTCGTCGCGGAATTTCCATTGGATCTGATAGAGGTTCTTCGGCAAATCGCGATAGCTCTTGACGCTGGTGCGGAACAGATCGGTGATCACTTCCTCATGCGTCGGGCCGAACAGCATCGCCCGATCATGGCGGTCGGTGATGCGGAGCATCTCCTTGCCATAGGCGTCATAGCGCCCGCTCTCTTGCCAAAGCTCGGCCGGCTGGATGGCGGGCATCAGGAGTTCCTGGCAACCGGCGGCATCCATCTCCTCGCGCACGATCTGCTCGATCTTGCGCAGCACGCGATGGCCGAGCGGCAGCCAGGTATAAATGCCGGCGCTCGATTGGCGGATCATACCAGCGCGCAGCATGAGCCGATGCGAGACGATCTGCGCCTCGGTCGGGTTTTCTTTCAAGAGGGGGAGGAAATAGCTCGACAGCCGCATGACGGTTCCTGCATTGCGGGCGGCTCGGGCCAACCCGGCCGGCAGGACTATATGCCGAAGGACCGCCGCGAGCGCAACCGGCGGCGGGAAGGCGAGGCTAATTCGTGGATTTGGCCTGACGCATGGCGCAGGCTTGCGGAAGCGCCTCGGCGCCTTGATTGCCGATCAGCTGGTCACCGAAATAGACCTTGCCGTCGCGCACCGCCACCTGGCCGACCGAGACATCGCTATTTGCGACTCGCTCGGCGCCCGTACCGGGGCCGGCATCGGTCGCGTCCTTCAGCGGCAGAACCAGGGCCACATTGTGCTCATAATTGGCGCCAAAGAGAGAGCGCGGCCCATCATCGAGATCGGCCGGCGTGACCGGATTGCCATCGACGTCGACACCCGCTTGATAGGGGACGTCGGGGGCCGGCTGGTAATCTCTAACCGCATCGCACGGATCGCCCGTGGTGACCGTCTCATCGGTACTAACCGACGGGTCGCCTTGGCTCAGCAAATCGGCCGATTGCTCGGCGCCAATGGCAAGGGCGGGCACGACGAGCACCGCGCAAAAAAGGCCAATGAATTTTGATGTCTTCATGGCTTAAGGCTCGCCGGGATCGGTTAAAGAACCCTTAGCCGACGCGCGTCCAGGGCGGTTTGGCCTTTAGCGCACGCACATAAATCGGGCAGCGGGGCGCATGAGCGCCGGGCAAATAGCCGGTCGAAACCAAAAATTCGCGCACAATCTCGCCTCCGGTAAAGCGGAAGGTCCGCTTCATCAGTTTGACCCAAGCCTCTAAGTCCTGGGGGTGGTGCGCGTCGAGCCACGCGGCGAATGAGCCATGACTCTCGCGGATCGCTTGCAGCCGCTTCGCGTTTTCAATCGCGGCCTCGATCTTGAGCCGATTGCGAATGATGCCGGCATCTGCCATCAGGCGCGCCTGTTGGCGCGCGCCATAGCGCGCCACTTTATCGATATCGAAACCATCATAGGCCGCGTGAAACGACGCACGCTTTTTCAAGATGGTAAGCCAGGAAAGCCCCGCCTGATTGATTTCAAGCACGAGCCGCTCGAATAGCGCCGCATCATCACGCAAAGAAAATCCGTAATCGCGGTCGTGATAGGGCCCGTGGATGGGGTAATCGACCGCTGCTTCGCAATAGCCAGTCATCGCCCCGCCCTACTCACCGAAATCCGCAAGCGAAAGCCAACCCACCTCGACAACACAGACAATGATGCCGACGATCACGATGGTGATCGCGGTCGTGATCAGGGCTTTCCTGCCGAGCATCGGCTTGTCGGGTGCGCTCGTGGCATGGCCGGGTTCGACCTTGGCCGGCGGCTTGACGCCAATCGGCAAGGCCATGAACCAGATCAGCCACCAGATGATGATGAACACAAGCGCGATCGCGGTTGGGCCCATGCTCAGCGTTCCTCTATTTCGATCAGCGTGCCGAGGAAATCCTTGGGGTGCAAAAAGAGCACCGGTTTGCCATGAGCACCGACTTTAGGTTCGCCGTCGCCCAGCACGCGCGCGCCCGCCGCCTTGAGCCGATCGCGCGCCGCGCGAATGTCATCCACCTCATAGCAGACATGATGAATACCGCCAGCCGGGTTGCGCTCAAGAAAGCTCGCAATGGGGGACTTGTCACCCAGCGGGTGAATGAGTTCGATTTTGGCATTGGGCAATTCGACGAACACGGTCGTCACGCCATGCTCGGGCAAATCGAGCGGCGCCGAGACCTTAGCCCCCAAGGTGTCGCGATAAACCGTAGCCCCGGCCTTGAGGTCTGGCACGGCGATGGCGATGTGATTCAACCGTCCGATCATCGTATGGGGCTCATGGTTGAGCGCCGATTCCTACACTCGGGAGATCAAGACGTCGATCACCGGACGCTTGCCCCGACGCGCCAAGACCTTGCGCCGCACGGCCAGCCTCGCCGCCTCGCGTACAATCTCTAAATCGCGCCGTTCCTTTTTGTCGAGCTTGTCGACCGCGCTTTCGACCGCGTCAGCGATTTCCTGGTGTTCGGGGTCGGTATCTTCCTCGGCCGCGACGCCATGGCTCGACACTCTCGGTTCGGTCAACAGCGCGCCCCGTCCATCGAGCACGAGCGAAACGAAAACAGCGCCATTGTCTTTCAAGCGCCGCCGCGCCCGCAAGGTCTCGTGATCGAGCCGCAAAAGCTGCGAGCCATCGACCGCGAGCCGCCCCGTGGGCACGGTGCCGATAATCCCCGCCGGCCCCGGCGCGAGCCTAACCACCTGGCCGTTCACCACATTGATCGTCTCGGGCACTTGAAGGCTGCGCGCGAGCGCGGCGTGCTCGAACATATGGCGGAACTCGCCATGAACCGGGATCGAGATCCGCGGGCGCACCCAGCGATACATATCGCTTAGCTCGTCCTGACACGGATGGCCCGAGACATGCACGTCATGATCGCGTTCGGTCAACACCTCGATGCCGTGGATGGCGAGCCGGTTGTGCATGCGCCCGATCGCCAGTTCATTGCCCGGAATGATTTTCGAGGAAAAGATCACCCGATCGCCCTGGCGAAGCTTGATACGCGGATGTGAATCGCCCGCGATGCGCGCCATCGCGGCCCGCGGCTCGCCCTGGCAACCGGTGCAGAGATAGAGCGCCTGGCTCGGCTCGAGCGCCGCGCCTTCATCCTCGTTCAGAAATCTGATCTCTTCGCCCAGATACCCGACCGAGCGCGCCGCCTTCACATAGCGCCAAAGCGAACGACCAACCAACACCGGCTCACGCCCGTTTTCGAGCGCGGCGACGGCCACGCTCGCCAATCGCGCCACGTTGGAGGCGAACAGCGTCACCGCGAGGCCAGCCTCGGCCTCGCCCACCATCTCGATCAGTTTGCGTCTGACGTCACCCTCCGAGCCCGAACGACCGGGTGACAGCGCGTTGGTTGAATCGCAAATCATGGCGAGCACCTCGCCATTGCCGAGCTGTTCGAGCGCGGCACGGTCGGTCGGCTCGCCGATCATCGGCTCGGGATCGATCTTCCAATCCCCCGTGTGAAGGAGCGTGCCATAATCGGTGCGGATGACGAGCGCATTCGGCTCTGGGATCGAATGGGTCAGCGTGATGTATTCGAGATCGAACGGGCCGATGGTAAACCGCCCCGAGAGCGGCATTTCGATCAGCTCGACCTCACCCAAGAGGCCCGCCTCGTTCAACTTGTCGCGCAGCACGGCCGCGGTGAACGGGGTGGCATAAACCGGGCAACGCAAACGCGGCCATAAATAGGCGACCGCACCCAGATGATCCTCGTGCGCGTGGGTCAACACGATGGCGAGCAGATCGTCGCGCCGCTCCTCGATATAGCTTGGGTCGGGCATCAAAACGTCGACACCGGGCACGGTATCGCCCGCGAACGTAATGCCGAGATCAACCATCAACCACTTACCACGGCAGGCATAGAGGTTGAGGTTCATCCCAATCTCGCCCGATCCGCCGAGCGGCAAGAAATGAAGCGCGTTGCGTTCGATCCGAACTGACTCGCTCATGACCGTCGAACCGCATTGCGCCGGTGGATTTCATAGAGCCCCATGATCGTAAGGTCGGGGTCGACCTTATCGATCGCCTTGGTGCCATGGGCGAAAAGCGGCGCGAGCCCGCCGGTCGCCACCGTGGTTGACGCGGTGCCGAGCTCTGCCTTCATGCGGCTGACAATACCCTCGATCAGGCCCACATAGCCCCAATAAATGCCCGACTGCATGGCCGGCACGGTCGACTTGCCAATGACGGTGGCCGGCGGCGCCACGGCAATCCGCGGCAATTGCGCGGCCGCCCGGTGCAAGGCCTCAAGCGAAAGGTTGATGCCCGGCGCGATCACGCCCCCCTCATAATCGCCCGAAGCGGATACCGCGTCGAATGTTGTGGCCGTGCCGAAATCGAGGATGATCAAGGCACCCTTATAGCGTTTATGCGCCGCGACCGCATTCACCAATCGATCGGCGCCCACCTCGCCCGGTCGGTCCACGTTGATGTTGAGACCAAGCTCGACACCCGCCTCACCCACCACTTTGGGCTCGCACCGGCAATAGCGCTCGCACAAATACCGAAGCGCGAACAGGCTTTGCGGCACGACCGAGGCCACAATCGCCTCATCGATCGATTCAAGCGAGAGCGCCTCACGGCGAAGCAATTGATCGAGCCACACCGCATATTCATCGGCCGTGCGGCGCGCCTCGGTCGCGGCCCGCCATTGGCCGCGCAAGCGCTCGCCGTCGAACACCGCGAAAACCGTGTTTGTATTGCCGACATCAATGGCGAGTAACATGGCTCTCACCCGCGCCAAAAAAAACCTCGCCCGCCGCGATCAGCCGTCGCGTTCCCGAGGCAAGCTCGAGTATAAGCGCGCCGCTCTCGTCAAGGTCAACGAAGCGCCCCTCAAGCGGCTCGCGCTCAAGCCTCACCGTAACCGGCGCACCCAAACCGAGCGAGCGCGCCAGCCACGCGGCACGGATCGGCATGAAGCCATCATGCCGCCAGCGGCCATACCACGAGGCGAGCGCGTCGAAATAAAGCGCGGCAACCTGCTCGATATCCGGCATACGCGGACTTTCATCCCTAAGGCACGTCGATGGAAAGGTCCCACCGACATTGGGATGATGCTTCAGATTGATGCCCACGCCCAATACGAGCCAGTCGAGCACCCCGCTGGTGGCCGCGGATTCAAGCAAGATACCGGCCATTTTCCGCCCGTTGATCAACACGTCGTTCGGCCATTTGCAGGCCACCTGCGCCGCCGGCTGCACGAGTGCGCGTGCGACATCCGATACCGCAAGGGACGCGACGAATGAAATCTGGGCCCCCACGATCGGCGCAACGTCCGGCCTCAGAATGACGGAACTATAGAGATTGCCCTTGGGCGATTCCCAAAGACGACCGCGACGACCGCGCCCTGCCGTTTGAATATCCGCCACGACGACCGTGAATTCCGGCTCACCCGCGATTGCCCGACTTTTGGCTTCCTCGTTGGTGCTGCCAATCTCGTCGAAATGAACCACATGGAAGCGCACGTCCGTGCCAGCGCTTGATTGGAGAGGGCGCGCGCGTTCCCCCGTGCCCGTCACGGGAAGAGCGCCGCGGCCGCGGCCTTGGCACCCGATAGGATCGGCTGTGGATAGGCAAAAAAGAGCGTCGTAATGATCCCGGTGACCACCAGCACCCCTAAAATCTCGCGGCCGATCGGTCGATCAAGCGCTTCTGCCGGCTCGTCGAAATACATGATCTTCACGATGCGAATATAATAATAGGCACCGACCACGCTTGCCAACACACCGGCGATCGCAAGGCCATAGAGCCCGGCCTCAACCGCTGGCATGAAGACGTAAAGCTTGCCGAAAAAGCCCGCGAAGGGCGGAATCCCGGCCATCGAAAACATGAAGATCCCGAGCACCGCCGCCAGCGCCGGATTGGTCTTCGAAAGGCCGGCGAGGTCAGCGATCTCCTCCACCATCTGGCCCTTTTGGCGCATCGCGAGCACGGCACCGAACGTGCCAACCGTCATCACCATGTAGATCGCCATATAGATGAGCACACCGCGCACGCCCTCTTCGGTCGCGGTGGCAAGACCGACCAGGGCATAACCGACATGGCCGATCGAGCTATAGGCGAGCAGTCGCTTGATATTGCGCTGACCAATCGCGGCGAAGGCGGCAAAGGCCATCGAGGCAATCGAGATCAGGAGAATGATCTGATTCCAGCTTGAGGCGAGCTCGGCGAACGGCCCAAGGAAAACACGCAAGAGAAGCGCGATCGCGGCGATCTTGGGCGCGGCGGAGAAGAACGCAGTAACCGGTGTCGGCGCGCCTTCGTAGACATCCGGCGTCCACATATGGAACGGCACGGCGGACACCTTGAAGGCCAGCGCCGCCGCAATGAACACGAGCCCGATCAGCACACCGATCGGCAAATCGCCCGCGCCATAGGCCTTGATCCCGCCGGCGATGGCGTCGAACCCGGTCGCGCCGGTAAAGCCATAGACCATCGACGCGCCATAAAGCAGCAAGCCCGACGACAAGGCGCCGAGCACGAAATATTTCAGGCCCGCCTCGGTCGAGCGCACCGAATCGCGCCGAAACGCCGCCACGATATAAAGCGACAAGCTTTGCAATTCGATCCCGACATAGAGCGCCATGAGATCATTGGCCGAAATCATCAGCATCATGCCGAGCGTCGCGAACAGAATGAGGATCGGAAACTCGAAGCGGTTCATCTGCTCGCGCTGGACATAGCCAATCCCCAGCACAAGCGTGCCCGCAGCGCCGATCAGCACCACGGATTTCATGAAAGTGGTGAAATGATCGGTAATGAACATGCCGCCGAAACTGGTCTCACGCGTGCCATTGAAACCAAGCACCAGCGCGAAGGCGATCAGCATGGCGCCGATCGCGGCGTAGGTCAGCGGCGTGGTCGAGCGATTGCCGGTAAAGACGCCGATCAGCAGGAACACGCACGCAACACCCGCCAGTAAGATTTCTGGCAGGGCAACGAGGTAATTCGGCGCGACGAAGGCTGTCATCTCGGGCGCCTCACCGCGTCGCAGCGATTTTAGGCACTTGCCCGGCCAATTCGAGCGCCTCGGGCGAAACCACGCGGGCAAGCTGGGTCTGCGTCATCAAATGCGCGGCCGAGGCATGGAGCACGTCGAGCACCGGCTTCGGATAAATGCCGAGAAACAGGGCAAGCGCGATCAGGGGCGCGAACACGCCGATCTCGCGCCAATTGAGATCGGTGATCGACTTCAGATTCTCCTTGGTCAACTCGCCGAAAATGACGCGCCGGTAGAGCCACAGCATATAGGCAGCGCCGAGGATGATGCCGATCATGGCGGTTGTCGCGACCCACGTGTTCGCCGTAAAGGCGCCGACCATGGCCAGGAACTCGCCGACAAAGCCGCTCGTGCTGGGCAGACCGACCGAGGCCAGCGTGAACACCAAGAAGACCACGGCATAAATCGGCATGCGATGCACCAACCCGCCATAGGCCGCGATCTGGCGCGTATGCACCCGGTCGTAAACGACGCCGACGCAAAGGAACAGCGCGGCCGAAATAATGCCGTGCGAGAGCATCTGGAATATGCCGCCCTCGATGCCCTGTTGCGTGAAGGTAAAGATGCCGAGCGTCACGATGCCCATATGCGCGACCGAGGAATAGGCGATCAGCTTTTTCATGTCCTCCTGCATCAACGCGACCAGGGAGGTATAAATGATCGCAACCACGCTGAGCGTGAACATGAAGGGCGTGAAGAAATCGCTCGCCTCGGGCAACATGGGCAAGGAGAAACGGATAAAGCCGTACCCGCCCATTTTTAGCAAAATGCCGGCGAGGATGACCGAACCTGCCGTCGGCGCCTCGACATGCGCATCCGGCAACCAGGTGTGGAACGGCCACATCGGCATTTTGACCGCGAAGGACGCGAAAAGCGCGAGCCACAGCCAAATCTGCGTTTCGCGCGTGAACTCATGCGCGGTGATGGTCGGGATGTCCGTCGTGCCGACTTGCAGGTACATATAAAGAATGGCGATCAGGAAGAGGACCGAGCCGACCAGCGTATAGAGGAAGAATTTGAAGGCGGAATAGACCCGCCGCTCGCCGCCCCACACCCCGATGATCAAAAACATCGGAATGAGCTGACCCTCGAAGAAGATATAGAACATCACAAAATCGAGCGCACAGAAGACGCCGACGACCAGCACCTGCATCACAAGGAACGCGACCATATATTCGCGCACGCGGTTCTGGATCGATTCCCAACTGGCGATGATGCAGATCGGCGTCAAAAAGGTCGTCAGCGCCACGAAGAAGAGCGAAATGCCGTCAACGCCCAGATGATAGGAAATGCCGAATTCAGGCAGCCACGGCACGTTCTCGACGAATTGATAGCCCGGGTTCGAAATATCGAACGAGCCGATCAGCACCAACGCCAGCGCGAAGGTGACGATCGAGGTCCACAACGCGACGAGGCGCGAATTGCGTGCGACCGTCGCCGCATCGCCCCTGACCAACAACAGGAAGGCGACGCCGAGCAGCGGCAGAAACGTGATCGTCGAAAGAATGGGCCAGCCGCTCATCGACGCCTCACGGGCTGCTCGCGAAGAGGAACCAGGTGACGATCAACGCCACCCCAACCAGCATCGCGAACGCATAGTGGTAGAGATAGCCGGTCTGCAGCCTGACGGCGCGCAGCGCGATGGCCTTGGCCGCGCCTGCAATGCCATCGGGGCCGATGCCATCGATCAGACCGCCATCGCCGCGCTTCCACAGGCTGTAGCCGAGGTATTTGGCGGGCCCGACGAACAAAAAGTCATAGAGTTCGTCGAAATACCATTTGTTGTAGGAGAACAGGTAAAGCGGCCTGATTGCCTTTGCGATTTTCGCCGGCAAATCGGGCCGCGCCATATAGAGGAAATAGGCGGCCGCAATGCCAAGCACCGCCATCATGGTTGGCAGCGCCTTGACCCAGAAGGGCGAGTGGTGCGCGGCCTCGAGCGCGTTGTTGTGCTCGAGAACGAGGATTGAATTGCCGAACAGACCGCCATGTTCGCCGATCATCGGCAACAGCAAATAACCGGAAACGATGGCGCCAGCCGCGAGCAACATCAGCGGCACGGTCATCACCCAGGGCGATTCATGGACATGTTCCATGGTGTGATGATCGGCGCGCGGTTTGCCATGGAAGGTCATGATCAAGAGCCGCCATGAATAGAGCGCAGTCAACCCCGCAGCGATAATGCCGAGCCAGAAGGCATATTCGCCAAGCCCCGTATGAGCCGCAAACGCGGATTCCAAGATCATGTCTTTCGAGAAGAAGCCCGAGAAAAAAGGCAGGCCCGCGAGCGCCAAATTGCCGATCCACATCAGCGCATAGGTCAGCGGGATCAGCTTCCAAATCCCGCCCATGCGGCGCATGTCCTGCTCGTCCGACATGGCGTGGATCACCGAACCAGCGCCTAGGAACAGCAGCGCCTTGAAGAAGGCGTGCGTGGTCAAATGGAAGATACCAGCCTGATAGGCCGAAACGCCGCAGGCGAAGAACATGTAGCCGAGCTGACTACAGGTTGAATAGGCGATCACGCGCTTGATGTCGTTCTGGGTCAGCGCAATGGTCGCGGCGAAGATTGCCGTGGTTGCGCCGAAGAATGTCACCACCGAAAGCGCGGTCGGCGCGTATTCGAACACCGGCGAGAACCGCGCCACCATAAAGACGCCGGCCGTGACCATGGTCGCGGCATGGATGAGGGCGGAGACCGGGGTCGGGCCCTCCATTGCATCGGGCAACCAAGTGTGCAGCAGAAACTGGGCGGATTTGCCCATCGCGCCGATGAACAACAGGATGCACGAGACTTCGAGAATATCTATTTCGCCGAACAGGAAATAGAAGGTCTTGCCCACCATCTCGGGCGCCTTGGCGAAGACCACGTCGTACTCGATGCTGCCGAAGGTCAGATAGATGGCCAGAATGCCAAGGCCGAAGCCGAAATCGCCCACCCGGTTGACGACAAACGCCTTGATCGCAGCGGCATTCGCGCTCGGCCGCTTGTACCAGAAGCCGATCAGCAAATAGGACGCGAGGCCAACACCCTCCCAGCCGAAATAGAGCTGCAGCAGATTGTCCGCCGTAATCAGCGCCATCATGAAAAACGTGAAGAGCGAGAGATAGGCGAAGAAGCGCGGCTTGTGCGCATCGTGCGCCATATAGCCGATCGAATAGACGTGGACCAGGAACGAAACCACCGTGACCACGAACATCATCACGCCAGTCAGCTCATCGAAGCGAAACGCCCACGAGGCCTGGAACGTGCCTGACCCGATCCAATCGAAGAGCTCGACCTTGCCCGTATTGCCATAGAGCGTGACGGCGACGAAGGTGAGCACGCTAAAAGTGGCGGAAAGCCCCATCGCGACAACGGTCACGAGCGGCGCCACGCGCTGGCCGAGCACGCGGCCGAACAGGCCCGCGATCGCCGCGCCGATCAGCGGCAAAAATACAGCGGCGACTACGAGACCCACGCGCCTTCAGCCTTTCATCATGTTGACGTCTTCAACCGCTATTGAACCGCGATTGCGGAAATAGACCACAAGAATGGCGAGCCCGATGGCGGCTTCCGCCGCCGCGACGGTGAGCACGAACATGGCAAAGGCCTGGCCGGTCATGTCGCCCAAATAGGACGAAAACGCGACCAGATTGATGTTAACCGCGAGCAGCATCAGCTCGATCGCCATCAAGATGACGATCACGTTCTTGCGGTTGAGGAAGATGCCAAACACGCCGAGCGTGAATAGAATCGCCGCGACGGTCAGATAATGAGTCAGTCCGATTTCCACGAGGCGCCCTCCCCCGGCTTCACGTCGGTCAACCGCACCACGTCCTTCGGCCGGCGCGCCACCTGATCGGCGATCACCTGGCGTCGAACGCCGGTGCGCGCACGATGCGTCAACACAATGGCCCCCACCATCGCGACCAAGAGGATCAGGCCCGCGATCTGGAACAAATAGCCATAGTGCGTATAGAGAATATTGCCGAGCGCCTCGGTGTTGGCGGTCTGGGCAGGATCAGGCAATGGCATCGCGACCGAGCCTGGCTTCTTGATGTTTACCGCGCCGGAGGCGAAGACGAGGATCAGCTCCGCCAACAGGATCGCGCCGATCACTGCGCCGATCGGCATATATTGCATGAAGCCCGCTCTAAGGGCGGCAAAGTCGATGTCGAGCATCATCACGACAAAGAGGAACAGCACCGCGACCGCGCCGACATAGACGATGACCAAAATCATCGCGACGAACTCGGCCCCCATCAGCACGAACAAACCCGCCGCGCTGAAGAAAGCCAAAATCAAAAACAGCACCGAGTGCACGGGATTGCGTGAGGCAATCACCGCCATGCCGGCGCCGATGGTCGCCGCCGCGAGAACGTAGAAGACGATGGTCTGGATGATCATCGAGGAAACGCGCGCTCCACCGGCTCAGCGATAGGGGGCGTCGGTCGACAAATTGGCCGCGATTTCGCATTCCCAACGGTCGCCGTTCGCCAGTAATTTGTCTTTGTTATAAAGCAATTCCTCGCGCGTCTCGGCGGCGAACTCATAGTTCGGCCCCTCGACAATGGCATCCACCGGGCAGGCCTCCTGGCAAAACCCGCAATAGATGCACTTCACCATATCGATGTCATAGCGCGTCGTGCGCCGGCTGCCATCGTCGCGCGGCTCCGCCTCGATGGTGATCGCCTGCGCCGGGCAAATCGCCTCGCACAATTTGCAGGCGATGCAGCGTTCCTCGCCGCTCGCATAGCGGCGGAGCGCGTGCTCGCCACGAAAGCGCGAGCTGAGCGGCCCCTTCTCATGCGGATAATTGACCGTCACTTTCGGCTTGAACATCTGCCGAAAGGTGATCGCAAAGCCCACGGCAAGCTCGGTCAGAAAGAGCGACCGAAAGGTCCGATCTACCAAGGCCATTCGATCCTCCTACGCCACGCCGCCGGCGACACGCGCGCCGGCGATATCACGAGGTTGTGCCATGACGCAACCGCCCATCAGCCGCCTGCCTTTTCGGGCAGCCAGCCGAACAGATGAAGCGCGCCCGCGACCAACACGAGATAACCCAAGGACGCTGGCAAAAAGACCTTCCAGCCGAGCCGCATCAATTGGTCATAGCGATATCTGGGCAGTGTCGCGCGCGTCCAGGTGAAGGCGAAAATCACCACCGCAGTTTTCAACAGGAACCACACCACGCCCGGCACCGCGGTCAGCGGTGCGACATGGAAGGGCGGCAACCACCCCCCGAGGAACAGCACAACACAAAGGCCCGAGAGCAAAATGATGTTGGCATATTCGCCGAGCATGAAGAGGCCCCAGCTAATGCCCGAATATTCGACCTGATAGCCCGCGACCAGCTCGCCCTCGGCCTCTGGCAAGTCGAACGGCGTGCGGTTGGTCTCGGCCAAGGCCGAAATGAAATAGATGACGAACATCGGGAACAGCGGAATGAAAAACCACAGGCCCCGCTGTGCCTCGACGATGTCATTCAGGTTAAGCGAGCCGACGCAAAGCAGCACGGTCACGATCACGAAGCCGATCGAGACCTCATAGGAGACCATCTGCGCCGCCGAGCGCATCGCACCTAAAAACGCGTATTTCGAGTTGCTCGCCCAACCGGCGATGATGATGCCGTAAACGCCGAGCGAAGAGACCGCGAACAGATAGAGGATCCCGACATTGACGTCTGCCAGCACCAAGTGCTTGTCGAATGGAATGACCGCCCAGCCGATCAGGCCGAGCGAAAATGTGATGATCGGCGCAAGAATGAACAGCGCCCGATTGGCGCCCGCCGGCACGATGGTCTCCTTGAAGATCATCTTGATGCCATCGGCCAGGAATTGCAGAAGGCCGAACGGCCCGACCACGTTCGGTCCGCGCCTGAGCTGCATCGCCGCCCAAATTTTTCGCTCGACATAAGTGAGCACGCCGACGCCGATCATCAACGGCACGGCGATCGCCAGCGTGTAGCCGATCGTCAGGAGGAGTGGCAGCAGATAATTGTGCCAGACGCCGGTCTCAGCCATGGGTGCCGGTCTTCCCTTGGGCGGGCGTCAGAAAGGCCGCGACGCATTCGGCCATGGTCGGCGAGGCCCGGCTGATCGGATCGGTCATATAATAATTGGCGATGTTGCTCTTAAAGGGTTCGGGCCCGAGCGGCCCGGGTGTGCCGAAATTTCCAAACGACGCCGGCTCGACGCGACCAAGGGCCCGGAAGCTCGGCGCCACATGGCCGAGCCGCTCGCGCACAGATTGAAGCGTGTCATAGGGCAGCTGCTTGCCGAGCGCTTCCGACAAGGCTCGGAGAATTTTCCAATCCTCGCGCGCTTCGCCCAGCGGATGAATAGCGCGGTGCGTGCGTTGCGGCCGCCCTTCGAGATTGACGTAGGTGGCATCCTTCTCGGTATAGGCCGCGCCGGGCAGCACAACATCGGCGCGCTTGGCCCCTGCATCGCCGTGATGCCCTTGATAGATCACGAACGCCTTGCCGAACCGGCTGGTGTCAATCTCATCGGCACCGAGTAGATAGACGACATCGATCACGCCCGATTGCGCGCCTTCCAAAATACCGGCGACGTCGCGCCCATCCGCCCCCGGCACGAAGCCGAGGTCGAGCCCGCCAACCCGTGCGGCCGCGCTGTGCAACACGTTAAAGCCGTTCCAACCATCGCGCACGAAGCCGAGATCACCAGCGATCTGGCGCGCGGCGGCGAGGATTTGTCCGCCATCCGAACGCACCAAGGCGCCCTGCCCCAAGATCAGCATCGGCGCTTTGGCGCCCTTCAGCGTTTCGGCAAAGGCGTGACGGCCGTTCGCAAGCTCGGCCAAGGCCTGCGGCCCAACGCCGAGATGATTGTATTTGTACGTCAGATCGCGCGGCTCGCCGATCAGGCCAATGGCAAAGCCGCCACGACGCCAGCGTTTGCGGAGGCGCGCATTGACCAGCGGCGCTTCCCAGCGCGGATTGGTGCCGATCAAGAGGCAGGTGTCCGCCTGCTCGATGCCAGCGATCGTCGTATTGAACAAATAGCCCGCGCGGTTTGACGCATCGAGCTTGGCGCCATCCTGCCGGCAATCGATATGCGTTGAGCCAAGCGCGCCCATTAGCTCCTTCAGGAGCAGTATCGCTTCCGCATCGGCCAAATCACCCGCGAGCGCCGCGATGCGATTGCCGGGAACGCCGCGCAACCGTGTCGCGATCGCGGCAAAGGCCTCGTCCCAACTCGCGGGTTCGAGCTTGCCATCGCGCCGCACGAAGCAACGATCGAGCCGACGCTTCTTCAAGCCATCGCACGCGAAGCGCGATTTGTCGGCCAACCATTCCTCGTTCACCGCCTCATTGAGGCGCGGCAGAATACGCATGACCTCGGCACCGCGCGTATCGATCCGAATATTGGCGCCGACCGCGTCGAGCACATCGATGCTCTCGGTCTTAACCAGTTCCCACGACCGCGCGTGAAATTCATAGGGCTTCGAGGTCAGGGCACCGACCGGGCACAGATCGATGATATTGCCGGAGAGCTCGGTGTTGACCACCGCCTCGACATAGGGCCCGACCTCCATATGCTCGCCGCGCCCCGTGAGGCCAAGCACTTCAACGCCCGCGACTTCTTCGCCAAAGCGAATACAGCGCGTGCAATGGATGCAGCGCGTCATGATGGTCTTGACCAAGGGCCCGATATCCTTGTCCTTGACCGCGCGCTTGGCATCCTCATAGCGGCTGCCGCCCCGGCCATAGGCCATGGCCTGATCCTGCAAATCGCACTCGCCGCCTTGATCGCAAATCGGGCAATCGAGCGGGTGGTTGATGAGCAGGAACTCCATCACCCCATCGCGCGCCTTCTGCACTTGCGGCGTGTTGGTCTTGACCACCATGCCCTCATTCGCCGGCATGGCACAGGAGGCGACAGGCTTGGGTGATTTCTCGACCTCGACCAGGCACATGCGGCAATTGCCCGCAATCGAAAGCCGGTCGTGATAACAAAAGCGCGGCACCTCGGCGCCGGCCGCCTCGCAAGCCTGCAAGACGGTCGAGCCTTGCGGAACCTCGACCTCGACACCATTGACGATGAGTTTAGGCATGATGGTTTCCTCAGGCCGCCGCGATGCCGGGATTGAAACCATACCGCCCACTGGTGAGCGCACCTTTGGAAACCAAGATTCGCGCCTCGAGCTCGTCGCGGAAATGGCGGATCAGGCCTTGCACCGGCCACGCCGCGGCATCGCCCAGTGCGCAAATCGTATGGCCCTCGATCTGGCCCACGACATCGTTCAACCGATCGATTTCATCGACCGACGCCTCGCCCTTCACCATGCGCTGCATCGTGCGGTAGACCCAGCCCGTCCCCTCGCGGCAGGGCGTACACTGGCCGCAGCTCTCGTGCATGTAGAAATGCGACAGCCGCGCGATGGCCGCGATCACATCGGTCGATTTGTCCATCACGATCACCGCCGCCGTGCCGAGGCCTGATCGCACCGCGCGCAGCGAATCAAAGTCCATCAACACATCATCGCAAATCGATTTGGGCAAGAGCGGCACCGATGAGCCGCCCGGAATGATCGCCTTCAGATTATCCCAGCCACCGCGCACGCCACCCGCGTGCTTCTCGATGAGTTCCTTGAGCGGAATACCCATTTCCTCTTCGACATTGCACGGCTGATTCACATGACCCGAAATGCAGAACACCTTGGTGCCGGTATTCTTCGGCCGGCCAAGACCCGCGAACCACGCGCCGCCACGCCGCAAGATCGTCGGCGCCACCGCGATGGTCTCGACATTATTGATCGTGGTTGGGCACCCATAGAGCCCGACCGCCGCGGGGAAAGGCGGCTTCAAACGCGGCCGACCCGCTTTGCCCTCAAGGCTTTCAAGGAGCCCAGTCTCCTCGCCGCAAATATAGGCGCCGGCGCCGCGGTGGACGTAGACATCGAAGTCCCAATCCGAACCGCACGCGTTCTTGCCAATCAACCCCGCCGCATAGGCCTGGTCGATCGCTGCCTGAAGATTCTTCGCCTCGTTGACAAACTCGCCGCGAATATAGATGTAGCTCGCGTGCGCGCGCATCGCGAAACCGGCGAGCAAGCAACCCTCGACCAGCTTATGCGGGTCATAGCGCAGAATATCGCGGTCTTTGCACGTGCCGGGTTCGCTCTCATCGGCATTGACCACCAAATAATGCGGCCGCTTGGGATCGATCTGCTTCGGCATGAACGACCATTTGAGCCCGGCCGGAAAACCCGCGCCGCCCCGGCCGCGCAAATCGGACGCCTTGATCTCCTCGACGATCCATTCATGGCCCTTTTCGAGCAGGGCCTTGGTACCATCCCAATCGCCGCGCTTGCGCGCGCCTTCAAGCCCCCAATCGCGCAGGCCATAGAGATTGGTGAAAATGCGGTCGGAATCTTTCAACATCAGCGTCGCTCGATCTCGGTCAATGTGGTCGGGCCCGAGGCCGGGCATGAGCCTTGCCGCCCGGTCCGTGATCCGATAGCCGGCTTCTCGCCGCGCCGCAGCGCGCGCAAAAGTTCGCGGAAGCTCTCGCCCGTCAGATCCTCATAGAAATCGTCATTGATCTGCACCATGGGCGCGTTGACGCAGGCGCCGAGGCATTCGACCTCAACCAGCGTGAAGGCGCCGTCGCCGGTGGTTTCCTTCAAACCGATTCCGAGTTCCTGCTGGGCGGCATAGCGCAATTCCTCGCTGCCGCGCAGCCAACAGGGCGTCGTGCGGCACAGCTGCACCAAATGGCGCCCGACCGGCTTTAGGTTGAACATCGTGTAAAACGTGGCGACCTCATAAACCTTGATCGGCGCCATATCGAGAATTTGCGCGACATGATCCATCGCGGCGCGCGAGAGCCACCCGTCGTTCTCACGCTGCGCCAGATCGAGCAGTGGCAGCACCGCGCTCGCCTGCCGGCCCGTCGGATATTTGGCGATGATCGCTTTGACCTTCGCTATGGCCTCGGGCGCAAAGGCAAAGCTCGCCCCTTGATCCGCGCCATTGCCGCTCACCGGTCGATCTCCCCAAACACGATATCCATGCTCGCGAGGTTCGCGACCGCATCGGCCAGCATGTAACCCCGGCTCATAAAGTCGAGCGATTGCAAATGCGCGAAGCCCGGCGCCCTGATCTTGCAGCGATATGGTTTGTTGCTGCCGTCCGACACGAGATAAACGCCGAACTCGCCCTTGGGCGCCTCGACCGCGGCGTAGGTTTCGCCGGCCGGCACGTGATAGCCCTCGGTATAGAGCTTGAAATGATGAATTAGCGCTTCCATCGAGTGCTTCATTTCAGCGCGCGAGGGCGGCGTGATCTTGTTGTTCTGCACCTTGACCGGCCCCGGCTCCATCCGCGCGAGGCATTGCTCGATCAGCCGCACGCTTTCACGCATTTCATCCATGCGCACCAAATAACGCTCATAGCAATCGCCATTGGTGCCGACCGGCACTTTGAATTCGAGCTCGCTATAGATCTCATATGGCTCGGCCCGGCGCAGATCCCACGCAACGCCCGAGGCGCGCAGCATCGGCCCGGTGAAGCCCCAATCGAGCGCCTCGGCGGCGGTGGTTTTGCCGATGTCGACCATGCGTTGCTTAAAAATTCTGTTTTCGGTCAACAGGCCATCGATCTCGTCGATCACCTTATGGAATTTCTTGTTCCAGGTCCCAATGTCGTCGAGCAGGTCTTGCGGCAAATCCATGGCGACGCCGCCGGGCCGGAAATAGGCCGCGTGCATGCGCGCGCCCGACGCCCGCTCATAGAACTCCATGATCCGCTCGCGCTCCTCGAAACCCCAGAAGAACGGCGTCATCGCGCCAACGTCGAGCGCGGTCGTGGTGATATTAAGGAGATGGTTGGTGATCCGGCTAAGCTCGCTATAGAGCACGCGAATGACCTGGGCGCGGCGCGGAATTTCGATGCCCAAAAGCCGCTCGACCGCCAGCGCATAAGCGTGTTCCTGGTTCATCGGCGCGACATAGTCGAGCCGATCGAAATAGGGCACGGCTTGCAAATAAGTTTTGTATTCGATCAGCTTTTCGGTGCCGCGATGGAGCAAGCCGATATGGGGATCTACCCGCTCGACAATCTCGCCATCCATCTCGAGCACCAAACGCAGCACGCCATGCGCCGCCGGGTGCTGCGGCCCAAAATTGATCGTCATGCTCCGAATGTGCCGCTCGCTCATGATTTAGCGGCCTTCTCATCGCCTGGGAGCGTGTAATTGGTGCCTTCCCAGGGCGACATAAAATCGAAGCGACGAAACTCTTGCGTCAGCTTGACCGGCTCATAAATGACGCGCTTCTGCTCATCGTCATAGCGCATCTCGACATAGCCGGTGAGCGGAAAGTCCTTCCGCAAGGGATGCCCCTCGAAGCCGTAATCGGTGAGAATCCGGCGCAAATCGGGGTGACCCGAAAAATAGATGCCGTAGAGATCCCACACCTCGCGCTCAAACCAGCCTGCGGCGGAATAAAGACCGGTCACCGACGGCACCACGCCGCCCTCGCCGATCCGGACCTTGACCCGTACACGTTGATTCCGGCTCACGCTCAACAAATGATAGACCACATCGAAGCGCGGCTCCCGATCGGGATAATCCGCACCACATACATCGACCAGCATCTCGAACGCGCATTGTGTGTCATCGCGCAGAAATTTGATCACGCGCGTGATGGCATCGGGGCGGGCGATGACGCACAATTCCCCCTGCACGACCGCCGCCGTCTCGACATAATCCTTGAGCGCGAGGCTGATCCGCTCGCCCAATTCGCTCAGCGTTTGAATGTCGGCCATGGCCCTTTATCGCTCGATCGTGCCGATGCGACGAATTTTCTTTTGCAGCTGCATAACGCCATAGAGCAGCGCCTCCGCGGTCGGCGGACAACCCGGCACATAGACGTCAACCGGCACGATGCGATCGCAGCCGCGCACCACCGAATAGGAATAGTGATAATAGCCGCCGCCATTGGCGCAGCTACCCATCGAGATCACATAACGCGGCTCGGGCATCTGGTCATAGACCCGGCGAAAAGCCGGCGCCATTTTGTTGCACAACGTGCCAGCCACGATCACGACGTCGGATTGGCGCGGGCTGGCGCGCGGCACCATGCCGAGCCGATCGATGTCATAGCGCGCGGCGATCATGTGCATGAACTCGACGCCGCAACAGGCCAAACCAAAGGTGAGTGGCCAGAGCGAACCCGTGCGCGCCCAATTGACCAGCTTGTCGAGCTTGGCGACCACGATGCCGCGCTCGGCCAGCTCGTCGGTCACCAATTTGAGCGCGCTATCTTGCGCCGCGCCGGGCGCGAGCGCGCGTCCCGGCAGGCCGAGCGTCGTATCGCCACTCATTCCCATTCGAGCGCACCCTTCCGCCATTCATAAATGAATCCGATGGTCAGGATGCCAAGGAACACCAGCATCGAGAAAAAGCCATACAGCCCGATGCCGCTAAAGGAATCGGCCCACGGGAATAGGAAGGCGACTTCGAGGTCGAAAATGATGAACAGGATGGCGACCAGATAAAAGCGCACGTCGAATTTCATGCGCGCGTCCTCGAACGCATCGAAGCCGCATTCATAGGCGGTGATCTTGTCGGGGTTCGGCTTTTGCGGCGCGACGATGTAAGACGCCACAATCATGCCGCCCCCCATAACGACGGCAATGCCGAGAAAAAGGAGGATCGGCAAATATTCGAGGAGGAAGGAAGAGGAAGCGGTCATCGGCGTGAGCTAATCCGATACTCCCAAGGCCAGGGCCGCTTGCCCCACACGAGTGCCGCCCCAGCGACAAGCCCCCGCGTTACTCAAAACCGCCGCTAGGATTTGGCCAGTTGGCCGGCCCCCCGGTCGACGTCGACCCCTGCGGCCATGAGCCTCAGGGGGTGGCGGGAGCGACGGGACTTGAACCCGCGACCTCCGGCGTGACAGGCCGGCGCTCTAACCAGCTGAGCTACGCCCCCAAATCCTGCCCCACCGCAGCTCGATTCTGAGCCGCGAAGGGCGCGCCTCATGTACTGCACACCACCCTGTGGGTCAAGGAACTTACCCTCGGTCCAAATAGGCACGTCGGACCAAGCGGCGCCGGCTTCCCAACAAGGAGCTCGTGTCGAGTACAATTTCCTGTAGCCGCAGCGCTTCACTACGAACGGATACTCGATCCCATCACGACCGAAGAAACGTCGCCATGATTAAATCAATGTGGTCAAATGGCTTGCCATCGAATTGCCGGAACAACCGAACGGTGGGCGCTTCCTTATGGCCTCGTTCGGAGAGCCTTTTTCGCACTTCCGCCTCGCTGATTCTGATCGACAATTTAGCCCGGGCCATTTGCGAGAAATCGCCCACCAAATCGTCGATATAGACGACCTCGCCCGCGCCAATGGTGAAACTTGGCGCAAACGCCTTTGCCCGTGCGACCGGCGAGAAATGGTAGTCGGAGCTAAGGCGACGACGGATAATATATATGTCCTCATAATCACTCGACAAAAAGAAATGTCCTTGATTAGCAATCCAGCCAAGGGCGTAGGTACCAGGCGGAACCGAGAAGAAATAGTAGCGTGTGCCATCTTCGGCGTCGGAGGGAAGAATGGTGTTATCAATATCAAATTCCACATCGGCGGACGTGTCGCGGAAACCGCTGGACGGATCGATCTTGATCCATGCGCCGTATGCGCCATTGGGTGCCTCCGATTTACTTCCCCGACTAACGAAGTTCAGCCCCATAGCCAAGATCGCCTTACCGGGCTCCATCTTCGGCGCGATCGGGCCTTCGAATGACAAGATCGCGTTTGGAGCAACGCCCGAAAAGGCGCAGCCAGCCAGGACGACGGTAATAAGGACAAAGATCCAACGTCGCATCGGTTTCAAACCTTTGGCCCAACCAGGTTCAAAATAGGTCAAATAGACTGCCAGCGCCTGCCCCAGCGCCTGCCATTGCAGCGCCAAACGTCGACAATTGGTAGCATTATTTATGTAGGGCGCGGGGGCTAAGTCGCGCTTGGTCGCCAGCCTCTGCGTCCTGCCGGCCGCATAGGCAGCATCAGTCCCTCGCCTCGCCTCTCGGCGCCTCGGGGCGTCAGGCTCGGCTCAAATTCCCGATCGTCAGAGCCGCTTCTTGGCGAAGGCCTTGCCAGAGCCCGACTTGAAATATCGATCAAGCTCCCGCGCATGGCCTTTGGTTTCTAAGGCGATATAGGATTTCAAAGCCACCGGTGGATGGGCTTTGGTCGATATGACCTGTCCGCGTCGATGCGAATTGACACGACGGCGCAGATCATTCGTCGACCCGACGTAGACCGCCCCATTCCCAAGCTGCAAGAAATAAACATACCACATGGCGGCACCAGTCCCCCTTCGCTCCTCACGGAGCTTCGGGGGACACTCCTACGCCTAATCGCCTTCGGGTGTCAGGCCCTAGGGTGGCCTGCCACCCGAAGCCGAAGGCGTAGGGTGGTGGGCGATGACGGACTCGAACCGCCGACATTCTCGGTGTAAACGAGACGCTCTACCAACTGAGCTAATCGCCCGCTCGCTGCGCGGTCCCTCCCCGTTGGGGATGGACGCGAGACTTTTCATCCTAGCCGAAAAGCGCCGATGCCGGCCACCTTGCGGTAGCCGGCATCGTGTTTAGGTCGGGATCGCCGAGACTCTCAGATTATCTGTTGACGGCTTCCTTGAGCGCCTTGCCGGCGCGGAATTTGGGTTGCTTCGACGCCGGGATCTTGATCTCGGCACCGGTTTGAGGATTGCGTCCCTTGGTCGCCTTGCGCTTGACCACGACGAACGTGCCGAAGCCAACCAAGCGAACTTCATCGCCCTTTTTGAGGGCCCCTTGAATCGTATCGAAAATCGAATCGACGCAACGCGCGGCCTGCGTGTTCGACAACTCGGCGTCAGCTGCAACTGATTTGACGAGATCGTTCTTGTTCACCCGGGTATCCCCTATGTTGGCGTGGACGTGCCAGAACTCTGATGTGTCACCAATGCGAATCGGCAGCACTGACGCGGAGTGTAGAGCGCGGTTTTCCGCGCCGTCAACGCCCGAAGTGGCGGAAACCCAAGGCTACCGCGCGATTCCCGATGATTATTACAACGCGACTCGGGCGGAGCGCGGAATCGAAAGGGCGCGCCGAACGATTTTGCCCGGTGCGCCCCTAATCGAAATATGCTTAATGCGTCAGGAGGTTGCCAACCTTGCCCGCCTCTTCGCCACCCTCTTCAGCGGCGACCACATCGGTGTCCGGGTCGGTCCACTCGATCGCAACGAGAGGCCGAACCAAAGCATGCTTCAGCACCTCATCGACCGTTGAAACCGGCACGATGTTCAACGTCTTCTTCACATTGTCCGGGATCTCGGCCAAATCCTTCTCGTTGTCCTTCGGGATCAGCACGGTCGTCAGCCCACCGCGCAGCGCCGCGAGCAGCTTCTCTTTCAGGCCACCGATTGGCAGAACGCGACCACGGAGCGTAATCTCGCCCGTCATGGCGACGCTCTTGCTCACCGGATTGCCGGTCAACACCGAGACGATCGACGTGATCATGGCAACGCCGGCCGAGGGACCATCTTTCGGCGTCGCGCCCTCGGGCACGTGCACGTGGATATCGCGCTTTTGGAATACGGTCGGCTTGATGCCGAACTCGGCCGCGCGCGACTTCACATAGCTCTCGGCCGCCTGTACCGATTCCTTCATCACATCGCCGAGCTTGCCGGTGGTGATAATCTTGCCCTTGCCCGGCAACATGAGCGCCTCGATCGAGAGCAACTCGCCACCAACCTCGGTCCACGCCAAGCCGGTGGTGATGCCAACCAGATCGTTCAGCTCGGCTTCGCCATAGCGATATTTGCGCACGCCAGCATATTTCTCGAGGCTGCGCCGCGTGATCTTCACGCCGGCAACGCCCTTCGAAAGGATTTTCTTCATCGCCTTGCGCTGCAAATTGGCGATCTCGCGCTCAAGATTGCGCACGCCCGCTTCGCGCGTATAGAAGCGAATGAGATCGAGCAGCGCATCCGACGTGATTTCCCACTCGCCCTCTTTCAGGCCATGGCCTTTGAGCTGCTTCGGAATCAAGTGACGCCGCGCGATTTCGAGCTTCTCGTCCTCGGTATAGCCGGCAAGCCGGATGACCTCGAGCCGATCCAACAACGCGGGCGGCATGCGCAGCGTGTTCGCCGTCGTCACGAACATGACGTCGGACAGATCGTAATCCACCTCAAGGTAGTGATCGTTGAAGTGGCTGTTCTGTTCAGGATCGAGCACTTCGAGCAGAGCCGATGACGGGTCGCCGCGGAAATCCGAACCCATTTTGTCGATCTCATCCAACAGGAAGAGCGGGTTCGACGACTTCACCTTCTTCATCGACTGAATGATCTTACCGGGCATCGAGCCGATATAGGTGCGCCGATGGCCGCGAATTTCAGCCTCATCGCGCACGCCGCCGAGCGAGATGCGCACGAAATTGCGCCCCGTCGCCTTGGCGATCGATTGCCCGAGCGAGGTCTTGCCCACGCCTGGCGGACCGACCAGGCACAGGATCGGGCCCCTCATCTTCGGGATGCGCTGCTGGACCGCTAGATATTCGAGAATGCGTTCCTTCACCTGCTTCAAGCTGTAATGGTCTTGGTGTAGGACCTTCTCGGCATGCTTCAGGTCGCGCTTGAACTTGGTGCGCTTCTTCCAAGGAATACCGAGCAGCCAATCGAGGTAATTGCGCACGACCGTCGCCTCGGCCGACATCGGGCTCATGGTGCGGAGCTTGCGGGCCTCGGCCTGCGCTTTATCACGCGCTTCCTTGGTCAGCTTGGTGCGCTTGATGCGCTCCTCAAGCTCGGACGCTTCGTCGCGGCCGTCTTCGCCCTCGCCGAGCTCCTTCTGGATCGCCTTCAATTGCTCGTTCAGATAATACTCGCGCTGCGTCTTCTCCATTTGACGCTTAACTCGCGAGCGAATCTTTTTCTCGACCTGCAGCACGCCGATCTCGCCTTCCATCAATTGGAAGACGCGCTCCAGCCGCTCGGTGACCGAGATCACCTCAAGCAATTTCTGCTTCTCTTCGATCTTGATCGAGAGATGCGACGCCACCGTATCGGCCAGCTTGCTGGCATCGTCGATCTGGCCGATCGATACCAAGACTTCCGGCGGCACTTTCTTGTTGAGTTTCACATAGCTTTCGAACTGCGACACCACGGTGCGCGCCAAACCCTCAAGCTCTTGCGGGTCGCCGCGTGTTTCCGCCAGCGGTTCGACATGGGCCTGGAAGAAATTCGCCTCGTCGGTGAAGCGCACGATGCGCGCGCGCGAGCCGCCTTCGACCAACACCTTGACGGTGCCATCAGGCAATTTGAGAAGCTGCAGCACCGTACCGACCGTGCCGATGCTGTAGATATCGCCCGCATTCGGGTCGTCTTGCGCGGCGTTTTTTTGCGCCACCAGCAGGATTTGCTTGTCATCCCGCATGACGTCTTCGAGCGCCCGCACCGACTTTTCGCGGCCGACGAAGAGCGGCACGATCATGTGCGGAAACACAACAATGTCACGGAGGGGCAGAACAGGGTGAACAGGAAACTTGGAAACGTTGAGCATCAGGACCTCGCCACGCTTCGGCTATCGGCCGGCGGAGAGCTTAGGGCTGCTCCGCCGGGAGCCGAATGGGTTTCAGATGGGCGTGAACTGCCCCACAATCAAGAGGGGCTCAGGAAGCCGTCGACGTGACTTCTTCACGCCGCTCGGCATAGATCAGCAGCGGCTTGGCATGGCTTTCAACGACTTCACGGTTAATGACGACCTCCTCGACCGTGTCATAGCCCGGTAGTTCAAACATCGTATCGAGTAGGATCGATTCGAGGATCGAACGCAAACCACGCGCCCCGGTTCGCCGGGCGATCGCCTTCTGCGAAATCTTGACCAGCGCATCGTCCGTGAAGGAGAGGCGCACGTCTTCCATGTCGAACAGCTTCTGATACTGCTTGACCAGCGCGTTCTTCGGCTTGGTCAAAATGTCGATCAGCGCCTTCTCGTCCAAATCATCCAGCGTTGCGATGACCGGCAGTCGGCCCACGAACTCGGGAATCAACCCAAATTTCAGCAAATCCTCGGGCTCGATCTCACGCAGTATTTGGCCGGTCCGCCGCTCTTCAGGCGAACGAACGTCGGCGCCAAAGCCGATCGAGGTGCCCCGACCGCGCGCCGCGATGATCTTTTCGAGGCCCGAAAACGCGCCGCCGCAAATGAATAGAATGTTGGTCGTATCGACCTGCAGGAATTCCTGCTGAGGATGCTTGCGTCCGCCCTGAGGCGGCACGGAGGCAACCGTGCCTTCCATGATCTTCAGGAGGGCCTGCTGCACGCCCTCGCCCGAGACATCGCGGGTAATCGACGGATTGTCGGATTTCCGCGCGATTTTATCGACCTCATCGAGATAGACGATGCCGCGCTGCGCGCGCTCGACATTGTAGTCGGCCGATTGCAGTAGCTTCAGAATGATGTTCTCGACGTCCTCGCCCACATAGCCAGCCTCGGTCAGCGTGGTCGCGTCCGCCATCGTGAACGGCACATCGAGGATGCGCGCGAGCGTCTGGGCCAGGAGCGTCTTGCCGCAACCAGTCGGGCCGACCAGGAGGATGTTCGACTTCGCGAGCTCGACGTCGCTCGCCTTCCCGCCATGGGCGAGGCGCTTATAGTGATTGTGGACCGCGACCGAGAGGACCTTCTTGGCGTGGTCCTGGCCGATCACATAGTCATCCAATACAGCGCGAATTTCACCCGGCGTGGGCACCCCATCGCGGCTTTTCACCCGCGTGGTCTTGTGCTCCTCACGGATGATATCCATGCAGAGCTCAACGCATTCATCACAGATGAATACGGTGGGTCCCGCGATCAGCTTGCGGACCTCGTGTTGGCTCTTTCCGCAGAACGAGCAATAGAGCGTATTCTTCGAGTCGCTGCCGCCGGACTTGTTCATGTCCACACCGTTGCTGCTTCCGGGGACCGAGGCGTTCGCAGGCCGGGCTGGGATCCCGACTGGGCTGCAAGGCCCGGAAACACCTTTCGAATCTTAGTCATTAATCAAAAACTTGGCACCCACATCCCCTGCTGTCTAGCCAAATCTCCGCACCGCATTTGGTGCTCACCGCCACAAACACCCTAGCAGCGACCGCACCAACAAAACCTTACCCTCTAAATATTAACGATTATTTCGACTTTTTGTCACCGCCCTCTTCGCTCGCCGGACGCTTCTGAATTACCTCATCAATTAGGCCGAATGCCTTGGATTCCTCGGCGGTCAGAAACTTATCCCGCTCCAAATTTTCTTGAATCATCTCGAACGTCTGTCCCGTGTGATGAACGTAGATTTCGTTCAGCCGCTTGCGGAGCGAGAGGATTTCGCGCGCGTGAATCTCGATATCGGTGGCCTGCCCCTGGAACCCACCGGAGGGCTGATGCAGCATCACCCGCGCGTTTGGCAGAGCGAAACGCTGCCCAGCGGCGCCCGCGCACAATAAGAGCGAGCCCATGGAAGCGGCCTGGCCGATCACCAGCGTCGAAACCGCGGGACGGATATATTGCATCGTGTCGTAGATCGCGAGGCCCGCGGTCACGACCCCACCCGGCGAGTTGATATAGACCGAAATGTCCTTCGACGGGTTCTCCGATTCGAGAAACAAAAACTGCGCCGAAATCAGGCTGGCCATCTCGTCAAAAACCGGCCCGGTGATGAAGATGATGCGTTCCTTCAGGAGGCGCGAATAGATGTCGTAGGCGCGCTCACCGCGATTGGTCTGCTCGACCACCATGGGAACCAGGACGTTGCCGTAGGTCTCAATGATATCCGCCAAGTCTGCGTCTCCTGCTGATAGGGGCTTGGATGGGGAGGGCCGTCAGGGGAACTTAAGGTTAGGCGATCACGCGCTCGCCGAGCCGGCCTCGTCTTCGTCGGGGTCTTTCAGAAGTTCGGTCGGCGTCACGGCCTGCTCGCTAATTTTAGCCTGCTTGAGCAGATGATCGACCGTCTTCTCCTCGAACACCGGCGCGCGGAAACGATCGAGCGCATTCGGGTTGCTGCGATAGAAATCGAGCACCTGCTTCGGTTGCGCGAACGAACGCGCACTTTGCAAGGCGGCCTGGAGCAGATCTTCGCGCTCAACCGTGACGCCATTCTGACGGCCGACTTCGGCCAACAGTAAACCAAGGCGCACGCGCCGCTCGGCGATCTCGCGATATTCCGTCTTGCCGGCCTCTTCCGGTTTGCCGATCACTGCCTCATAGCTCGACTTATCGCGCTCGACCTCGGCCTTGATCTGATTCCAAATCTGCTCGAACTCCTGCTCGACCATGGCCTCCGGAACCCCGAAGCTGTAGCGCTTGGCCAATTCGTCCAACAGGGTGCGCTTGAGCTTGGCGCGGGAAACGTTCTGATATTCCTGCACCAGCCGCTCGCGCACCGCGGCGCGCATGGCCTCGAGTGATTCATGCTGGAAACGCTTGGCCAATTCATCGTCGATCTGGCTCGAATCGCGCTCGCGAACTTCTTTCACCGTGATCGCGAACTGCGCGTCCTTGCCCGCGAATTCCTTGGCGGGGTATTCCGCCGGGAAAGTCACGTTAACGGTTCGGGCCTCGCCGGCCTTCGCACCGGCCAATTGATCTTCGAAACCCGGGATCAAGGCACCGGAGCCAAGCACGATCTCGAAATCGCTCGCCGCACCACCCTCGAAGGGCAGCCCGCTGATCGAGCCAGCGAAATCAATGAGCAGTTGATCGTCTTTGGCCGCCGCACGGTCATCGACCTTGCGATAGCGCCGCTCCGAATCCGCGATGCGTTGCAACGCCTCGCCGATTTCCCCATCGCCCGGTGTTGAGGTTTCGCGCGTCACGGCGATATCGGCAAAATTGCCGAGCTCGATTGATGGCAAAATCTCGAAGCCCATTTTGAACTCGAGGTCCTTGCCGGTGTCATAGCTCGTGATCTCGACCTTCGGCTGGGTCGCCGGGCGCACCTGGCGGTCGGCGATTGCCTTGGCCGATTGCTCCTGAATTTGTTTTTCGATCACCTCTCCCAGCACGGCGCTGTGATAGCGCTTGCGCACCACGGCGAGCGGCACCATGCCAGGGCGAAAGCCCTTCAGCTGGACGGTCTTGCTCATTTGTACGAGGCGCCGCTCGATGGCGGCGTCGAGATCCTGAGCCGGAACCACAATTTTCAGTTCCCGCTTCAGCCCCTCCGACAGGGTTTCCGTCACTTCCATAGCGTCGCGCGCTCCTTAAGCCATCGATTGTTATGCCGCCCCACCGATTGGGACGGTGTCATGCCGGCCTGGCGAGGTGAATTCCGGTGACGGGTTTGGTGCGGGCGAAGGGACTTGAACCCCCACGACTTGCGTCACCAGAACCTAAATCTGGCGTGTCTACCATTCCACCACGCCCGCCCCGCTCTCAGCCGCCGATCTAAGACGTTCCTATCGTTCCCTCGCTTCTTGGCCGTAGCGGCCGCCGACGCGACGAACGCGCCAGCCTGCGAATCAATAACAATATGTAGGGATTGCCCTCGGCTCAAGGGCCACGACGGTCATTATACCAAGAATGACGGCCCGGCTTTAGCCGAGCAGCGCCCTGACTGCCGGCGCCGCGACGATTCGCCCCTCGCCCCGATAGGCCTCGTGATTGGCCTCGATTTCGTCAGGCCGGTATTGGTAATTGACCATCACCCCAAAGGATTACTTGAAGCCGTTCGGCGAGGTATCGGCCAACCAGTTCAGGCGTTCAACCCGCGCGCCATTATTGAGGTGGAAGCGGGCGACCCGGTCAATCGGCTCGCTGCCCTGTCGGGCGGTCATCAAATAGCGCGCCGCCAGACGCACGAGAACCGGCTCCAACGCCGCCCTGAGCGTCTCATCGCGATGCCAGTGGCCACCGAGCAAACTGCCGAGCAAGGCGGCGCCAACGCTCGCTTCGCCATTGGCAAAACCGCGCAGCGCCTTGGTCGCTTGGGGGCTCAACAGCGTCTCGTCATTGGCGGCAACCCGTCGTTCGACCCAAGCCTTCAGACCCGGAATCGGCGAGAGCGTGGCAAAGGTCTTGAGCGAGGGCAGCTCGCGCGACAAATCATCGAGCACGCGCTTGATCAGGAAGCTGCCGAATGAGAGGCCGATAAGCCCGCGCTGGGCGTTGGAAATCGAATAGAAGATGGCCGTATCGGCGCTTTTGGGATCGTCGGGCGGCGCATCCTTGTCGAGCAGGGCTTGGATATTGTCGGCCATGCCGCCCACCAAGGCGACCTCGACGAAAATCAGCGGCTCCTCCGGCATGCTCGGATGGAAAAAGGCTTAGAATTGCCGGTCGGAATCGAGCCAGTTCTTGAGGTCCTGCCAAGAGCGCACCCGGTGCACCGCCTCATAGGCCGCGAGCTTTTCCAAAAGCGCCGCCGGCGCCCGCCAAGTGATCCGCTCCAGGCTCAGGAGACCGATATCGAACCAGCCCGTCAGCAGCTCACGCAAATTGTCGTCGAGCGCATTCAAGCGCGGGTCGTCGCCCATCATGTCGCGCAGCTCGGCCCGAAGGTCGACAACAAACTTAACACCGCTTGGCAGTGCGTTGAATTAAGCGAGTAAACCAACATAAGGCGGCGCCAGAGCCGCGCGCAAATTCGCCTCCGCCTTCAGGCGCGCGGCCGGCTCGCTTCCAACGGTTTGAAGGGCGTCGATCGTCTTATCAATCGCTTGAGGGTTCGGACCAAATCTATTGGCCAATAACTCTAAAAAGCGCCCGCGGCCCTTCTGATCGAATGACAAATAGGCCCGTCCAAGTTCGGCGGCGCGGGCCCGCTCCGAAACCTCGCCGCCAGCTCCCTCGATACAGGTCGCGATCTGCTGCGTGAGACCGGGCAAATCATCATCCGGCAAATCGGGCCGAAGCGGCGTCGGGCTCGGAAGACGGCCGGCCGAGGTCAAGTCGCGCCACGCCGAACGCACCCGGTTGAGCGCACGCTCGAGGAGCACCGTACGAACTTCTTCACCCGCCATGGCGGCTCCCTTCATCGTCCAACAAGCCGCGCAGCACGGCGGGCAATCCCTCGGTCAGGTCTTCCGCGATCAGGCCCGGACCGAACAGGCGCGCGACCTCGCCATGAATCCAGACCGCCGCCGAGGCGGCCTCAAACGCTGGCATACCTTGGGCCAGGAGGCCGAGCACAAAGCCGGCCAGCACATCCCCCGCCCCAGCGGTCGCCAAATAGGGTGGCGCATTCGTGTTGATCGCGGCCCGCCCATCGGGCGCGGCGATGACCGTATCGCCGCCCTTCAAGATGATCACCGCCCCGCTCTCTGCCGCCGCAGCCCGCGCCCGCACGAGCTTGTCGCCTTCTACCTTAAAGAGCCGGGCGAACTCCCCTTCATGGGGCGTGAGAACGGAAACCTGCTCGCCTTTGATCGACGAAAATAAAATAGCGGGATCATCGGCGAAGCTGGTGAGCGCGTCGGCATCGATCACGCAGGCCTTGCCGGCCTTGAGCGCCGCCAGGGTCCGCCCCCTTGTCGCCGCGCCCACGCTTGAGCCTGGGCCGATCAGAAGCGCGTTCCGCCTTGGGTCAGCCAGCAGCCCATCGAGATCATCAAGCGAGGCGGTCATCACCGCCATGAGGCTGGCTTGATAGATCGGGAGCGCTTCGGCGGGCGCGACCGCGGTCACCAGGCCCGCCCCCATACGCAGCGCGCCACGGGCGGCGAGCCGTGCCGCGCCCGAGGTTTCCGCGCCGCCAATCACCAGGGCATGGCCGCGCCCATATTTGTGCCCCAGAAGGCTAGGCCTCGGCAGCGCCTGACGCCAAAGCGCCGGCGCGTTCTCGAAGGTGTCGAGGCCAAGGCGATCGACCACCGCTTCCGGAATGCCGATATCAGCGACCTCGACCGCCCCGCAATGGCGCCTTCCCGGCAGCAAGAGATGGCCGGGTTTCTTGCGGCAAAACGTGACCGTCAATTCGGCCTCGATCGCAGCGCCCCGCACCATGCCGCCATCGCCCGAAATACCGCTTGGCATGTCGACCGCAACTTTGGCCAACCCGCTAGCGGCATTGGCGGCCTCGACGAAGGCCCGCGCCGTGCCTTCAAGGTCACGCGACAACCCGGTGCCGAACAAAGCATCGACCAAGAGCCTTGCCCCTTGAAGCGCCGCCGGTGCCAAGGGATCGACCATGCCCTCATAGCGCACGGCGGCAAGCGCGGCATCGCCCTTGAGCGCGCTCCGCTCACCGAGGAGGGCAACCCGCACGGGCCAGCCCTGCATGGCCATCAGGCGCGCCACGACAAAGCCATCGCCACCATTATTGCCTGGGCCGCAGGCAATCAAAGTGGGGCGCGGCGCAAAGCGGCGCTGAATGGCTTGAAAGACCGCGGCGCCGGCATTTTCCATCAAGGTGATGCCGGGTGTGCCGGTGGCAATGGTTGCCGCGTCAGCCCGATACATGGCCTCGACCGAGAGCAACGCCAGCCGGTTTTGCGCCGACGCCCCATCCCGATGTGAAACCTGTGCCATCACCGTCGTCGCGTTGATTCTTGCGCGTCTAACCCTGCATCGTGCTTATAGACCATGCCATGGACGGCGCGACAGGGGCGCCGCAACCTGATTGGAGCGTAAAATGGTAGCATCGAGCGACAGTAGGCGGGCGATGGCCCTATGCCCAAGCGCGATCGAGACCGCACGCGCGGTTCGTGCGGGTGAACAGGCCGCCACCGCTGCTATCCAGGCCGCGCTCGACCGCATTGGCGCGCGCGAGGCGGACCTCCTCGCTTTCGAATATCTCGATCCCAAGGCCGCCCTGAATACCGCCGCCGCACTCGATACCGCGCGGTCGGAGCAACCGCTCGCCGGCGTGCCGATCGCGATCAAGGACATCATCGACACGGCCGATATGCCAACACGCAATGGCTGTGCCCATGAATTTGATCGCCGCCCAAGCGCCGACGCGACCGTCGTGCGGCGCCTGAAGCAGGCCGGCGCGATCGTGGTCGGCAAAACCACAACCACCGAATGCGCCTATTATTCTCCGACCAAGACGCGGAACCCGCACGACCCTGCCCGCACGCCCGGTGGCTCCTCAAGCGGCTCGGCCGCCGCAATCGGCGCCGGTCTGGTGCCGCTCGCGCTCGGCACACAAACATCGGGCTCGATCATTCGTCCGGCGTCGTTCTGCGGCGTTTGGGGCATGAAGCCGAGCTTCGGCCTGGTGCCGCGCACCGGTGTCCTCATGCTTTGCCAATCGCTCGATCATGTTGGGGCCCTCGCCGGTCGCATCGAGGATTTGGCGCGCGCGATCGATCTGATATCCGGCGCTGACGATCATGATCCGGCGAGCGTTGGCGCGCGACCCAGCCGCCTTGAACACGCACTCGGCCTACCGCTCGATCGACCGCGTCTTGCTTTCGCGCGGAGTTTCGCCTGGCCCGAGATGGAGCCAAGCGCCGCCCAGCGTTTCGATGCGCTCTCGAAAAAACTTGGCGCGGTCGAACTCGACATGGGAGCCCCCTTCGATGACGCCCTTCTATTGCATCGCACCATCATGGCGCACGAAATGGCCCACAATCTCTGGCCCAAATATTTGGCCGGTGGCGAGCGCCTCTCTAAACAACTGCGCGAATTTTTGATCGAAGGTCGCGGCATTAGCGCCGAGCGCTATTTCGATGCGCTCAAGGGCATTGCACGGCTTAAGACCATTACCGAGCGATTGTTCCGCCCCTTTGATGGCATCATCACGCCCTCCGCCCCGGGCGAGGCACCGCTCGGGCTGAGTTTCACCGGCAGTCGCGCGTTTTGTTTGCTGTGGTCGACACTCGGCGTACCGGCCGTCAATGTGCCCGGGCTTAAGGGCGAGGCTGGCCTACCGCTCGGCGTGCAAGTGGTCGGCGCGCGCGGCAGCGATGCCCAGACGCTGCGTGCCGCCGCCTGGCTCGGCCAGGCTCTCGCTTCAGCTGCGCCTTGATCCAGCCGAGGCAATCTCTAAGCTCCAGCGCTGGAGGCCTGATGTCGGGATGATACCGTTTCGCTATGCCCACGCCGCCGGAACGAACGCACGCCGGCTGGTCGATGCCTGCGCGGCGAGGCTCGCGCCCGTGGGCGACGAGCCACCGGGCGGTCTCGGCTTTCTCTACGTGTCCGATCAACTGGCCAATGAACTGCCGGAGATCCTCACGCGCCTTAAAGTTTTGACCGGCACAGCGGATTGGGTCGGCTCGGTCGGCGCCGGCATTTGCGCAACCGGCCAGGAATATTATGGCGTGCCCGGCATCGCCGCGATGATCGCCGATATCGCGCCGGCCGATTATCACTTGGTCGAAACCGTGCGGGAGGATCTCTCCGGCTTCAAATCGCGCCATGAGGATTGGCGGCTAAAATCAGGCAGCCGCTTCGGCATCGTTCACGCCGATCCGCGCAACAACAATGTGCCGGACATCGTCGAAGGCATTGCCACGGCAATCGATGGCTTTTTGGTTGGCGGCATTTCATCGTCAAGACGCCACCCGCTGCAGATCGCGGGCGACATCACCATGGGTGGCGTTTCGGGCGTCTTGTTGTCCGATAACGTTTCTGTCGCCACGGCACTGAGCCAAAGCTGCTCGCTGATCGGCACCAAACACCTGATCACGCGCGCCAACGGCAACATCATTCACGAGCTCGACGGCCGTCCTGCTTTGACCGTGTTCAAGGAAGAGATCGGCGACCTTTTGGCACGCGATTTAAAGCGCATTGAGGGCTTCATCTTCGTCGCCGCGCCAGTGCGGGGCAGCGATACCGGCGATTATATGGTGCGCCATATCGTTGGCATCGATCAACCGAACGAACTGATCGCGATTTCGGAAAATGTCAGCGCCGGACGATCCATTCAATTCTGCCGCCGCGATGCGCCCGCCGCCGAGGAAGACCTCGTACGCATGATCGTCGGACTCAAACAACGCGCCAACACGCCACCGCGTGGCGCGGTCTATTTCAGTTGCGTGGCGCGCGGGCCCAATTTGTTCGGCACTGAATCGCGGGAGCTCAAACTGATCAAGCGCGAGCTTGGTGACGTGCCCTTGGTCGGCTTCTTTTGCTATGGCGAAATCTCGAACGACCGGCTCTACGGCTATACCGGCGTGCTGACTCTTTTTCTTTAGCCATGCCCCGCTCCGGGCCGATCATTGTTCTCACGGGTGCGGGAATCTCGAAGGAATTTGGCCTGCACACCTTCCGCGATCCGGATGGCATTTGGGCCCAACACCGGATCGAGGAGGTCGCGACGCCCGAAGCCTTCGCCCGCGATCCGAAACGCGTACATACCTTCTACAACACGCGCCGACATCAACTCGTCACCGGCAATATCCAGCCCAACGCCGCGCACGAAGCGCTGCCGCGGCTCGAACGCGATTGGCCTCATCCGGTGCTGATCGTGACGCAAAATATCGACGATCTGCATGAGCGCGCCGGCTCGGTTGCGCTGCTCCATATGCATGGCGAATTACGAAAATCGCGCTGCCAGCATTGCGGCGATGTGCGCGCCTTCGATGGCGATCTCGACACGTCCCAAACCTGCCGATCTTGCGGGATGCGCGGCGGCTTGCGACCGCACGTCGTATGGTTCGGCGAAATGCCGCTTTACATGGATGAAATCGGCGAGGCGCTCGCCACATGTGCGCTGTTCGTTTCGATCGGCACGTCCGGCCATGTCTATCCGGCGGCCGGTTTCGTGCAGGAGGCGCGCCATGGCGCGGGCGCGCATACGGTCGAGCTCAATCTTGAGCCTTCACTCGGTGAAAACCTATTCGCGGAAAAGATCTATGGCCCGGCCAGCCAGATCGTGCCGGCCTTTGTTGAGGGGCTGTTGAGCGGTAGCTCAAAAAATAGCGGCGCTCACTTCTCCGGCACGCCCAACTCGCGCAAGATCGGATAGAACTGCTCGCAGCAAACCCCCGACACAAAGGCCGAGGTCAACTGCTTGTAACTCGCCAGGCTATAGCCCGGCTGGTATTTGCGGAACGCCTTCATAGACGCGCGCGCCGACTCCTTGCGTCCGAATTGCCATTCAACGGTCGCCAAGGCCAAGAACGGCAATCCTCCAGCCCAATCGGGGCTGCGTTTGGTCGCCGCCTCGTAGGTTGCACGTGCCTTTTCGAGCTGGTTTGAAAGCTGATACTGAACGCCCAACTCGAACAAATACCAGTCCGGATAATAGGGGCTGAGGCGCATCGCGTTTTGCATGATCGGGATCGCCTCATCGGGCTTCCCGGCAAGATCGAGCCAATGCGACAAATTGGCATGCGCATCGGCCATGCTGGGCGCGAGCTCTATCGCGCGCCTGGCATTGGCGATCGCCTCGTCATGCTTCCCTATGATGAGCGTGATCTCGCCGCGCACGAGGAAAACTTCGGGGTCCGTCGGATCCGACCGGGCCGCCTTCTCGACATACTCGCTCGCTTGCGCGAGCGATGCCTTAGGGTCGGCGCTCCAACCGAAACGCACTTGTCGTAGATGCACCCAGGCGAGACCGATGAGCAGCTCAGGATGCTCGCCGACCAGCGCAACCGCGCGAGTCCGCAGCTCAAGCGCCTTTGCGGTCGCTTCTTTGGTAACCTGGCGATTGAGCTGCATCGCCTGCATGTGAAGCTCCCACGCTTCGAGAGCCCATACCGGCGCGCCAGATTTGCGCCTGCTCGCCCTCGGTGAGCTCTATCTCAAGCGCGAGCGCGCCTTTTCTGGTGATCTCGTCCTAGAGCGAGAATAAATCCTTGGCCTCCCGGTCATAGCGTTCCGCCCACAGATGCTTGCCCGAGATCGCATCGATGAGCCGGGCCGTGACCCTCAGCTCATCGCCCACGCGTTGCACGCTGCCCTCGAGCACATAGCGGACGCCAAGCTCCTCAGCCACCTGCTGCACCTTTGTGGCTTTGCCTTTGTA
>SHWC01000030.1 GCA_009691045.1 Alphaproteobacteria bacterium | reverse complement strand
AACTCCTCGAATTGCTTCGAGTGCAGCTCGACCGGCTCGCCCATCACAGGCACCGCATGGGTGAGGATCGTGATCTTGTGGCCAGTATAATCTTTCTTGTCGGTGTCGGCGTACGAGCAAATGCCCGGCACGTCGGTGACACCATATTTGGCGTTGTAGTCGACGGTTTCGGCACGAACCGGCGTGAAAACGCAGAGCGCAGCGACAGCAGCGCTTGATAGCAGCATGACCTTCGCGATCATCTCCCGGGCTCCCTGATTTGTTAACGTCCCTGCAGGCACAGCTTATTTTTTTCTTATTAGTGCAAAAACCTACACCGCGACGGCGCGGCTTACAAGCAACGCGCCATGCGCCCACGCCAAGGGAAGATCAGGGAATCAGCCCTTCGGCCTTGAGCCAGCGGCAGGAGTCTTCGACCATTTCGCGCAATGGAGGCTGCTTATAGCCAAGCTCGCGCTCGGCCTTCGATGAATCGACGGTGAAATCGCGGCTGAGCGCCAAGGCTATTTCAGGCGTGATGTCGGGCGGTCGCCTGGTGATCATGGAAAGCGCGGGCAATGCGTGGGCAAGCACCTTGAGCAGCCAAACCGGCATGGCGCGGTTGGGCGCTTGGCCCCCGGTCAATTCCGCCGCGAGTTTGACGACATCCAAATAGCGCGCATGTAAGCCGCCAAGAATATAGTTCTCGCCCGTGCGGTCTTTTTCGACCGCCGCGACATGGGCCTTGGCGACCTCGCTCACATGGCAGAAGGCACCGCCACCCGGCGGAACGCCCGGTATTTTTTGTTGGCCGCCAATCGAATCATGCGGGCCCAGCCATTGGTGTCGAACGGGCCCACGATGTTCACGGGGTTGAGAATGACGGCGTCGAGCCCGCGTTTGATTCCGGCGCGGACCTCCTCTTCGGCCAAAAATTTGGTGCGCGAATAATTGACCGGGCTTTCGCCACCGGTTTGTCGTGTCGCCTCGCTGATTGGCGTGTCGTGAAAACCATAAGCGGCGATCGACGAGGTGTGAATGAAGCGCCGCACATGTTTCTCAAGCGCGACCTCGACGACATTGCGCGTGCCATCGACATTGACGCGCGTTTGCTGCGCGTTGCCTTTCCTCGCAAAGCTCAAATTGGCGGCGACGTGAAAGACCGTATCCGCCCCTTCCGGCATGGTGCTGCGGAGCGAGTCCTTTTCGGTGATCGTGCCTTCGATCAGCGCGGCGCCGAGCGCCCGCACATGTTTCAGATTCGAGGTCGGCCGGTGCAGCGCAACGACATGCCAGCCGGACTCTTTGAGTGCCTTGACGAGATTGATGCCAACAAAGCCGGTCGCGCCGGTGACGAAGGCCATACGGTTCGCCATGGGGGCCCTTTTTTATTTCCAGATCGGTTTGCCCGAGCCCGGCAGGCCGAGGCTTGGCCATTTCTTGTCGATGGTTTCGATCACGTCATCGCTCATGCGGATTTTGGTGCCCCAGGCGCGGTTCGTTTCGGGCGGTAGCTTCGTCGTGGCGTCGAGCCCAATCTTCGAGCCGAGCCCCGATTCGGGGCTGGCGAAATCCAAATAATCGATCGGTGTGTTTTCGACAATGGTGATATCGCGCGCCGGGTCCATGCGGGTCGAGACCGCCCACATCACATCTTTCCAATTGCGCGCGTCGATATCGTCATCAACTACGATCACCCATTTGGTGTACATGAATTGCTTGAGATAGGACCACACCGCCATCATCACGCGCTTGGCGTGGCCGGGATAGGCTTTCTTCATCGAAACGACCGCAATGCGATAACTGCAGCCTTCCGGTGGCAGCCAAAAATCGACGATCTCGGGAAATTGCTGAATGAAGAGCGGCACGAACACCTCGTTCAGCGCTTCGCCGAGCACGCTTGGCTCGTCCGGCGGGCGCCCGGTGAAGGTCGAGAGGTAGATCGGCTCGCGCCGCATGGTGATGGCGCTGACATGGAACACCGGGAAGGGTTCAACCGCGTTGTAATAGCCGGTGTGGTCGCCATAAGGCCCCTCATCGCCATAATCGTCCAAACTCACATGGCCTTCGATGACGATCTCGGCCTGCGCCGGCACGGCGAGCGGCACGGTCTTGCAACGCACGAGCTCGACCTTTTTGCCGCGCAACAATCCGGCGAACTGATATTCCGAGAGCGTTTCAGGCACGGGTGCCACCGCGGCGATGATGGTGCCGGGGTCGGCGCCGATCACGGCGGCGGCGGGCAAAGGTTCGCGCTTCGTTTGTTTCCAGCGCGCATGATGCTGCGCGCCGCCTCGGTGCTTGAGCCAGCGCATATAGGTCGAGCGCGGGCCGGTCACCTGGAGCCGATAAATGCCGAGATTGTAATTATCCTCGCGCGCCTCACCCGGGCCTTTGGTCACGATCAACGGCCAGGTGATGAGCGGCGCCGGCTCGCCCGGCCAACAGGTTTGAATGGGCAGGCGCGCGAGATCGATCGCATCGCCCTCGAGCACGACCTCTTGGCACGGCGCGCTTGAGACCATTTTGGGTTTCATGGTCATGACGGTTTTCAAGAGCGGCAGCATTTCGAGCGCCTCGCGCCAACCGCCTGGCGGCTCGGGCTGACGCAGAAAGGCGAGCGTTTCGCCGAGCGCGTGCAACTCGTGCGGCTCGCGGTCCATGCCCCAGGCGACCCGCTCGATCGTGCCGAACAAATTGACCAGCATCGGCATGTCGTAGCGCTTGCCGCCGGCGCCCACCACATTTTCAAACAAGGCCGCCGGCCCGCCTTCGGCCAAGAGGCGGGTTTGGATTTCGGTCATCTCCAAGACCGGTGAGACCGGCACCTTGACGCGCCGGAGCCGGTCGGCGGCTTCCAGCCGGGCCATGAAATCACGCAACGAGGCATAGGGCATCGATGTCTCCCTCAGGCGCCATTGATCGTGGGCTTGGCCCTGCCGTCAAGGGCTGGAAGAGGGCCGGCCCAAGCGCCAGATTCTCAGCCATGGCTTCGCTCGGCATGACCAGGCGGCGATTGGTCGCGCTCTTCAAGGCGATCACCGATTCGGCCGGCGCGCCCGATCTAAAAGCCGTGCCGTCCTTGCGGGCGGCCGCCGCGCGACGGGATGAACTCGGTATCATCCTCAAAGGCAGCGGCCATGATTTTTCTTTCCTGCTCGCGCGCCTCGAGGCCGATCCCGATTTGAGCAGCCTCAGCCGGCGCCGGCGCCTCAAGGCGTTGATCGACTACACGCGCGTCGCGATCGGCTTGGTCGACCGCGTGCTCTGGCCCCGGCGCGGCCGCGTCATCGTGAGCGCGAATGACGATTGAGCGCGGGCTTACCCCACCATCTGTCCCGCCACGATGCCGGCGAAGAGGGCGACGCCGACCCATAGGTTCAACTTGAATTTGGCGAGGCAATCGCCGGAATCGTCAAAGCGCGCGAGGAGCGCCTGCCAAGCAAAGAGCGCGGCGACGAGCCCAAGGCCCACATAGAACGGCCAGCCGAGGCCTTGCAGCGCGCCGGCCGCGCCGAAGGCGGTAAGGCTCAAGCCATAGACCGCGATCAGAAACGGCCGCGTGCGGGCGCCGAGAGCGAGCGCGCTCGATTTCACGCCGATCAGCGCGTCGTCGTCTTTATCCTGATGCGCATAGATCGTGTCATAGCCGAGCGTCCAAAAAATGCCGCCGAGATAAAGCAGCGCGGCCGGCCAATCGAGCGTGCCGGTCGCGGCGGCCCAACCCAAGAGCGCGCCCCAATTGAAGGTCAGGCCCAAAAACGCCTGCGGCCAAAAGGTGACGCGTTTCATCAAGGGATAGGTGAAGACCAGCGCGAGCGAGCCGATGCCGAGCGCGATGGCGAGCCAATGAAGCTGTACGAGGATCGCCAAGCTGGCGGCGAGCAACAACGCCATGAAGAGAACGGCGTGGCGCACGCGAAGCGCGCCCGAGGCGAGCGGGCGATGCCGCGTGCGGGCGACTTGTGCGTCGAACTCGCGATCGACGATATCGTTATAAATACAACCGGCGCTCCGCATTACGAGCGCGCCGGCGGCGAACAGGCCGAGCAGGCGCGGGTCGGGCCAGGCTTCGGCGGCAAGCGCGATCGCCCAGAAGCAGGGCCAGAGCAGGAGCCAGGTGCCGGTCGGCTTGTCGAGCCGGATCAGCGCGACATAGGGCTTCAGCGCGCGCGGCGCGAGCCGTTCGAATGGGCCCGTTTGCCTCACAATGTCCGAAGGGCTGGATTCCAATGTCATGGCATGGGAGATAGCGTGAAGCCGCCCAACCGACAAGCTAACTTACCGCGACGTCCGAGCGCCCATGATCGAGCCCCGTCTTTTTGTCGATGCGGATTTGTCCGCCGATGCGATGATCGCGCTTGAGCGTGCGCAGGCGCATTATTTGACTGGCGTGCTTCGGCGCAAAGTGGGTGATGGCGCGATCCTGTTCAACGGGCGCGATGGCGCGTGGCGCGCCGTGCTGGTCACCCTGGGTAAGTCGCGCACCGAACTTCGCGTCGAGCAGCAGATCGCCGCGCAAACAGCGTCACCCGATCTCTGGTTGTTGTTCGCGCCGCTCAAACATGGCCGGATTGATTTTTTGGTCGAGAAGGCGACCGAGCTCGGTGTTTCGCGCCTGGTCCCGGTCTTGACCGCTCACACCCAGTCCGAGCGCGTCAATGTCGAGCGCCTGCGCGCGCGCGCGATCGAAGCGGCGGAGCAGACCGAGCGCTTCGATGTGCCCGAAATCGCTGTGCCGGTCGCGCTCGGCTGCGCGCTCGATCGCTGGCCGGCGGAGCGGATTTTGCTCGTGTGCGATGAGGCGGGCGGCGTGCCGATCGCGGACGCATTGGCGGCGCTGCGTGCCGAGGGTGTTGGGGCTGGCCGCGTGGCGTTGTTGGTCGGGCCCGAGGGCGGCTTGGCCGAGGCCGATCGGCAGGTGCTCGCGCTTCAACCGGCGCGCCGCACGATCGCGCTCGGGCCGCGCATTTTGCGGGCCGAGACCGCCGCGCTGGCGGCCTTGGCGTTGATCCAAGCGATGATCGGCGATGGGGCTTCGCCGCCGCGGCCCTTTCTGGGGCAGGCGCTTACGCGCCGAGATTGAGCAACCGTTCGATCCGTTTGCCAACCGGCGGGTGTGTCGCCATCAACGCGGAGGCCTGCTCACCGAAGCGTTGGATCGGGTTATCGATGAAGAGATGCTGGATCGCGCGGTTCGGGCTTTCCATGCGCACGGTCGACGCGCCGATTTTCTTGAGCGCCGCTATCAGCCCCTGCGGGTTGCGTGTGAGTTTCACCGAGCTCGCGTCGGCCAAATATTCGCGCTGACGCGAAATCGCCATGCGCACCAGGGTCGCCGCAATGGGCGCGATAATCGAAAAAATCAGCAGAATGATCATGGCGATCAGCAAGGCCCCACCCTTACGCCGCCCACCACCGAAGCGCATGGTGCGATAGCTCGTGCGGCGCGCGATGTCACAGATCAGCACGATCAACCCGACCAGCACGGCCACCATGGTGGCGTAGAGAATATCGTCGTTCGCGATGTGGCTCATCTCGTGCGCGATGACGCCTTGCAATTCATCGCGGTCCATGGTGTCGAGCAGACCGCGCGTGACACCAACCACCGCCTTGTTGGAACCGGTGCCGGTCGCGAAGGCGTTCAAGGCCGGCGTATCGATGACGACGATGCGCGGCTTGGGCAGGCCGGCCGCGATGCACATTTCCTCGACCACATGGTGGAGCTTGGGCTCTTGCGCCTCGCTCACCGTGTTGGCGCCGGCGAGGCCGGTCACGATCGAGCCGCCGAATTCGAGCGCCACCCAAGCCGCGATCAGGCTGATCACCAACATGGCGCCGGCGCCGATGATGATGGCGGCGATCAACTCGCGCGGCAGACCGTTCGGTCCAATCGGGCCTGATAACAGGAACGCGCCGACCAGGCCGCCGATCACCGCGCCAAGGGCCATGCCGATCACGATCAGAATCGCGCAGAGCCAAAAGGTGTTGCGCTTGTTGGCGGCGATCGCGGCGGCAAAATCGGTGTTGCCTTGCGGCCCGCTCAGGCGCACTTCGGGGACCGAGGGCCGGGCCATCGTTTCGCGCCTTCTTGTTTAGCGCAGCGTGACCTTGATCACTTCGCGAGTTTCCGCCGGGGTTTCGAAATAGGGATGGCGTTGAAAACGAAACCAGCCCGCCACCAGATTGGACGGGAATGATTCCACGCGTGTGTTCTGCGCCTCGACCGAATCATTATAGAACTGACGCGAGAAGGCGATTTTGTTTTCGGTGGTGGTCAGCTCCTCCTGGAGCTGGCCCACATTGGTATTGGCCTTAAGATCGGGATAGGCCTCGCTCAACGCGAACATCTTGCCAAGCGCGCCGCTCAGCACATTCTCGGCCACGATCTGCTCTTCGCGCGTGCCGCTATCATGGACCTTCATCGCGGAATTACGCGCGTTGATCACGGCCTCAAGCGTCTCGCGCTCATAGCTCATATAGTCTTTGACGACCTGAACCAGATTGGGGATCAGGTCGTAACGCCGCCTCAGCTGAACGTCGATTTGTTGCCAGGCGGATTCAACCTGATTGCGCCCGGCGACCAAACGGTTGAACAAGACAATCAGCATGAGCAGCAGGAACGCCGCGACGCCAATCAGAATATAAACCACGGTCATGCGCGCCTCGCTCACTTCAGCGTGAACAGCGCCGCGAGATTAGCACGGTTTGGCGCTTGGCGTCGCCCGTGGTCACCGAGCGGTCGCTTGCGGCTGGCCCCGGATTCGTCGTATGGGAGACGCCCCTGGGCCACCCCGCCCGGCACAAATCGGTTAATCGGAGGCGAGCCTAATCGATGAGCGGACCCTCCAAGGCGTCGCAAGAGCCGGTCGAGAATAGGCGCGCGCTGGTCGCCCATCTCGAATCGGGCTGCAAGCCGCCATCGGCGTGGCGCATCGGCACGGAGCACGAGAAATTCGGCTTCCGGCTCGATGATCTGCGCCCGCTGCCCTATGACGGGCCGGCGGGTATTCGCGCCATGTTGGAGGGCCTCACGCGCTTTGGCTGGAAGCCCTTCTATGAGGGCGACAATGTCATCGCGTTGAGTTTCGAGGGCCAGGCGGTTTCGCTTGAGCCGGGTGGGCAGTTCGAACTCTCGGGCGCGCCGGTCGAGAACCTGCACCAGACCTGCAATGAATTGAACACGCACCTCGCCCAAGTGAGCGATGTAGCGAAAGAGCTTGGCGTCGGCTTTCTCGGTCTTGGCATGCAGCCCAAATGGCGGCGCGACGAAATCCCCTGGATGCCGAAGGGGCGCTATAAGGTGATGGGCCGCTATATGCCGCTCAAGGGTTCGCTCGGGCTCGACATGATGACGCGCACCTGCACCGTGCAGGTCAATCTCGATCATCAATCCGAAGCCGATATGGTGCGCAAAATGCAGGTCGGCATGGCGCTGCAGCCGATCGCGACCGCGTTGTTCGCCAATTCGCCGTTCGTCGAAGGCAAGCCTTGCGGCTATTTGAGTTATCGCAGCCATATCTGGACCGATACCGATCCTGATCGCTGCGGCATTCCGGCGTTCGTGTTCGACGCGAGCATGAGTTTCGAGCACTATGTCGATTATGCGCTCGAAGTACCGATGTATTTCGTCATGCGCGATGGGAAATACATCGATGTCGCCGGTCAATCGTTCCGCGATTTTCTGGCCGGCAAATTGCCGGGCCTGCCGGGCGTGCGGCCGACGCTCGCCGATTGGGACGATCATCTGACCACGCTGTTTCCCGAAGTGCGCCTGAAGCGTTATATCGAAATGCGCGGCGCCGATGGCGGGCCGTGGCGGCGTTTGTGTGCGTTACCGGCGCTGTGGACCGGCCTCCTTTATGATTCGGTCGCGCTCGATGAAGCGCAGCAGTTGTGCAAAGGCTGGTCGGCGGATGCCGTGATCAAGCTACGCGCCAAAGTGGCGAGGCTCGGTTTCAACGCGGGCATTGGCGGGCGCGGCGGGCTCGAGATCGCGCGCGACATGGTGGCGATTGCAAAGCGCGGTCTCGCGCGGCGCGCCTGTAAGGGTAAAATTTCGGCCGATGAGACTGAATATCTCGCGCCGCTCGAGGAAATATTGGCGACCGGGCGCACCGCCGCCGAGGCGCTGCTCGACGCCTATGAGACGCGCTGGAACCGCTCGGTCGATCCGGTGTTCAAGGAATTCGCGTATTGATATCAAGTCTCGATGATCGAAACCGATCATCGAGACGCCCTCAGGCGCCGGGCGCGCGCGTCGTGCGCTTTGGGCGCGCGCCAAAGCACGCGACGCGCTCGGCTTACGCCGCAAAGGCGGCGCGGCGCAGTCGCGCCGGCCAAGTCTCGATGAGGGAAACCTATCGAGACTTGGTAAGAGTCGCATCCGTGCTTTATTTCAGCACGATGGCCGAAAGATTGCGGCCGTAGTCCTTTTCACCGGCATGACACGTGCGGCGATAGCTGAAGAAGCGATCATGGGCGGCGAAGGTGTCGTACCCGCTCGCTTCGGCGGCGCGTAGGCCAAGAGCGCGCAAGCGGCGCAAGCAATAAGTCGGCAAATCGAACAGCAAATGACCGGCGCGCGGCGCGGGCTGAAACAAATCGGCCCAAGCGGGATCGCGGGCGAGAAAAGGCGCGGGAAACTCGGGCCCGACCTCATAGGACGCGGCAGCGATCGAGGGGCCGAGCACGGCAACGATGCGCGTCGGCTTGGCGCCAAGGCTCGTCATGGCGTCAACCACGGCTTCAAGCACGCCGCCGATCGCACCTTTCCACCCCGCATGAGCGGCGCCGATCACGCGGGCCTCCGCATCGGCGAGGAGCGCCGGCACACAATCCGCCGCCAGTACGCCGATCGCGAGACCCGGCACGTCGGTCGCGAGCGCATCGGCATCGGGCGGCTTGGCTCCATCGGGCCAGAGGGCGCGTACCACGAGCGCGCGTGGCGAATGCACTTGATAGGGCGTCAACAAGGGCGCGTTGGGCACACCGAGGGCGGTCAGAGCGCGCAGGCGGTTCTCGCGCACGAGGGCGGCCTCATCGCGCGAGCCGAGGCCGCAATTGAGTGAGGCATAAACGCCGGTGCTCACGCCGCCGAGCCGGCCGAAAAACCCGTGATGGATTCGCCCTTCAGCCAAGCCATTGAGCAATGTGTGGCGGATCGGCTCAACCATGAACAAGCTCGGCCTTCATGGGTGTGTCCGTGGTGCCGACGCTCTCAAAGCCGGCAGGCGCCGGTGCGTTCGCGGGCGTTAGAGCGAGGGCCTTGAAGAGCGTACCCATCGCATGGCTCGCGGTTAGGCGATGGAGCGCGGCGTCAATCGCGCTGGCTTGATCGGGTGTCGCCTGCGCGCTCAGGCGCGCGGCGCGCGCCTCGATCCCCAACGTCGTGAGCAAGCGGCCTTGCGTGATCGGGCCCCATGACGTTGCGCCGTGTGTTTGGGCCGCGCGGGCGAGGCCTGCGAAATCGACATGGGCGGTCAAATCCGCCTCACCCAAGGTTTCCAACACCGGCACCGTGCGATGCGCGCGCACGGCTTGCAGCGTATCGCCCGGCGCGCTTTTGGCATGACCATAATCAATGAGTAGGGCCGCGCCGCCGAAGCGCGCAAGGCGTGCGCCGATCATGGCGGCAGCCGCCTCGCGCGCAGGCGAATATTCGGCGATCGTGCCGGTGGGCACCTGGTCGGCCGCCGGCAACCAAGCGGGTAAGACCGGCGGCGTGGCGCTGGCTTCAACAAAGCGAAAACTCGCGCCATCAGCGCAGAGCGCAACGCAACGCTCGCGCCAGCCGGTTTCTGTCGCGATCAATTGTTCAATCGGCAGCGCGTCGAAAAACTCATTGGCAATGAGGAGCGCGGGACCATTTGGCACATCGTCGAGCCGGTCATGCCAGGTGATCTGTTGATCGCCGAGCGTCGTGCGTTGCGCCTCACGCAAGGTCGGGCTGGTTTCGACCAAGTGAAGGTCGAGCGCGGCGCGGAATTTGGAGAATTGTTTAGTCGCGCGCAGCGCATCCGCCATCAAGGTGCCGCGGCCGGGGCCGAATTCGATCAGATGGATCTGTGGTTGTGCGCCGATCTGCTCATAGGTCGCGACGCACCAGAGGCCGATCAATTCGCCGAACATTTGGCTGATTTCTGGCGCGGTGATGAAATCGCCCGCGGCGCCGAATGGATCGCGGTTCATATAATAGCCATGTTCGGGATGGCCGAGCGCCTCGGCCATGACACGCGCGATCGGTTGCGGCCCCGCCACGCCGATCAAGGCCCGGAGATAGGCGGGGAAGTCGCTCATGATTTGGTAATGAAGTGGTGACCCGCCTTTGCGCGATAAAGCAAAAAGGCGCCAAGCGCCAACATCGGGAGACTCAAGAGTTGTCCCATGGTGATGCCGCTCACGATGAAGCCGAGATAGGCATCCACCTCGCGGAACAATTCGCCGATGATGCGCGCAATGCCATAACCGATCAAAAAGACGCCGGTCATGGCGCCGGGTCGCGTCGGGAGGCGGCTCAGATGCACCAGCGCCGCCAGCAGCGCGAAGAGCAAAAAGCCCTCCATGATCGCCTGATAGAGCTGGCTCGGATGCCGGGGGTCCGGCCCGCCATTGGGGAACACCATGGCCCATGCCACGTCGCTCACGCGGCCATAAAGCTCGCCATTGATGAAGTTTGCGATGCGCCCGAAGAAGAGCCCGAGCGGCACCGCGCAGGCGACTAGATCGGCCACCATCAACAGGCTGACTTTTCGGAAGCGCGCGAATCCAATGAGCGCGATCAGCGTGCCGACCAGGCCGCCATGAAATGACATGCCGCCCTGCCAGACCAGCGGGATCTCCTCCGGGTGCTCGATGAAATAGGCGGGCTGATAGAACAGCACATAACCGAGTCTGCCGCCGAGCACGACGCCAAGCGTGCACCAGACCAAGAGATCATCGACCAGGCGGGTGTCTAAACCGGTGATTTGCGTGCGCGCCAAATAACGCACATAGAGCCAACCGACGAGGAGACCGACGACATAGGCAAGGGCGTACCAGCGGATCGACACCGGTCCGATTTCGACCAGCACCGGATCAATCGCGGGGAATGCAATCGCGAACATCAGCGAAAAGGATCGTCGTTGAGGAGATAATTTTTCACGTAGCGATGCACGCCGTCTTCGAGCGAGGTGAATGGCGTTTCATAGCCGGCGGCGCGCAGGCGCTCGGGGCGCGATTGGGTCATGTATTGATAATGCGGGCGGAGCGATTCGGGCATGTCGAAATAGTCGATCAAGGGTTCACGGCCGAGCGCGCGAAACAGAGCGGTTGCAAGGTCGACGAAACTCCGTGCCTTGCCGGTGCCGAGATTGAACAAGCCGCTGACATTGGGCGCGACCAAGAGCCACAACATGACATCGATGCAATCGCCAACCCAAACAAAGTCGCGCTTCTGCCCGCCATCGGGAACATCCGCGCGGTAGGACTTGAAGAGCCGTACGGGCTTGCCATCGCGTGCCGCCGGAAAATTGGTCGCCACCACGCTTTGCATGGCGCCTTTGTGCTGCTCGTTCGGCCCATAGACATTGAAGAATTTGAGCCCGACCCATTGCGGCGGCGCGGGCTCCCGCTCGGCGATCATGCGCGCGACCCGACGGTCGAACAGATGTTTGCTCCAGCCATAGGGGTTGAGCGGGCGCAGGCGCCGGAGCCCGTTGACCGAGCCATCATCATCGAACCCGGCCGCGCCATCGCCATAGGTTGCGGCTGACGAGGCGTAGATGAAGGGCACGCCATTGAAGGCGCAGAAATTCCACAAATGTAGGCTAGTCGAGAAATTGGAGCGGATGATGAGGTCCGCGTCGGTCTCGGTGGTCGATGAAATGGCGCCGAGATGATAAATCGCCTCGATGCGCCCGCGCCGCGCGGCCAGGTAATCGAGCAAATGGCTCGGCGCCACGAGGTCGGCAAGCTCGCGCTTGGCGATATTGCGCCATTTCTCGCCGTGCCCGAGCGTGTCGCACACGACGAGTTCTTTGGCGCCGCGTTCTTCGAGCCCCGCCACGAGGTTCGAGCCGATGAAGCCGGCGCCGCCCGTGATCACGATCATGGCGCGGTTATAGGCGGGGGAATCCGGCACCGCAAGTTGCGGTTGCCGGGTGGGCGGGCGCTTCCCATAGTGGGACGGGCCGAACGTAGCCAAGGAGGTGGCCATGCCGATCGATAGCCGGTTGCTCGATGACCTCGCGCGTATCTTCGGGTCCGCCATGGGGACGGCCCAGGGCGCGCGGCATGAGGTCGAGTCGCTGTTTCGGCGCCACATCGAGCGCACCCTCTCGGCCATGGAACTCGTTAGCCGGGATGAATTCGACGCGGTCAAGCAAATGGCGGCCAAGGCCCGGGCCGAGCAGGAGGCGTTGGAGGAACGGCTGGCTCGCCTCGAGGCCAGGCTCGCAAGCCAGCAATTTCCGCTTTAGGTATCCGATCAGCGCTATATTTTGCGCTTCCTTTTGCCTAGTTCCCCATTCTATGGTGTCCCCTGGTAGGTCTAGGGGTCGCGGCCTTGTGAGCCCCTAGGTATTGGCAGCCCCAAGAGGGGCGGAGGTGGCGCCATGGCTCGCATGCAAGCGGCGATCGCGGATATCGGCCACAATCCCGTCGATGTGGTCGAACAAGTCCTTGCCATGAACGAATTGCCGTTCGAACGCTGTGGCGATGACGATCTGGCGGCCGAGTATTCGGGTCGCTGGTGCTCCTATCAACTTTGGTTTGCCTACCGGCCCGATATCGAAGGCCTGCATTTTTCCTGCGCCTTCGATGTGCGGGTGCCTCGCGAAATGCGGGAGCGGGTCTTTCCGCTGCTCGCCTTGATCAATGAACGGCTGTGGATCGGGCATTTCGATCTCTGGCTCGATGAGGGCCAGCCGACCTTTCGCCATGCGATGATGTTTCGTGGCGGGCTGCCGCCGAGCGACGATCAGATCCAGGATTTGATCCGCACGGCGATCACCGAATGCGAGCGGTTTTACCCGGCGTTCCAACACGTCATCTGGGCCGGCAAGACGGCGGCCGAGGCGATCGAGGCGGCGTTGTTCGAGACCGCGGGCCAAGCCTGACCCCATGAGTTCGAGCGGCCCGTTGCGGCCGGGCGTCATTCTGGTCGGCGGCGGCAAAATGGGCGGCGCACTGCTCGCCGGCTGGCTGCGCGGCGCGCTCAAACCAAATCAAGCCTATGTGGTTGAGCCCGATTCGGGCGCTGGCGCGCGTGCGAAGGCGCTTGGCGTCACGGTTGTGACCGAGGCCAGCGCCATACCAGCCGATTTCAGACCGGGGGTCTTGGTCCTCGCGGTCAAGCCGCAAATCATGGAGAGCGTGCTGCCGGCCTACCGCGGACTGGCGGGCGATGGCGCGCTGGTTCTTTCAATCGCGGCCGGGCGAACGATTGGTTCGTTCGCGAAAACGCTCGGCCCCGTGTCGATTGTGCGCGCTATGCCGAACACGCCGGCGGCGATCGGGCGCGGTATTACGGTGGCGTGCCCAGGCGCTGGCGTGAGCCCGGCCATGCGCGAGCGCGCGACCACCTTGTTGGCGGCGGTTGGCGAAGTTGCGTGGGTTGAGGACGAGGCGTTGATGGATGCCGTCACGGCGGTATCCGGCAGCGGACCGTCCTATGTTTTTCTGATGATCGAGACCTTGGCCGCGGCCGGGGTCGAGGCCGGGTTGCCGGCGCCGCTCGCGGCGCGTCTTGCGCTCGTTACGGTCGCGGGCGCGGGCGCGCTTGCGCAAGACTCCGGCACCGACCCGGCTGAGTTGAGGCGCAATGTAACGAGCCCGGGCGGCACCACACAGGCCGCGCTCGAGGTGTTGATGGCGGGTGATGGTCTCGGCGCCCTGATGTCGCGGGCGGTTGCCGCCGCGACGCGCCGCTCGCGCGAGCTCGCGCGTTAGAAATTTGACCCCATAGGCCGTGCCGCCTAGCATCAGGCGATCATGGCGAAACGAGCCAAAAAGAAACCCACGACGACGAGCGACCCGATCGACGCCGCGTTGGCGCTCGCGGCGGAAATGCCGTGGCGCGCGGTGACGCTGGAGGCGATCGCAAGCCGTGCCGGCCTCACGCTCGCGGCGCTGTTCGAGCTTTATCCCTCGAAGGCGGCGTTGTTGGCCGGCTTTAGTCGACGGATCGATACTCATGTGCTCGCGTCGCGCGATGAAGCGATGATCGATCATCCGGCGCATGAGCGCTTGTTCGATGTCGTGATGCGCCGCTTCGATGCCTTGGCGCCCCACAAGGAGGCGCTGCGCTCGATTCTGCGAGGTGCCGCGCTCGATGCGGAAGCGGGGCTCGTGGGCGCGTGCGCGATGCATCGCGCCTTGGTCGCGATGCTTGAGGCGGCGGGGCTGTCATCCTCGGGCTTGAGAGGCGCCTTGCGTCGCAAGGGCCTTGCCTTGGTCTATCTCGATACGCTCCGGGTTTGGCTGAATGACGATAGCCCTGATATGGCGCGCACCATGAAAGCGCTCGATGGTCATTTGCGGCGCATCGATCGGGTGATTCGCCTAGTGCGCGGCGGTGGCAGGGACGATGTCGCGTCTTCGGGCGGCGCGTGACGATCAGCCTCGATGATTTTCAGCGGGTCGACATTCGGGTCGGCACGGTGGTGCGCGCCGAGCCGTTTCCTGAGGCGCGCAAGCCGGCGTTCAAATTGTGGGTCGATTTCGGCGCCGAACTTGGCGTGAAAAAAAGTTCGGCGCAGATCGCCGCGCATTATGGCACCGCGGAATTGATCGGGCGGCAGGTCGCCGCCGTGATCAATTGCGCCCCGCGCCAAATCGGTCCGTTCCTCTCCGAGGTTTTGGTGCTGGGCTTTCCTGATGCCAAGGGGCGCGTCGTGCTGATCGAGCCCAATCGCGTTGTACCTAATGGCGCGCGGCTGTTTTAGCTAGACGGGCAAGCGCAAGACCACGCGCACGCCACCGCCGGCGGCTTCGCTCAACGTCACTTCGCCGCCATGGCCGCGCGCGATGTCGCGCGCGATGGTGAGGCCGAGGCCGGCGCCGCCGCGATTGGGGTTGCGCGCGGCGTCGAGCCGCACGAAAGGCCGAAAGACCTTTTCGCGATCGGCCGGCGCGATGCCCGGTCCATCATCCTCGACCGCAATTTCGATTGCACTGTTGTAACGCAACGCGGCCACGCGCACGCCGCCGCCATAGCGGATCGCGTTATCGACCAAATTCGTGATGCAGCGTTTGATCGCGCCGGGGCGGAGCGTCACCGCGAGCGGACGTTCGGTCTCGAGCGCGACGGCGGCGCCGCGCCGGCTTGCGCCGGCCACGATATTGTCAAGCAACGCGGCGAGATCGGTCTCGACCGGCGCTTCGCCGCCTTGACCGCGCGCGAAGTCGAGATACTCCTCGATCATGCGCTCCATCTCGACCACATCGGCTTCGAGCGCCCGGATATCGGCCTCGTGCCTGCTCTTGCTCGAAGCCAGCAGCGCCAGCTCGAGGCGCATGCGGGTCAAGGGCGCGCGCAGATCGTGCGAGACGCCGGCCAGCATCTCGGTGCGCTGGGTAATCTGGCGGGTGATGCGTTCTTGCATTTCGAGGAAGGCGGCGGTCGCTTGACGGACCTCGGCGGCGCCCGAGGGCTTCAACCAAGTGACCGGCCGGCCCTTGCCGAACGCCTCGGCGGCGCGCGCCAGACGCGAGATCGGGCGCAATTGATTGCGCAAGAAGATCACCGCGATGCCGGTGAACAACACGGCGGCGCCGACCATCCATGTGAAGAAGATGTGCGTGGTAGGGCTTTCAAGCCGCTTGCGCGCGACCGTTACCGTGGTGAGGCCTTCGGGCAGATCGATCCGCATGATGAAAAGATCGTTCGCGCGCGCCTCCTGCACTTCGATCGGATAGGGCAGGCGTTCATCGAGCGCGCGAAAGAGCGATTGTGTCGCGATGCCGCCGTCATAGCCGGGAATGATCGGTTCAGTGGTGCTCGACGGTGATTGAACGAGGTTGATTTGCAGGGCTTCGCTGGCGCGGAGCACGGTCCATTGGCGGAGCGACGGATCTTCGATCACGCGCATCGCATCAAGCACGAACGCGACATCGCCCGCGACACCGACCGCGAGGCGGCGGCTGGTATTTTCAATCTGGCGTTCGACGAAAATGATCGCGACCGCGCCTTGGAGCAGCACGACCGGAATAAGCACGATCAGGAATGACCGCCAGAATAAACTCTTGGGCAGAATCTGTTTAATCAGACGCATCATGTTCGCCGTGCGATGACCGCGTGCCGTCAACCATCGGGATCGGGGCGAAGGGCATAGCCTTCGCCCCACACGGTGACGAGATAGCGCGGCTCCTTCGGGTTGGTTTCGATCTTGCGCCGCAGGCGAATGATTTGCACGTCGAGCGCGCGGCCGGTGGGTTCGGTGCCGATTTCTCGGCACAATGCATCGCGCCCCAGCGTGCGCCCCGGTGCGGCGCCAAAGATGCGCAGCAGACTCGTTTCGGCGGTGGTGAGTCGAACCGGCGCGTCGCCATTCAACAAAAGATCGCGGCCGCGATCGAAATGCAAATTACCGAAGCGCAGCAGGGGCGCCGCCTGCGTGCCGTCAGGCGTGCGGGGTTGAGCGCGACGCAAGATCGTCGCGATGCGCAAGACCAATTCGCGCGGCTCGAACGGCTTGGCCAAATAATCATCGACGCCCGCTTCGAGCCCGGCGATGCGATCATCGGGTTCGCCCATCGCGGTTAGCATCAGGATCGGAAGATCGAGCGTATCGCGCAGCGCGCGGGTCAATTCGAGGCCGCTTTCGCCCGGCATCATGACGTCGACCACAATGAGATCGAACGCCATGCCGGCCAGTTTGGCGCGGGCATCGGTGGCATCTTTCGCGCCGGTCACGCGATAGCCCTTGTCGCCGAGATAACGCGCGAGCAAGTTCCGCAGGCGGTCGTCATCATCGACCACCAAAATATGCCGGGCTTCCGCCGCCGCTTCGGCGCCTTGGGTGTTCGCGTTTTCGCCCCTCATGGCGCGGATTATAGGGGCCGCGATGCCAGGGTCCTAGGCCGCGATTCGGCCTTTGCCCCCGCGACGCGCGCGGCACGGTGTGGGCAAATTTCCCAAGCTGTTAGGCCGTCACACATGGTTTGCCGGAAGTTAACTATACTGCCCTAGCGGGCGCCCGTGCGCTCCGGCTGTGAAATCTGCCGCGAGATTGCCACAGAGATTCACATTTGCCGGAATTTTTACCAAATTTCATATAGTTAACGAAGCTTGATCGGGCCAGGAAAATATACACCATTTCATCAATTTGATTGGTTAATTTGGCGGACGAAATCGCCTAAAGGGCGACTCGATTTGCCCCTATTTTCCGAGTTGTGTTTACATCGTTAAAAAATCATTAATCTAATCAGCTATTTCTATGGTTAATCACGAGATAACATTTAGCCATGCGCGCCAGGCGACGGCCCGGCGTGGCGCCCGGCACGTGGCGGGGGACGAGCATCGTCGATGCCGATCCGCGCAAGATCTCGAATTTGATTTCCGATCAATCGGCTTCCAACCCAGCGGCGGCAGCGGCGGCGGAGCTCGATGGTGGCGGGTTTGCAGTTTTCCTGCCCAAGACCTCCACCGACGTCACCCCGTCATTCTCGATTCCGAACGTGGCGCCGGACGCTGGCTTGTCAGCGTCGTTCAACAGCTGGTTCACGCTGTTCGGTCAGTTCTTCGACCACGGCCTCGATCTCGTTAATAAGGGCGGCAACGGGCTTCGGCACGATCGGCAGCATCGCCAACGTGACCGGCGGTAATGGCGATGACACGCTCACGGGCAGCGCCGGTGTCAATATCCTGACCGGTGGGCTCGGCAATGACGTGCTTGCCGGCTTGGCGGGCAATGACACGATCTTCGGCGATGCCGGCAATGATACCATCCTCTACACGATGGGCGATGGTGCCGATGTGGTCGATGGTGGCGAGGATGTCGGTGACGCTGATATCGACACGCTCAGCATCACCGGCACGGCGGGCAATGATGTGCTCGACGTGGTGGTCGTTGCCGGCGTGATCACGACCGTCGAAGGCGGCGCGGTGGTCAATGTCGAAGCGATCACGGCCGATCTCGGCGCCGGCACGGGCGATACGCTGAGCTACACTGGCACCGGAAATTTGACGGTGAATTTGGTGACCGGCGCCGCGACCGGCTTCGCCACGGCAATCGTCGGTGTGGAAAACGTTTCAACCAATGGCGCGAACGATATTCTGACCGGCGATGGCTTAATCAACAACCTGAACGCCGGCGGTGGCGATGATACGATCTTTGGCAATGCCGGCGCCGACGTGCTCAATGGCGGCGCTGGTGCCGATACGATCACCGGCGGCGCGAGTGCCGACGCCATAAATGTCGGCGCGGCGGTCGACAATCTGGTCGATCTGGTGATCTACACCGAATTGACCGATGGTGCCGATACCATCGCGAATTTCGATAGCAATGACGGCACTAACGCGACCGACGATATGGTTATCATCAGCGGCAATCTCGCACTCGCGTTGGATGATTTACTTGGCGCGCCGGACGGATTGATCACCTTCCATTCCGGCAATAACGCCAATGGCGGCAATCAGGCGGTGAACCTCAATAACGGCGTCGAAGGCTTGTTCCTCTCCGGTCTCAATGGCGAGGGCGTCAACAATAGCGGCCTCACCAACGCGACCACGGTGGCGAACGAGTTCAATGCCGAGTTCGGCATTACGTCAGCCGCTGGCGGTGACACGTTGTTGGTGGTCAATTTGACCAACAGCAGCAATTTCGCGGTCTGGCGCTATCTCGAGACTGGCGTGACGACGGAGATCCAGGCGGCTGAGCTGACGCTGATGGGTGTGTTCACCTCGAATGCCGATGCGGTGACCGTGCAGTTCGACTTCGCCTAGTCAATAGTTCGGGCGATTGGAAGCGGCCGGCAATCGGTTCAAGATTGCCGGCCGACAAAAAAGAGGGCGGTGCGGATCGGGCCTATTTGGCTTGCCCCCACCGCCTGTTTTTTTGAGTCATGCCATGTCTGTGTGGGCTGAAACCGCTGGAGCTTAAGTGGAATCGAATCATCTCTTGGCGTCATTGCCGGGCTTGACCCGGCAATCCAGTGGCGGCAGCATGAAATTGTCCTAAGGAAGCTGGTTGGCTGGGTCGAGCCCGGCCATGACGACAGTGAAGATGAACGGTCTTGGCCACATTTAGACCGAAACCGCGTTAGCCCGCCGCCCCACTGCGCTCGAAGCGTTTGCGGTCATCGCCGGTTAGAATGCCGAGCAACACCTTGCGGAAGCCGGCGACCGCCTCGACGCCGGCCTCGCGATAGGCGCGGGCGATGCAGGAGCGTTGAATGGTCGAAAGGCGGCTCTCAAGCGCGCGGCCTTTTTCGGTCAGCTCCAACATGCGCCGGCGCCGGTCGGTCGGTCCTGGGTGCGATGACACGAATCCTTGCGCGACCAATTCACCCAGTACGCGCGAGAGGCTCTGTTTGGTGATGCGCAAGATGCGGAGCAGCTCGCTGACCGAGAGATTGGGATAGCGCCCGACGAAATAAATCACGCGGTGATGGGCGCGGCCGAAGCCATAGGTCGCCAACATGGCGTCGCATTCGGCGGTGAAGTCGCGATAGGCGTAGAACAAGAGTTCCATCGCTTGGTGGAGCTGGTCCTCGCGCAGGAATAGCGGATTGGGCCCGGTATTTATGTCAGCCATGTTGACTTAAATACGCGCTGATGTTAACCAAGGCAATAGGTTTGCGGCTTAGGACTTAAGACAGTCCCTCCATGCAAAGGTCGAGTGCCATGGCCAGTCTGGTGCCCTATGACGATCGCGACGGCGTTATCTGGCTCGACGGCCAGATGGTGGATTGGCGCGCGGCGAAAATTCATGTGCTGAGCCATGCGCTGCATTACGCGAGCGCCGTGTTCGAGGGCGAGCGCGCTTATGCGGGCCGCATCTTCAAGCTCAGGCCGCATACCGATCGGCTGTTCTTCTCGGCCGAGCAGCTTGGCTTTGAAATTCCCTATAGCCGCGATCAAATCGATGACGCGTGCAATGCGGTGATCAAGGCGAACAAGATCGTCGATGGTTATGTGCGCCCGATCGCCTGGCGTGGGCCTGAGCAAATGGGCGTCGCCGCGCAGCAGACCAAGATCCACGTCGCGATCGCGGCGTGGGAATGGCCGCGCTATTTCGGCGATGAAGCGCGCACCAAGGGCATCAAGCTCACGATCTCCGATTGGCGTCGCCCGGCGCCCGATACAGCGCCGGTCAAGGCCAAGGCGGCGGGGCTTTACATGATCTGCACACTCTCCAAGCACAAGGCCGAGGCCAAGGGCTATCACGACGCGCTGATGTTGGATTATCGCGGCCAGCTCGCCGAGGCCACTGGTGCCAACGTGTTCATCGCCAAAGGCGGCGCGCTGCACACGCCAACGCCCGATTGCTTCTTGGATGGCATCACGCGCCGCACGGTGATGGATTTGGCGCGGAAGCGCGGCGTCATGGTGACCGAGCGCGCCATCATGCCGGCCGAGCTCGCGCGCGCGGATGAAGTGTTCCTCACCGGCACCGCGGCCGAGGTGACGCCGGTTGGCGAGATCGACCAATATAATTATCAGGTCGGCCCGATCACGCGCCAATTGATGACCGATTACGACGCCCTGGTGCGCCAGCCGAGCTAGAGCGGTTTCAGCGTCGGCGTTGGCCGTCGACGATCTATCCCTCGTCGTCATTGCCGGGCGTGACCCGGCAATCCAGTCTTTTTTCTGAAGGGGCCTTGGATGCCCGGGTCGTTGCCCGGGCATAACGTACGTGAGTGTGCGGCGCCGATGCAGTCTCAGCCAGCCAATTCCTTTCGCGGGAATGACGAGCGATGAAGGGCATCCAGCTATGTTGAATCGGCTCTAACAGCGCGCGGTCATGAAGTCGCGCACCAGCGCGTTGAAGCGGGCCGGGTTCTCCAGAAACATGAAATGACTGCCGCCTTGATCGGTGGTGAAAATCTCCACGCGCGCGCCGGGAATTTGATTGGCGATCCATGTTTGCGAGCGCGGGTTGAACAGGCTGGCCTCGCCACCCACAACCAGTGTCAGCAAGCGAATCGTCGGGATCACGTCGCGCCAATCCTGCATGCAGTGATTGAGAAGCAATTTGCCGGCAAGCGGACGCGGCATTTTGAGATTCTCACCGATCACCCATTGCAGACGTTCGGCCGGATAGGCTTTGGTGAAAAACGCCGTGCGCACGAAATTCTCGGTGGTCGCGACGCCCTCGGGGCCAGCCAGTGCGATCGCGGTATCGTGCAGGGATTGCGCGGTGAAAATCGCGCCGGCCTCGAGCCGCTCCGCCTCGCTCCAACTCGGGTGATAGAGCGCGCAGGCGGCCTGATCGATGAAGATCAGGCGCTTCAAGCGCGCAGGGCCGAACAGATCATGATAACACCAGATCACCGACGAGCCCATCGAGTGCCCAGCCAGCGTCACGCCATCGAGGTCAAGTCGCGCCAAGGCCTCGCGCACATCGCGCGCCAGAGCGTGCATGCGATAGCCGGTTGTCGGTTTATCCGAATCGCCATGACCGCGCAGATCGAAGGCGAACACATGAAAGCGGTCCGATAGCTCATCGAGCTGCACGCGATATTGTTCGGCGGTTTGCGACCAACCGGGGATGAACACCAAGGGCTCGCCTTGCCCAGCCTCGAGATAATTCAGCGCGCAGCCATCGAACAATGTGAGGCGCGCTTGTTTGATGGCCATGGCGTGCTCCCTGGGCTAGATGGTCGATGCCGTGTTGATTACTCCGCCGCTTTCGGCTTTTGGTTCCACCGCTCGGTCGCCTCATCATCGCTCGCGCGCGCCTCGACCCAGTGCGAACCTGCGCGGGTGTCCTCCAATTTCCAGAACGGCGCCTTGGTCTTGAGCCAATCGATCAGAAAGGCGCAAGATTCGAGCGCGGCCTGGCGATGCGATGAGGCGGTGACCACCAGCACGATGCGCGCGCCCGGCTCAAGCCGGCCATAACGATGAATGATCAGCACGGCATCGAGCGACCAGCGTTGCTTGGCCTCTTCCTCGATCACCGCCAATTGCCGCTCGGTCATGCCTGGATAATGCTCAAGCGTGATCGCGCCGATCTCGCTCTTGGCGCCATCATGGCTCGCGCCCGCGCGCACCGTGCCGATGAAGCTCGCTATGCCGCCGATCGCATGATTGCCGGCGGTAAGCGCCGCAATCTCGGCGCCGACATCGAAATCCTCGCGCTGCACGCGGATCATGGGCCTAGCCTCCTGTCACCGGCGGGAAGAAGGCGACTTCATCGGCGTTTTTCACCGGGTGATCGAGCGGCACATATTCCTGATTGACCGCCGCGCGCACCACGCTCAAATCATCAAGCGCCGCGGCATAACCGGGTCCGCGCGCCTTCAACCAGGCGATCAACTCGCGCACAGTCTTGACCTCGGGCGGCACGACCAAGTCCTCGGCCACGTGGCCGATGCGCTCACGCAACCAGGCGAAATATAGCAGTTTCATCGTGGCTCTCGAATGAGGCGGTAGAGCGGTTTCAACGTAACCGGAACCATCCCCCACCCTAACCCTCCCCCTCAAGGGGGGAGGGAAAAGAAGGTTGAGCGGCTGAGGCCTCCCTTTTTTTACCTCCCCCTTGAGGGGGGGAGGTCGGCGCGAAGCGCCGGGTGGGGGTGGGCCGATGATTCCGAGCACGATAAACCGCACTAGTTTAGCACGGGGCGGGCGCGGCGGCGCGAGGCTTTGGCTTGGCGCCGCACAGGCCGACGACAAAATTCGCGATCGCCGCCACATCGTCAATCTTGAACAGGGGGATCGCGCGAGTCGAGGGCAGGCCGGGCGGCCGGGCGCCATCGGTCACCAGCGCGATGACGTGGGGGTCGTTGGCGGCGAGCAACGGTGCATCGCCCGTGCCACGGTAAATCTCGATCTTGTCGTGCGCGCCGAATTTATAGCCCTCGATCAAGAGCAGATCGACCGGCGCGAGGAGCGGCAGGAGCGTCTCGAAATCGGGTTCCGGCTCAGCGCGCAATTCGTGCACCAGCATGTGGCGCGCCGGCGCGGCGAGGATGATGTCGCGCGCACCGGCTTGGCGCCACGCTTGGCTCGCATGATTCAGTGGCAAGGGATCGAAGCCATGATGGGCGTGTTTCAGGGTCGCGACCTCAAGCCCGCGCGCGGTCAACAAGGGCAGAAGCACGGTCAATAGAGTGGTCTTACCGCTGCCGCTAAAGCCGGCGATGCCAAGAATGCGCATGATCCTAGGGCGCCGGGGGCGATCGAACCGCGCGGTAGGCGGCCTGAGTATAGTGAAACGCGGTCACCCAAGAGAGGCCGACCGCGAGCCACAGCAGCCCTTCGCCGGCCGAATTCAAGGCATCAATACCGAGGCCAGGCGCGATCAAGAGAACCGAGAGCGCGCCCATTTGGCTCGCGGTTTTCCATTTGGCGAACCCCGTCACCGGCAGAGAAACGCGCCCGGCCAGCGCCTCGCGCAGGCCTGAGATAAACAACTCGCGGCAGATGATGGCGACGGCCGCGATCAAGGGGGCTTGATCGAACGCTGTCAGCATGATGAGGGCCGCCGCGACCAAGAGCTTATCGGCGATGGGATCGAGCACGCGGCCGAGCTCCGAGAGTTGGTCGCGGCGCCGCGCGATATAGCCATCGAAAAAATCGGTCACGCTGGCCGCGACAAAGATGCCGAAGCAAATGAAGGCGGCCAGGGGTTGCTCGAGATAAAAGAACCCGATCAAGGCCGGCACGGCGGCGATCCGGGCAAAAGTCAGCAGGTTCGGCAGAGTCAGCATGGCCGTTCCTTCGCCTTCTCGTGTGCGGTCAGCGCGCCGGCGCCGGGTGGAAATGGTCATAGATCAGCCTCGCTGTTGCGCCCGAAATGCCGGTGACGCGGATGAGGTCCTCAATGCCGGCCTGCGATACGGCGCGCGTCGAGCCGAAATGATGCAGGAGCGCACGTTTCCGCGTAGGGCCGATGCCTGCGATCTCATCGAGCGTCGAACCGGTCGCCGCCTTGGCGCGGCGTGCGCGATGCGTGCCGATCGCGAAACGATGCGCCTCGTCGCGTAGGCGTTGCAAGAAATAAAGCACCGGGTCCTTTTGCTCCAATTCGATCGGCGCTTGGCCGGTCATGAAAATACGCTCTTTGCCGGCATTGCGGTCCGGCCCTTTGGCAATGGCGGCGAGCGCGATGCCCTCAATGCCGAGCTGCGCCAACACCTCGACCGCCTGGCTGAGTTGCCCCGCGCCGCCATCGATGATCACGAGGTCGGGCCACGTGCCGCGCTGGCGCTCGGGATCTTCCTTCAAGAGCCGACCAAAACGGCGGGCGAACACTTCGCGCATCATGCCGTAATCATCGCCGGGCGTGATTTTTCCGGCACCGGCCTCGGCCCTCGCGAGTTTGATGTTGAAGGTACGATAGGCACTCTTGATGAAGCCCTCCGCGCCCGCCACGATCATCGCGCCGACCGCGTTGGTGCCTTGCACGTGGCTGTTATCATAGACCTCGATCCGCCCCGGCGGCTCATCGAGATCGAGCGCGCGGGCGAGTCCATCGAGCAGCGCGCGCTGCGAGGCACTCTCGACCAGGCGCCGGCTGAGCGCCTCGCGGGCATTGCGCGCGGCATCCTCGACCAATTTGAGTTTATCGCCGCGCGCGGGCTTCAGAAGTTTCACGCGCGCCTCGGCGCTTTGGCTGAGCGCTTGTTCGATCAAATCCGCCTCGGGCGGCAGCTTATTGACCAGCACCAGAGGCGGCGCCGTGTGGCTGTGGTAGAATTGACCAAGAAACGCCGCCATCACATCGGCCGGCGTGGCGTCGTCCGCGTGCTTCGGAAAAAATGCGCGCGTGCCGAAGTTCTGTCCATTGCGAAAGAAGAACGCCTGGACGCAAGCCTCGCCGGCCTCGGTGTGGGCCGCGATGACATCGGCATCGCCCAAGCCGATGACATTGATGCCTTGGCGGGCCTGGATCAGTGTCATCGCGCGAATGCGATCGCGATAGGCCGCCGCGGTTTCGAATTCGAGACTGTCGCTCGCCTTCACCATGCGCTCGGTCAGGCGCTCTTGAATTTCTTGGCTGCGGCCGGAAAGAAATTGACGCGCTTCATCGACCAGCGTGGCGTAGGCGTCGCTCGTGATACGACCAACGCAGGGCGCGCTGCAGCGTTTGATTTGGTATTGCAGGCACGGCCGCGTGCGGCTGTCGAAGACCGAATCAGGACATGAGCGCAGCGGGAAGGCGCGGTGCAAAGCGTTGATGGTTTGATTGACCGCGCCGGCCGACGCAAAGGGTCCAAAATATTCGCCCTTGCGCGCGCGCGCGCCGCGATATTTCACGACTTGCGGCCATTCATGATCGCTGGTGATCAAAATGTACGGGAATGATTTGTCGTCGCGCAGCGTGATGTTGTAGCGCGGCTTCAGCTTCTTGATCAGATTGCTCTCAAGCAGCAGTGCCTCGACCTCACTGTTTGTTGTGACAATTTCAAGACTGAACGCTGCCGCCACCATGCGTTGCAAGCGCGCGGGCAAACGATCGACCTTTACATAGGCGGCGACGCGCTTGCGCAGGCTCTTTGCCTTGCCGACATAGAGCGGCTCGCCGTGCCGGTCGAGCATGCGATAGACGCCAGGCGCGAGTGGCAGGTTGCGGAGCGCGTCGCGCAACATCATCGCGCCGCGTTGCAAGGACGACACGGTCAACGCGGGCGCTTTGGGTTGGGCCGGCGCGTCGCCGGGGTTTCGGGCGCGGTCCGTCAGAGGGGCCATGGCCAGGATATTGGCAGAAGCGGCCTTCCGGTCAACGCACCAGGCTTAGTCGATTCAGAGGCTTGGCGCTCGCGCCCCGCCAATCCACAGCCGCTGTGGATAAGTCTGTTGGAAAGACAACGGATAGACTGCGTCGAGGCCGATTCGGCGCGGCCTTGCCCGTGTCCGCCCAAAAAATGTGCATGCCATCTAAGCCATTGATCTAAATAGAATTAACCATTGCGCCGCGATGACCGGCGATTCAACAATCGCGCCGAACTGAAAATGAGCCGAAGGCCGACTGGCCTGTGATTGCCTGTTGACAAAAGTCAAGTCCTCAAGCGCCGTCAATGCGAGAACAGGACTGGAACGGTCATGGTGTTGAGGACGTCGCGCGTGGTGCCGCCGAGCGCCCATTCGCGCAGTCGCGAATGGCCATAGGCGCCCATGACGATGAAATCGGCGCCGATATCCGAGGCATCGGACAGTATCGCATCGGCAACAGAAATGTCCGGCGTCACGGTCCGCGCCGCTTCGACCTTGCAACCATGGCGTGCAAGATGCGCGGCGATGTCGGCACCGGGCAGATGTTTGCCGTCTTTCGGGTTGATGCTCAAGACCGACACTTTCGTGGCTCTTTTCAGAATAGGGAGGGCGTCGTGCACCGCGCGGGTGGCCTCGCGTGTGCCGCTCCACCCGATCAAGATATGTCGCGGGGTCGCGTTGAAATGACCGGCATAGGGCACCACGACCACTGGACGCCCGGCGCCCATCACCGTGTTCGCCGGCAGATCCGGTGAGTGGTTCGGCTCGATCTTGCTGCGCTCCGGCTGGCCGACAATCGCGAGATCGGCATCGCGCGCGTGAATTGGCACGATATCGTCGGCGAAATTTTCTTCCTCGCGCCATTCGAGCGTGACACCGGCGGCGGCACATTGGCGTTCAGCGTTTTCGCGCGTCTTTACGGAGACCGCGCGTTCGCTGGCCCGGTAGCGATCCTAAGTTCGGCGATCACGCCGACCGCCGCATCGCCAAAGGCGCCGATCGTGGGGTAGAATGGCGCGATGGTGCGCAGAGCAACCAGGCGGGCCCCATGTTCCGCCGCCAATTTCACCGCATAGCCCAAATCGGCCGCCTCGCGCGGGCTACCATCAAGGTGAAGCAGGATCGTACCAAAGCTCATGGGTCTCTCCTTTGCTGGGCTCGATTGGCCGCCTTTAATCTGCTGACATCGCTGATCGGCCCCCATCAAGTGGTCCGAGTGGGATGTTAGTGCATTGTGGCCTCCTTCGCCATTGCCGGCTGTAGGTGGAGCGAAGCGGAACCGGAAGGCGGCAATGGCGGCGTCGCGGTTTCCGGGGCCGGTGGTCGGTAGCCGAGGCT
>SHWC01000029.1 GCA_009691045.1 Alphaproteobacteria bacterium | reverse complement strand
CGAGATAGCCGCCGCCTACCGAGAACTTGCCGAAGCTGACCGTGCCACCGGTATTCATCGAGGTGGGTGAGTCTTCGCAATTCTGTGAAGTCAGAGCCGCGGCGCATTTATCGAGATTGTAGGTCTCATAGCCGGCCGAAACGCGAATCTTGAAGTCGTCGCCGGCGTGCTCAAACGCCGCAGCAGCCGACATCTGGTCGAGCAGCTGGCCAGCGACTTCGCGAGTGTTAGCACCATATTGGTCCTGGCCGCCGTTAGACGGCGCATAGCTCAACGCGAAGCTGATGCCGCTGAACGAGGGCGAGAAGTACACCGCCTTCATCGAATCTTCCGAGCCCAAACCATCGTCATAGGTGCGGACGGCGTAGAAGCTGGTGTTGCCCGGATTGCCGAAGATGAAGAACGGCGTGTTGACACCGAAAATGCCCGCACCGCCCGGTGCCCATGAAATAAATTCCTGGCGCGCGCTCTCGGTTGCACCGACGCGGATTTGGCCGAAAGCGCCGCGGAAGAACACGAAGCGCTCGTCGAAAGACGATGAGTCGTCAGCCGAGGGGTTGCCTTCGATCACGGCCTTGAAGCCCGCCGTCAGGCCGCTATCGAACGTGGATTCGCCGAAAACGTTGATTTCGACGTCTTGGCCCATCGCGGTTGAACTGAAGGCATCGGCTAATTCGCCAGTGTCGCTCTGTTGGTCGACGACCGCGAACGCGCTCTGATAATAGCCACCGATGCTGACCCCAATCGGCTTGTTTTCGGCCTGCGCGGTGCCGCCGGCAATCATGCCCGCCGCTACAAGTGCGGTCGAACCTAAAAGAAACTTCTTCATTAGCGAACCTCCTCGGGAGAATTGTGTTTACTCAGTTACGCCCAAAAACCCGAACTTAAAGTGTCTCGATCTCGTTTCGGCCTTTCCAGTCCAGGCTTGCAGCCGGGGCGCCGCTGATGCCGCGACTGCCCCCCAGTAACGCTGGCGGGCTTGCAACGGGGAGACGGTAACCAATACTGGTGAACGAGCAAACCGAAAAAGTGTGCGCGCGCTTACAATCCCGTACCCATGTGGCAGAAAAGCCGCAATGGTGCGTGGTTGCGGTTTGTAACCAAAGGGTCATGGCGCGAGGGCCCTTTGGCTTTCAGGGCCAAGGGCCTCAATGAGCGCGCCAAGATAGGGTTTGTAGCGGGCTGCCCGGCCAATCGATTCGGCATGAAGCGGCTGGCGCACCTGGGTTGCGCTCGCGGTCGCAACCCGTCCCTTATTGCGGTGGAAATCGAGGCAAACGGCGTCCCATTTCAGGCCGCAATGGGCCAGCAGGGCCCGAATTTCGCGTTCCGGGTGGGCGATCAGAGCTTCGTAGTGGAGGTCGTAAATCCGCCCGGGAAGCACGGCCTGCCAGTGCCGCATGGTCTCGGCATAAAGGCGGTAGCGCCGGCCAAGCGCGGCGAGATCATAAGACCACGCATTACCTTCGGCGAAGCGTGTGCGATAGCAAGACAGGCATATGTCCAACGGATTCCGCCGGCAATGAATGATGATCGCGTTCGGCAGAATCAGGTGGATCAGCCCGACATAGCGGAAATTGTCGGGCATTTTGTCGACCACGCGCGGTGAAGCCGCATCGGCCAGGCGTGATAAAGCGGCCACATAGGCCTCCCCTCGCTCGCGCGCCGTTGCACCGATCGTTAAATCGATGCCCGTGGGGCCGATCCAGTCCTCAAGGCAGCGGCCAAGCTCCTTGAGCTCACCGGCGCCTACAACTTCCGGGTGTGCTGCCAGAATTTGCTCTACCAACGTCGTGCCCGAGCGCGGCATGCCGACCACAAAAATTGGCCGGGTGGAGGGGCAGCCCTCGGCCGCTCGACCGAGAATTTCAGGCATCAAGGCCGCCTTGATGGCGTCAATTAACGCGATTTCCACCACCTCATCATAGGGATGACGGGCGTGTTGAAGCGCCGCGCCATCGGCAAAATGGGTTATGGCCTGCGCGGGATCGTCGAGGTCGTCGTAGATTTTGCCGAGGGCAAAAGCGAGCTCGATTCGGGCTGGCGGCGGAAGATCGGCCCGGCGCAACTCCACCGTCCGCACCAGGCCAAGGAGCGCATCATCGGGTCGAAAACGATGCACATTCGCCAGATTGGCGAACGCCGCGCTCGAGCGAGGATCAAGCTCGAGAGCCTGTCGAAAAGCATTTTCGGCGCCCGCAATATCCCCAAGTTCGCGCAGCACGACCCCGAGACCGTTGTGACTATCGCTGTGCTTGGGGCGAAGACGGATGGCCGTGCGATAGGCGGCGGCTGCTTCCTGGGCCCGGCCCAAACGGCGCAGCGTATTTGCCAGATTATATTGCGCCGCAGCAAAATTCGGCTTCGACGCCAAGGCCGACGCAAAATAATGCGCCGCATCCGCGTCACGCCCCAAATCGACCAGAGCACATCCCAGGTTGAACGCCGCTTCGACCAATTTGGGGTCACGGTCGAACGCTTCCCGATAGGCGGTGATGGCGTCTTCATGGCGGCCGAGGCCCTGGAAGGCCGCACCGAAATTGAGCCAGAGACGGGAATCGGTCGGATCGGCCGCAAGCAGGGCCTGGTAGCGCGGGATTACGGCTTGCAACGCGCCCTCGGCGTGGAGAGCCAGAACGGCCGCAATATCTCGCTCGCGCGCCGAGGTGGTCGTTCCGAGCCTTGTCTCGCTCTTGCCAGGCCGTTGGCCCGACCTATTTGTCGGCATATCGATCGACTCTATCTAGTTGTGTCATGGCCACCCTAGAACCCATGCTGACTGCAACGCAATCACACGGCGGTTTTCCCACAGGGCCGTATATTGTAGAGTCATAGGCATGGAAAAGGCGGTCTCGCCGCAATCGGCGCGCCGCCTAATGACGATCAGCTCAGGATAATGTCGCGATGGTCTCTTGGATTGGCGGCCTTAGGGCGGCGCGGACTTGGCTTATTGCGTTGAGCGGCGTAGCGCTGCTCGCCGCGTGCGGCGATGCCGACCTTGCCGGCACCGCCGGGCCGGACCCCAAATATTCCAACAACAAGAAGGCCCGCGATCCGGTTTATAAGCAGAGCGTCTTTGGCGAAGACGGGCTTAGCCTCGGTGGGTCTTCCGGGCCGGTCGGCCAAGAGGGCGCGACGGGGCTTGGCGTCAATACGTTCCTCTGGCGCGCCACGCTGGACACGCTGTCCTTCATGCCGCTTTCCTCGGCCGATCCGTTTGGCGGGGTCATCATCACCGATTGGTACGCCCCACCCGATGCCCCCGGAGAGCGCTTCAAGGCGACCGCCTATATTCTCGACCGCACTTTAAGGTCTGACGGGATCAGGGTGGCGCTTTTCCGGCAGGTTCGCGGTTTGGCCGGCGATTGGATCGATGCGCCGACCAACCCCCGCACCTCGACCGACCTCGAAGAGAAAATTTTAGAGCGGGCGCGGCAGCTCAAAATCTCCAGCGTCGGCGAATAGTCGAGCGCGCTTGCCGCGCGCGCGGCCGTGCGGTAGGAACCGGCGGCCATGAGCGAGCGATATAATCCGCGCGAAATCGAGGCGAGTTGGCAGGCCTTCTGGGAACAGGAGGGTCTGTTCCATGCGCGCGAGGACGACAGCCGTCCAAAATATTACGTGCTCGAGATGTTTCCCTATCCGTCGGGACGCATCCACATGGGCCATGTGCGCAATTACACGTTGGGCGATGTGGTGGCCCGCTATAAGCGGGCGCTCGGCTTTAATGTGCTGCACCCGATGGGGTGGGATGCCTTCGGCCTGCCGGCGGAGAATGCCGCGCGCGATCAAAAGACCCACCCGGCGACCTGGACCTACGCCAATATCGCGACGATGCGCGCCGAGCTCAAGCGCATGGGGCTCTCGCTCGATTGGAGTCGCGAGATTGCGACGTGCCATCCGGGCTATTACAAGCACGAACAAAAGCTGTTCCTCGATTTCCTCAAGGCGGGGTTAGTCTATCGCAAGGAATCCTTCGTCAATTGGGACCCGGTCGACCACACCGTGCTCGCCAATGAGCAGGTGATCGAGGGGCGCGGCTGGCGCTCGGGCGCGTTGGTCGAACGGCGCAAATTGTCGCAATGGTTTCTCAGGATCACGGCCTTCTCCGACGATCTATTGGCCGCGTTGAACGGGCTCGAACGCTGGCCCGAGCGCGTGCGCCTGATGCAGGAAAATTGGATCAATCGATCCGAGGGCCTGCGCGTGACGTTCGACCTTGATGCCCGCGACGAGACGATCGAAATTTTCACGACGCGCCATGACACGCTATTTGGTGCAAGCTTCCTCGCGCTTTCACCCAATCATCCGTTTGCCGAAAAGCTTGCCGCGAAGGATGCCGCACTCGCGTCTTTTATTGCCGAATGCAATCGGCTCGGCACGTCGGAAGCCGCGATCGAGCATGCTGAAAAGAAGGGTTATGATACCGAGCTGAAGGTGCGCCACCCGTTGATGCCGGGCCGGCTATTGCCGCTCTATGTCGCCAATTTCGTGTTGATGGATTATGGCACGGGCGCGATTTTCGGCTGTCCGGCGCATGACCAGCGCGACCTCGATTTCGCGCGCAAATATAAACTCGACGTGATTCCCGTCGTGGCGCCACCGGGCAGCGATCCGAGCGCGGTTACGATCGGCGATGAGGCCTATGTCGGCGAGGGCGTTCATATCAATTCGGGCTTTATCGACGGCACGAGCGTCGCCGACGGCAAAGAACGCGTCGCGGCGAAACTCGAAGGCGAGCGCCGCGCGAAGCGCGAAGTATTGTTTCGCCTGCGCGATTGGGGTGTCTCGCGCCAACGCTATTGGGGTTGCCCGATCCCGATCGTGCATTGCGGTGCTTGCGGCATCGTGCCCGTCGCCGAGACCGATTTGCCGGTGATCCTGCCGGAGGATGTGAGCTTCGATCGGCCGGGCAATCCGCTCGATCATCACCCGCGCTGGAAACATGTGGCCTGCCCATCATGCGGCAAGCCGGCGACGCGCGAGACCGATACGTTCGACACCTTCGTCGATTCGTCGTGGTACTTCGCGCGCTTCTGTTCGCCGCGCGCCGATCAACCGGTGGTGCAAAGCGCGGTCGATTATTGGTTGCCGGTCGATCAATATATCGGCGGCATCGAACATGCGATTTTGCATTTGCTCTATTCGCGCTTCTTCACGCGCGCCATGCGATTGACCGGGCATGTCAAACTCGACGAACCGTTCGATGGTTTGTTCACCCAGGGCATGGTGTGTCACGAATCCTATCAGAGCGAAGACGGCAAATGGCTTTATCCGGAGGACGTGACGAAACGCGATGATGGCAGCGCGGTGCAAACTGAGACCGGGCGACCGGTCAAGGTGGGGCGGCGCGAAGTGATGAGCAAATCGAAGAAAAATGTGGTGGCGCCGTCGGTCATCATCGATGGCTATGGTGCCGACACCGCGCGGCTTTTCATGCTATCGGACAGCCCACCGGAACGCGATCTCGATTGGTCGGATGCCGGTGTCAAAGGGGCTTGGCGCTATCTGGGTTCGCTCTGGCGCATGGTCGCGCTACCCGCGGTCGCCTTGCCGCCGCCCGGCACAGTGATTGTCGATGGTCTCGACCCACGGCTAAATGAGGTTCGACGCTTGGTTCATCGCACCATTGTGGGCGTGACCGGTGATCTTGATCGCTTTCATTTCAATCGCGCGGTCGCGCGCGTTCGCGAATTGACCAATGGTCTGCTCGAAATGCCGATCGATGCGGCGGGTGCGAGAAGCGTGTTGCGCGAGGGCCTGGAGATTGTCACGCGCTTGATCGGGCCGATGACGCCGCACATCGCCGAATCATTGTGGCGTATGCTGGGCCATTCGGAGTCTTTGGCGCTGGTGCCTTGGCCGAAAGCCGATGAGGCGCTTGTCGCGGCCGAGTCCGTGACGCTCGCGGTGCAAGTGAACGGCAAATTGCGCGCCACCATTATGTTGCCGAAGACGCATGACAAGAAGGATGCGGAAGATGCGGCGATCGCCTCAGCCCAGGTTCAACGCGCGATTGAGGGCCGCCCGATCAAGCGGGTCATCATCGTCCCAGGGAAGATCGTCAATGTGGTGGTTTGATCGATGCACCTTGGTTGTCGCGCTTATTCTCGCATCGAGCGTCGGGCTCGGCGCTTGCGGCTTTGAACCGGTCTATGGGCGCGGCAATGAGGCGGTTCGTCACGCGGATCTATCGGCGATCGAAATTGGGGCGATCAATGGTCGCGCCAGCCCGGGCGCAGCTTCCGATGGCAATAGCGGGCTCGGCCGGGCTGGGCTCGAATTGCGCAAGCGCTTGCTCGAGTCGCTGAGTCACGAGCAGACCGCACCGCGGTATAGGCTTGGCGTCATGCTTGAGGAATCGCAAGGTGCGTTTGCTATTCAATCCGATGACCGGGCGACGCGCTATCAACTTTCCCTGACGGCGTCGTTTAGTTTGATCGAGATCGGTTCGGATAAAGCCGTCTATTCGGGTTCAACGCGCTCGATCGGCAGCTACAATGTGGTGTCGTCGGATTTCGCCGCGGCGGTATCTGAAGCGGACGCACGCAAGCGTGCCGCGCTCGATTTGGCGGACAATATTCGCGAACTGTTGATCGCCTATTTTTCGCGCGAGCCCGCGGCGGAGGCGACCCCGTGAAAATCGACGGCCGCAAGGCCGACGGGTTTTGCCGCGCGCCGGGCAAAGAGATCAGGGCAATTCTTTGCTACGGACCGAATGAAGGTCTGGTGCGCGAGCGCGCCGAGGCGGCGGCACGGGCCGTGGTGCCCGATGCGCGCGATCCGTTTCGTCTGTGCACGCTGAGCCCGGCCAGAATCAAAGACGACCCCGCCCGTCTGGCCGACGAAATAGGCGCGTTGGCGTTTGGCGGCGGCCGGCGCGTCGTACAGATCGGCGGCGCGGGAGATGGGTTGTCGGCCGCGATCCAATCGGCGCTCAGTATCGTTGGCGATGCGTTGTTGATCGTCGAGGCCGGTGAACTCAGCCCACGGTCGAGTTTGCGCAAATTGTTCGAGGCCGCGGACAAAGCCGTGGCCGCGGTGCCCTGCTATGACGATACGAGTCAAAACGCGACCACGTTGATCGAGACTCATTTGGGTGCCCTGGGCGGTGCGATCGACGATGACGCCGCGGCCTGGCTGGTCGAGCGCCTGAGCGGCGACCGCGCGCAGATTCGGGGCGAACTCGACAAATTGATGCTCTATGTCGGCGCGAGCGGCGGGGGGCGCGTGGTGATCGACAAGCCGTCGGCGCAGGCCGTGGTCGGCGATGGCGGAGAGCTTTCGCTCGATGCGGTTTGCGATGCGGTCGCGCTCGGTGATCTGGCGGCGCTTGATCGCGCTATTACGCGCGCGGAGACTCAGGGAATGAATGCGATCACCATGCTACACGCGGTGGCGCGGCATTTGATGCGGTTGCATGGGGCGGGCGGCCGTGTCGCGGCGGGACAATCGGTCGATGCGGTGATGGCGAGTTTGCGCCCGCCGGTCTTTTTCGCCGCGCAAGCAGCATTTCGTCGTCAGATCGCGCAATGGTCGCCCGCGCGATTGGCGGAGGCGCTGCAACTCGTGCTTGACGCCGAGGCCGATTGCAAAAGTACCGGCATGCCGGCGGATGCGATTGCCGCGCGTGCACTATTGCGTTTGGCCGGCGCCGCTCGGAGTGGCCGCGCCTCGGGATAAGGGTTCAGCGCGGGCCGAGCCGGCGCAATAATTCGTCGAGTTGCTCGGCGCTCCGATAGCGAAAAATCATTTCACCTGAACCATCGGCCTTGGTTTCGATGCTGACCTTAAGACCGAGGCCGGTGGAAAGCTTTTGCTCAAGATCACGCACATTGGGGTCGCGACCCGCGCGAACGCGGGGCGGCCGGGGCACCCGCGTTGCTTCGCGGGCCAGCGCTTCGGTCTGCCGTACGTTCAAATTACGTGCGACGATGGTTTCGGCGAGCGCGACCGGATCGCGGGCGTTCAGAAGCGCGCGCGCATGACCCATGCTGAGTTGCCCATTGCCGAGCAGCGTTTTGACATAGGGCGGCAAATCCAATAGCCGGATCATGTTGGTGACGTGACTGCGGCTCTTACCGATGGCTTGGGCGACGGCGTCTTGGGTATGGCCGAAGCGCGCAATTAGGCGTTGAAAGGCTTCGGCTTCTTCTAAGGGATTCAAATCCTCGCGCTGGAGATTTTCAACGAGCGCGACTTCGAGCGCCTGGTCATCATCGAACTCGCGCACGATGGCCGGCAATTCATGGATTCCGGCGCGTTGCGCCGCGCGCCACCGGCGCTCGCCGGCGATGATTTCATAACCGCCGCCACTCCGTTGGCGCACCAGGATCGGCTGGAGCACACCGTTTTGTTTGATGGATTGGGCGAGCTCATCGAGCTCCGCCTCGTTAAACACGGTGCGCGGTTGGATTGGGCTTGGGTGCAGCGAATCGATCGGGAGCGTGCGTAAATTTCCGGTGGTGCGCCGCTCCGCCTCGGCGCGCGCCGTCGCCCTATTGGCCGGCGCCACATCGCCAAGCAGCGCCGCGAGTCCCTTGCCGAGCCCGCCGCGCGGTTTCAAGCCGCCATCACCGTGTGGGGCGCTCATGACGGTCTCTCCTCGGCATCTTCGCGGCGCAACATTTCGCTCGCCAAATGGGCATAGGCCTGGGCGCCCGCGCAGCTGATATCGTAAAGCAGGACCGGCATGCCGAAGGACGGCGCCTCGGAGACACGCACATTGCGTGGGATCACGGTATCGAAGACCTGAGCGCCAAAGTGCGCGCGGACATCGGCCGCGACCTGGCCCGATAGCCGGTTACGATTATCGTACATCGTCAGGACGATTCCTTGGATTTTCAACTTAGAGTTGAAATTGCTACGGACTACATCAACCGTGTGGAGGAGCTCGCTCAGGCCATCGAGGGCGAGAAATTCGCATTGCAGCGGCACAATGAGTGAATCCGCCGCGACGAGGGCGTTGAGGGTCAAAAGGGTGAGGGAGGGAGGGCAATCAATCAGAACGTAATCGAAGCCCGGTCTCGAGGTTTCGGAGGGGCCATCGGGAAACGAGAATTCACATAATATATCAATGGCTTCCGTCAAACGATGGGCGCGCTGTTCGGCGTCGACCAATTCGATTTCGGCACCCGACAAATCGCGGTTGGCCGGGACCAAAAAGAGATTGGGAACCGACGAGGTCACCATCGCTTCGCTGAGGCTCGCGCGGCCGATCAAGACCCCATAGGAGCCCGGTTGGCGCGCGGTTTTGTCAATGCCGAGGCTTGTTGACGCGTTGCCCTGGGGATCGAGGTCGATCAACAGCACGTGGCGGCCGGTGGCGGCTAGGGCCGTGCCGAGGTTGATTGCCGTGGTCGTCTTACCAACACCGCCTTTTTGGTTCACCACAGCGATGACGCGGGGCCGTTGCGGCGCCGATGTGGTGATCGGCGTCAGATTGTTGGATTCACTGTTAAGGGCCTGAGACACCAATCAAATTACTCAGTATGAGGATGACCCCTTTGGGGTCGGTGAGGCTCGGGGCCGTTAGAAGACGAAAATGCCAGCGCTTGCGTGCTGCGTCTAGCTCGGCCTCGGCTCTCGATCCTTTTAACATAACGCAAAGGGCCTGGCTGTCAATCAAAGGACGCGCTGAATCGAGAAAGTGATCAAGCGGCGCGACCGCGCGCGCGACGATCACCCGTCGTGCCGGCCAACCGGAGGGCGGCGGGCTTAGGGTTTCAACCCGGTACGGGATTATATTGACAGGGGCGCCGGTTATACGCGCGGCTTCGCGCAGAAAGGCGCATTTTCGTTGATCGCTTTCGACGAGATTGACCGCGGGCGCACCCAAGAGCGCCAGGACTAATCCCGGAAATCCCGCGCCGCTGCCGATGTCGTAGAGCGCGTCGTAGGATTGGGAGAGATGGCGGAGTGTCTGGCCGCTATCGAGGAAATGGCGGCGCCAAATATCGTCTAAGGTTGACGCCCCGATAAGGTTAATGGATTTTTGCCATCGCCGGAGGAGCGCTTCATAGGCGTCGAAGCTCGCCAAGGTTTCACGTGAAACATTGAGGTCCCGGGCGAAGGATTCACGGCCGTAGATCGACGTCAGAGCCTCCCCTAGGCAGTTCCGCGAGACCCGTGGGCTCGAGTCCGCCTCACATGCCCAAGCAACGCCGTGACCGCCGCGGGCGTTATCCCCGACATCCGCGAAGCCGCGCCGAGCGTTGCCGGCCGCGCGAGGCTCAATTTCTCCCGCACCTCGGTTGATAGGCTGGGAATGTGCTGATAATCCAAATCGCCGGGCAGCGCCAAATCCTCATCGCGCCTAAAGGCCGCGATATCGGCCACCTGGCGTTCGACATAGCTCATATAATGCGATTCTATTTCAAGGCTTTCCGCGATATCGGGCGGCGTGGCTGCAAATTCGGGCCAGAGCCCGGCAATCGCATCCCAACTCATCTGAGCTTGGCCCAGGAGGGTGAAGCCATCCCGCCGCTGGCCGTCCAAATTAACCATGATGCCCTTGGCCCGTAATTCGGTCGGGGTCAGGCTCGCCGCCTTCAAGCGGGCGCGGGTGGCCGCTACATCTGTCCGCTTCCGCTCATGGGCGGCGCGGCGGGCCGGGCCGACACAGCCGATTTCGATGCCCCGGTCGGTCAATCGAAGATCGGCGTTATCAGGGCGGAGGGTCAGGCGATATTCGGCGCGCGAGGAGAACATGCGATAGGGCTCGGTCACCCCCTGGGTCACGAGATCGTCGATCATGACGCCCAGCATGGCGTCAGCCCGGTCGAGCACAAAGGGCGCGCCACCCCCCACCGCTAGAGCTGCATTTATGCCGGCCACAAGACCTTGTGCCCCGGCCTCTTCATAACCGGTTGTGCCATTGATCTGACCGGCGAAATAGAGGCCACGCACGCGCTTGGTTTCGAGCGTCGGGTGCAATTCGCGCGGATCGACATAATCATATTCTATCGCATAGCCCGGTCGGATGATCGTGGCGCGCTCAAGGCCCTTGATGGTGGCGAGGAACGCCGCCTGAATCTCCCGGGGCAGCGAGGTCGAGAGCCCGTTGGGATAGACCGTGTGGTCGTTAAGCCCTTCCGGCTCCAGGAAGATTTGGTGCCGATCGCGGTCGGCGAAGCGCACCACTTTATCCTCGATCGAAGGGCAATAGCGGGGCCCGCGACCCTCGATCTGGCCGGAATAAATAGGGGCCCGATGTAAATTCGCGCGGATTAGGTCATGGGCCTCGGGCCCGGTTGCCGTGATGTGGCAGGCGATCTGCGGCTGGGTGATGGCTTCGGTCAAATAGGAAAACGGCACGGGTGGTTGGTCGCCCGGTTGGGCCTCGAGCGCGGCCCAATCGATGGTCCGCCCATCCAGCCGGGGCGGCGTGCCGGTCTTCAACCGACCAAGCCGAAACCCTTTATCATACAGATACTTGGATAGGCCCAACGCCGGCGCTTCACCAACCCGGCCGGCGGGTATTTTTTCCTCGCCGATATGAATCAAACCGCGCAAAAAAGTGCCCGTGGTCAGGATCACGCGATTGGACGCGATGGTCTCACCGGCCGCTGTGATCACCCCGGCAATGCCGCCTGAGGCGTCGAACGCCAGCACCTCAATGGTGCACGCGCGGATTTCGAGATTGGGCTGGACCGCCAAGGCCGCTTGCATGGCGGCCTTATAGAGCTGGCGATCCTGCTGGGCGCGGGGCCCGCGCACGGCAGGCCCTTTGCTCCGGTTCAGCACACGAAATTGAATGCCGCCGGCATCGGCGACGCGGCCCATCAGCCCATCCAACGCATCGATCTCGCGCACCAGCGTGCCTTTGGCCAGGCCGCCGATCGCCGGGTTGCACGACATTTCACCGATCGTATCGAGCCGGTGGGTCGCCAAAAGCGTGCGCGCGCCAAGGCGCGCCGAGGCGGCAGCGGCCTCGCAGCCGGCATGACCCCCGCCGATTACGATGACGTCGAAAGAATTCGAGCGATTTGGCATGAGAGGGGAGACGCGTCCTTATTGCGCACCCTCTCCTAGCAAAACCCGGCGGGTACCGCTACTTGCCGATGCAGAACGAGCGAAAAACCTCGTCCAGCACATCCTCGACATCGACCCGGCCGGTGATCCGCCCAAGCGCCCGCGCCGCGAGGTGAAGATCCTCGGCGCAGAGCTCAACCCCCGTCGCGCCGCGCGCACGTTGCAACGCCGCCCGTGCCTCTTCCAGCGCGCGGCGATGGCGTACCTGGGTCAAAGCCGGCGAGGCCGCCTCCGCCATCAGTTTCGCGGCCTCGGTTGCGAGCCGTGCGATCAACCCATCCATGCCATGGCCGGTTCGGCACGAGACTGGTTCGATGATGATTCCTTGAACCGAAGGGGGCGCGGCCCCGGCCAAGAGATCCGCTTTGTTGAGGACAACAATTGCCTTGCTATCTATTAGCGCCGCGGCCTTAGGATCAAGCGCCGGCCAAGTCGCGCCATCGAGCACGATCAGCTTGAAATCGGACCGCTCCGCCCGCGCCAAAGCGCGCTTGATACCCTCGGCTTCAATCTCGTCGGTCGCCTCGCGGAGGCCGGCCGTATCGGCGAGCAATACCGGGTAGCCACCAAGATCGAGCCTGATCTCGACCACGTCGCGCGTGGTGCCGGCGGTTGCCGCCACAATCGCCACGTCGCGGCGCGCGATTGCGTTCAGAAGGCTCGACTTCCCGGCATTGGGCGGACCCAGAATGGCGATCTCCAGCCCGTCCCGCACCAGCTCGCCCCGCCGCCCATCATCAAGATGCGCCGCTATCGCCGCGATCAGGCGGTCGACGCCTTGCTTTATCTTTTGGTCGAGCCCGGCGGGCAGGTCCTGGTCGGAAAAGTCGAGCCCGGCCTCGGCCAAGGCCATCACCTCGATGATGCCGGCGCGCCAGCCCTCATAGAGCGCGCCCAGAGCGCCGCCCATTTGGCCGAGGGCCTGGCGGCGCTGCGCCGCGGTTTCAGCTGCGACCAGATCGGCCAGGCCCTCCGCCGCGACCAAATCGAGCCGCCCCTGATCGAAGGCGCGACGCGCAAACTCCCCGGGCTCCGCCGGGCGGAGACCCTCGATCTCGCTCAAGGATTCCAGCACCCCGGCGATCACCGCCCGCCCGCCATGGATATGGAGCTCCGCCATATCCTCGCCGGTAAAGCTCGACGGCGCGGGGAAGTAGAGGGTCAGGGCCTGATCGAGCGCCTCGCCAGTACGCGGGTGGCGCAGCGCCCGCACAATCGCCTGACGTGCCGCCCCCAGGGGCCGACCGCTCAGCAGTGTGAGCGATTCGCCCGCTTTCCGGCCCGATAGTCGAATAACCGCGATCGCGCCGCGCCCCGGCCCGGTCGATAGCGCAAAAATCGTATCGAGCGCCGAACCCACCGCCTCTTAGCCGCTCGCGGCCTTATCGGGCAGCTTTTGCTCCGGTTGAAGAATCAGGCGTTTAACCCGCCCGCCATCACGCAAATGGGTGCTCAGGATCTCGTCGATATCGGCCGTGGTCCGATAGCTATACCAAACGCCTTCGGGGTAGATCACCAAGGTCGGGCCGAGCTCGCACCGATCAAGACAGCCGGCGATGTTGACCCGGACGCCATCAAGCCCAAGCTCCTTTGCCCGCGCCTTCATGTGATCGCGCAATTTGACCGCGCCCTTCTCGGCGCAGCAGCCCCGTGTATGCCCGGGCGGGCGCACATTGGTGCAGCAAAACACATGGGCGTCGTAATAAGGCTTCGGGTCATCCGGCCGGCTTGCCATGGCGAACGCTCAGTCCTTCTTGTTGTCTTTCATGCCGAGGCCGCCCATGCCGCCCCAAAACGTCTTTTGCAGCTCCTCGAAGCCTTTCATCATCGAGGGGCCCCAATTGCGCATCAAGGCCTCGGGCTCGATACCGGCGATCGCGGTGCGCATGCGCTGTTCGATATCGGCCATCACGGCCTTTTGCATGGGCTCGACATCCGGCAGGCCGAAAAACGCGCGCGCCTCTTGGGGCGAGCATTCGATATCAATATGAAATTTCACGGCGCTCTCCGGCATTGGCGCGGGTGACTCAACAAGGCGCCCGCCTATATTGTGGGCGAGGCCCGGCATGACTGCAAGCCGCGCACCCAAGGAGTCTCCTTTGAGCCGCAACCGCCTCGCCGAAGAAGCCAGCCCCTATCTCCAACAGCACAGCGACAACCCCGTGCACTGGCAGGCCTGGGGCCCCGAGGCGCTCGCGGAATCGAAGGCAAGCGGCAAACCCATATTGCTGTCGGTCGGCTATTCCTCATGCCATTGGTGCCATGTCATGGCGCATGAAAGCTTCGAGGACGCCGAGACCGCGGCGCTGATGAACAAGCTCTATGTCAACATCAAGGTCGATCGCGAGGAACGCCCGGATCTCGACGCGGTCTATCAGCGCGCCCTCGCGCTGATGGGTCAACAAGGCGGTTGGCCGCTCACCATGTTTTTGACGCCCGAGGGCGAGCCATTTTGGGGCGGCACGTATTTTCCGCCCGAGGCGAAATGGGGCCGGCCGAGCTTTCGCGACGTCCTCGCGATGGTCGATGAGGCCTACCACAACGAGCCCGAGAAGATCGATAAGAACCGCGGCGCGCTCAAGAACGGCCTCGCCGCGATGGGCCAGTCGCGCCCCGGCGGCGAGATCACCAAGGTTCAGATCAATTCCTGCGCCGACACCATGCTCCATGAAATCGACGGCAAGCATGGCGGCATTGGTGGCGCGCCAAAATTTCCCAACACCACGATGTTAGAGATGCTTTGGCGCAATTACAGGCGCACCGGCTCCCAGCTAATGCGCACCGCCGTGCTGCTCACCATGGAACGAATGAGCCAGGGCGGTATTTACGATCATCTCGGCGGCGGCTATGCGCGCTATTCGACCGATGAGCGCTGGCTCGCGCCACATTTTGAGAAAATGCTCTACGACAACGCGCAGATTCTCGATTTGCTCGGCCAGGTCTGGCTCGATACCGAGAACGCGCTGTTCCGCCGGCGCGCGCGAGAGACCGTCGAATGGCTGTTGCGCGAAATGCTGACGGGGGAAGGGGCCTTCGCCTCCGCACTCGATGCCGATAGTGAGGGCGAGGAAGGCACATTCTATGTTTGGAGCGAGGCCGAGATCGACGCGGTTTTGGGCGCGGACGCGGCCGTCTTCAAAGCGGTCTATGATGTTTCCGCGCACGGCAATTGGGAGCACGCCAATATTTTGAACCGGCTGCGCCCGCCGCGCCTTGGCGCGAAGGTCGATGAAGCCGCACTCAAAACGATGCGCGCCAAATTGTTGGCCGAGCGCGCCAGGCGCGAACGCCCATCATGGGACGACAAGGTCCTGGCCGATTGGAACGGCCTGATGATCGCGGCCTTGGCCGACACCTCCCAAATCTTTGCCGAACCGACTTGGCTCGCGGCCGCGCGCAAGGCCTATCATTATGTCGTCAATGTGATGGGCGAGGGCGGGCGGCTGCGCCATGCGGCGCGCCACGGCAAAGTCAAGCCCGCCGAATTTCTCGATGATTACGCCAATATGGCGCGCGCGGCGCTTGCACTTTATGAGGCCACGGGCGAAGCGGTTTATATCGATGATGCGCGGCGCTTCGCGCACCACCTCGACCAAGATTATTGGGACAATGCGAGCGGCGGCTATTTTTATGTGCCGGCCGGCGCCGAGACGATTTTGGTGCGCACCAAAACAGCGCATGACAGCGCCACGCCGGCCGGCAATGGCACCATGGTTGGTGTGCTCGCGCGGCTCTTTTTTCTCACCGGTGACAATGCCTATGGCAAACGCGCCGAAGCTTTGATGAAGGCGCTCTCGGGCGAACTTGAAGGCAATTTTGCGCCGATTGCCTGCTTGATCAACAATGCCGAACTCCTGATGGGTGCGGTGCAAGTGGCGATCATCGGCCGCCGCGGCGAAGCGAGCACGGACGCGCTGATCCGCGCGGCCTATTCGGTCGCGGCGCCCAATCGGGTACTCTTGGTCGCGGCGCCCGATGCCACGCTGCCGATCGGCCATCCGGCCAGCTTCAAGCCGCAACTCGATGGCAAGCCAACCGCCTATGTGTGCGTGGGCACCACATGCTCGCTTCCAGTGACCGATGAAGCCTCGCTCAAAGCCGAAATCGAGGCGGCCTCAGAGCGTGTGTTGGGTTAAGGCGCACATGGCGACCCGCATCATCGCTGCACCGATTGGGCCGATCGAGCTGCGCGTTCAAGATGGTGCGTTGGTCGCGCTCACCATGTTGCCGAAAGTGGCAAAGCCCACGCCGCGCCTGGACAACGAGCCCGTGTCGCTCGACGATCGCGCGGTGCTCGACGAAACCGAACGCCAGCTGGGTGATTATTTCGCCAGCACGCGGCGTGATTTTGACTTACCGCTCAAGCCCGAAGGCACAGCGTTTCGCCTGCGTGTATGGCGGGCCTTGAGCGAAATCCCCTATGGCGAGGTGCGCGCCTATGGCGACCTTGCCATAAAACTCAAAACCGCGCCGCGTGCGGTCGGCGGTGCGTGCGGGGCCAATCCGATCGGGATCGTGGTGCCGTGCCATCGCGTGGTTGGGGGCAAGGGCGCGCTTGTCGGGTTTTCCGGCGGCGATGGCTGTGATACCAAAAAGGTGCTGCTCGCGCTCGAGGCGCGGAGCCCCTTGTTTGAACAACAACACGTGCGGATCTAGGGAGAACAGCGCATGCCCGGAAAAATGATCACGATCAAGGCCAAGGATGGCGGCAGTTTTCAAGGTTTCCTCGCCATGCCCGATGCGGGCAAGGGCCCCAGCATTGTCGTGTTGCAGGAAATCTTCGGCGTGAATTATGTGATGCGCGAGATTTGCCACACGCTCGCGGCGCAAGGCTATATCGCGCTCTGCCCGGATCTCTTCTGGCGCATGGAGCCGAATTGCGAGCTATCCGACCGCACCGAAGGCGAGTGGGGTCGCGCGTTTAAATTTTATCAGGGTTTCGATGTGACGAAGGGCGTTGACGATATCGCCGCGAGCGTCGAGGCCGCGCGCAAAGTGACGGGCGCAACCGGCAAGGTTGGTGCGGTGGGTTATTGTTTGGGCGGCAAACTCGCCTATTTGACCGCGACGCGCACCAATGCCGATTGCTCGGTCGGGTATTACGGTGTCGGCATCGAGGAATTACTTGGCGAGGCCAAGACCATCAAATCGCCGCATATGCAGCACATCGCCGAGCAGGACAAATTCGTGCCGCCCGAGGCGCAGGCGAAAATCAAAGACGGTCTGAAGGGCAACAAGCTCGTCACGCTCCACAGCTATGCGGGCTGCGATCACGCCTTCGCGCGTTGGGGCGGCGAGCATTACGACGCCAAAGCGGCCAAGACAGCTAACGATCGGACCTACGAATTTTTCAAGAGGCATTTAAACTGAATGTCCTTCCCCCGAGACGGGGGATGAGCTTAGAGCGGGCTGTGCCCGCTTCGCTCTCCACCCTCCAACCCAATCCCTTCCTCCCGCCAGCGGGAGGAAGGGTTGTGCAAGCCACGAGGTGACTATGGTCAAGGCTGTACGCATCCACAAACCCGGTGGCCCCGAGGCCATGGTCTATGAAGACGTTGACCTCGCGCCGCCGGGCGCGGGCGAAGCGCGAATCGTGCACAAGGCGATCGGCATCAATTTCATCGATGTCTATCACCGCACGGGGCTCTATCCGCTCGCGGCCTATCCCGGCGTGATCGGCATGGAGGGGGCGGGCCTTGTCGAGGCCATTGGCGCGGGCGTGACTGAAGTAAAAGCCGGCGATCGCGTCGCCTATGCCTCGCCGCCGCCCGGTGCCTATGCCGAGGCGCGCAATCTCAAGGCCGCCGCCTTGGTCAAACTGCCGGCCGAAATTCCGTTTGAGAACGCCGCCGGCATGATGCTGCAAGGCATGACCGTCGAATATCTCCTGCGCCGCACCTATCAGGTGAAAGCGGGCGAGACGATTTTGATTCATGCCGCGGCTGGTGGCGTTGGGCTCATTCTCTGCCAATGGGCCAAGCATCTCGGCGCGACGGTGATCGGCACGGTGTCATCCGAGGCGAAGGCCGAGCTCGCGCGCGCCCATGGCTGCCATCACTCGATCATCTACACGAAGGAAAATTTCGTCGAACGCGTCAAGGAGATCACCAACGGGAAGTTACTTCCGGTGGTCTATGATTCGATTGGCAAGGATACGCTGATGAAATCGATGGAGTGCCTGCGCACGCGGGGGCTCTTGGTCAGCTTCGGTCAGGCCTCGGGCAAGCTTGAGAATTTCGATACCGCTTCGCTCGCGCCGCGCTCGCTTTATATGACCCGGCCAGGGCTGTTCAATTATATCGCGACACGGGCCGAGCTCGAGGAATCGGCGAACGCGCTGTTCGATGTCGTGCGCACGGGCAAGGTGAAAATCGACATCCATCACAAATATGCGCTGAAGGACGTGCGCCAAGCCCATATCGAGCTCGAGAGCCGCAAGACCACCGGCGGGCATATTTTGGTGCCGTGAACCCTTCTCGCCCTTGAGGGTGGAGGGCAGGTGCTGTCATTGACAGCATTGCTAGCAATTCATGACAATGCTGTCATGCCGACGCTGACGATCCGGAATTTGCCCGACGCGGTCTATCGCCGCCTCCGCGTGCGCGCCGCCCATGCCGGCCGCAGCCTCGAAGCCGAGGTGCGCGAGATCCTGGCCCGCACCGAGGCGATGCCAGCCGCCGATCAGCAGAAAGAGGCGGACCCAGTTGCCGCGTTGTAGGACTTTATTGATCGATCCTATAAGGAGCGCGGCAAACGCAAACCACGCAATGTGGTTGGCGCGTTCATTCGTGAGCGCCGGCGCGAGGCAAAGCGCGAGCTGAAAGAGTGATCGCGCTCGACGCTTCAGCGTTGATCGCGCTCATCATGAAAGAACCGGGTCACGAGCGTGTTCAATCCGCGCTGGATGGCGGCTGCCTCTCAACCGTAAAGCTTGCTGAAACACTGTCCTTCGGCGCTCGGCAGGATTTCGATGTCCGCGGCATCCGCACACGCACCGAGGCCTTGCCCATCGAGATCGTGCCGTTCTCATCAAATCACGCCGCTTTGACGGCGAGCCTCATGCGGCTCGGTCGGCCACTCGGTCTCTCGCTCGGCGATCGAGCTTGCCTCGCCCTTGCGCTTGACCGAAATATTCCGGTCATGACGGCCGACCGCCGTTGGCGTGACGCTGGGCTCGAATTGGAGATCGTCGTTATTCGATAGCGCGGCCGTGGTCGGCCTAAGGCGCTAGGGCTCGTCGTTTCATCAGCACGGCCTCACGCCTGGCGATATAGAGCCCGCTGCCGACCAGTAGGGCCGCGCCGATCCAGGTCCAGAGATCGGGGAATTCGGCGAACACCAAATAGCCGAGGAAGGTCGCGCCGATCAGCTGGCCATAGTCGAACGGTCCGACGATCGAGGCCTGGCCCAGCTGATAGGCCTTGACCATGAAATAATGACCTATCCCGCCCGCCACACCCATTGAGGCGAACAGGCCCCAATCGACGAGATTGTGCGGCGGCGTCCAGAAAAACGGCACCGCGATCGCGGATGCGACGAGGCTTACGGTGATGGTGTAGATGCCGGTGGTGCGCGGCGAATCATAGAGCGCGATGCGGCGCGTCAAAAGTTGATAGGCGGCATAACAAAGCGCCGAGCCGATGACGAGAAAATCCGCCCAATGCATCACCTCGCCACCGGGGCGAATGATCACGATCGCGCCGATGAAGCCGACCATCACGGCGGCCCAGCGGCGGGGACCAACTTTTTCGCCAAGCATCGGGCCCGATAGAGCGACCACCAGTAGCGGCGCGGTGAAGGCGACGGTGGTTGCGGTCGTGAGCGGAATGAAGGTGAGCGCAACGGTATAAAACCCGGTCGAGGCGCATTGCAGGCTCGAGCGGCCAAGTTGCCACCCGAGCCGCCTGGTGCGAAAGATCGCGAGACCATGGCCCGGCAAGAGCATGGCAAGCATCACCACTAAATGCCCGGCCGAGCGCATGAAGACGACTTCGACCACGCCATATTCGATCGCGAGATGTTTCATCGCCGTGTTGAGACACGGAAACATCACGATCGTGGTCGCGCACATGAACAAAATCGCGACGAGCGGGCGATTCAGCGCGGGGCGTAGGGGATCGACCATGGGATCAGTCCAAGACCCTTCCGTCCCGCGCCCCGCGGGCAAAGGATTCGGCCTTTTTAGGTATTCATGCTTTCGAAGAAATCGCTATTGCCCTTGGTGCTCTTGAGCTTATCGACCAGGAATTCCATGCCGTCGATCGTGCCCATGGGCATCAAGATGCGGCGCAGCACCCACATTTTGGAAAGCGTCGCCTTGTCGACCAAGAGCTCTTCCTTGCGTGTGCCCGAGCGCGCGATGTCGATCGAGGGGAAGGTGCGCTTGTCGGCGAGCTTGCGATCCAAAATGATTTCCGAATTGCCGGTGCCCTTGAATTCTTCGAAAATCACTTCATCCATGCGCGAGCCGGTATCGATCAGTGCGGTCGCGATGATGGTGAGCGAGCCGCCCTCCTCGATATTGCGCGCGGCACCGAAGAAGCGCTTCGGCCGTTGCAGCGCGTTGGCATCGACACCGCCGGTCAGCACCTTGCCCGATGATGGCACGACGGTGTTGTAAGCGCGGGCGAGGCGCGTGATCGAATCCAAGAGGATCACCACGTCGCGCTTGTGCTCAACCAGGCGCTTCGCCTTATCGATCACCATTTCGGCGACCTGAACATGGCGCGTCGCCGGTTCGTCGAAGGTCGAGGACACCACTTCGCCCTTCACCGAGCGAATCATGTCGGTCACTTCTTCGGGCCGCTCGTCGATCAACAACACGATCAGGAAACATTCGGGGTGGTTGACCTCAATCGAGCGCGCGATGTTTTGCAACATCACGGTTTTTCCGGTGCGGGGCGGCGCCACGATCAACCCGCGCTGGCCTTTGCCCAAGGGCGCGACGAGATCTATGATGCGGCAGGTCATGTCCTTGATGGTCGGTTTTTCGATTTCGAGCTTGAATCGCTCGTCCGGATAAAGCGGCGTCAGATTGTCGAAATTGACCTTGTGCCGCGTCGCCTCCGGATTGTCGAAATTGATCGAATTCAGCTTCAGGAGCGCGAAATAGCGTTCGCCATCCTTAGGCGCGCGGATCTGGCCGTCGAGCGTATCGCCGGTGCGGAGCGCAAAACGGCGGATCTGGCTCGGGCTAACATAAATATCATCCGGCCCGGGCAGATAATTCGCTTCCGGCGAGCGCAGGAAGCCGAACCCGTCTTGCAGAATTTCAAGCACGCCATCGCCGAAGATGCCCTCATCCTTCTCGGCGAGCTGCTTCAGAATGGCGAACATCAGATCCTGTCGCCGCATCGTATTGGCGTTCTCGATCTGCAGCCGCTCGGCGAACTCCAAGAGCTCGGTCGGTGGCTTTTTCTTCAATTCTTTCAATTGCATGGGGATTCAACGCGCAATGGTGGAAGGGACCTGGCGTGAGCCTGGATGGAACAACCGGCGGACAAGCTGACGCACGGTGGCGGCGGGGAGGAAACCGAGTGGAGGAGAGACGCCGTTCTTGGGCTACCGGGTCTTTGCGCCCGGCTCACGCGCCTCCGGGACTAGATTTATCGACCCAGAGGGCTGAAAGTCAAGCCACCCGCCAATCGTCTGTCCGGAGCACGCCGATTTAACGGCACGCTCAGTCTGTCGCGCGATTGGTTAAAAGGGTCTTACCACGACGAAAATCACGATGCCGATCATGAGAACAGTGGGGGCCTCGTTGAGGATTCTGAAATAGCGCGTGCTCTTGGTGTTGCGGTCCTCGGCGAATTCGCGGCGATGACGTGATAGAAGGCCGTGAAGACCGCCCAGCGCCGCAACGAAGGCAAGCTTCGCGTAAATCCAGCCCGCCGACCAATCAACCAAATCCGAGACGAACAGAAGCGCGACGCCAAGCGCAACACTCGCGATCATCGCCGGGTTCATGATAGCGCGCATCAAGCGCCGTTCCATCACCTTGAGCCGTTCGGAGAGTTCCAACCCTTTCGCCGCGTGGACGTGGTAGACGAAAAGCCGCGGCAAATAGAGCATGCCCGCCATCCACGCGATGACCGCGATGATGTGCAAGGCTTTGAGCCATAAATAATCCGCGTCCATCACGGCCTCTCGAGCGCGCAGCCGCGATGCACGGATGGGCAAAGTCTACCATTCCGGGCTGAGCAAATCTTCGTTCCACTATTCGGGAGATGCGTGAGTGCGCCGCGTACCAAATCGGCGAGCGCATTGATAAATGGATCCCACGTGCCAACGGTGCCGACGCGCGCATAATGAGGCACGCCATGCTCGCGTGCGAGCTTGCGATATTCGATATCGAGCTCGACCAGCGTTTCGGAATGTTCCGAAACAAACGCGACCGGCACGATCACAACCGGCCGCTTCTCCGCGCCGGCGCGTTTGATTTCATCGTCGGTCGACGGGCCGATCCACTCGAGCGGGCCGACGCGGCTTTGATAGCACACGCGCCAATCCAAATTCTCCCTGTCGAGACGCTCGACGATGTGGCGTGCCGTCTCCTCGATTTGCCATTGATAAGGATCGCCAGCCGCAACGATTTTCTTCGGCAGGCCATGAGCGGATAGCAGGAGGCGCGGCGTGCCATGCGCGCGCGCGCCTTCAAGCGCAGGCTTGATCAACGCTACCAGCGCCTCGATAAATCCGTCTTCCGCAGGATAGCAACACAGGGCAATGCTGGGCTGGCTGAGCCCGACTTTGCGCGCCGCTTTCTTCCAGGCGGTGAGCGATGAGGCCACGGTCGTCGTTGAATATTGCGGGTAAAGCGGCAAGAGCACGATCCGATCCGGCGCAAAGGCGTGCACTTGAAACGCGGTCTCCTCGCTCATCGGGTGCCAATAGCGCATGGCGATAAAGGTTTTGACCGTGCCAAGATCCGTCAGCGCGCGTTCGAGCGCGCGGGCTTGCGCCTTGGTTTGCGGCAGAATCGTCGAGCTGCCGCCCATTTGCTGGTAGATCGCGCGTGCGATCGGGGCGCGACGGCGTGAAATCAATTTCGCGATCAAATAGCGGATTGGTTTGGGCGCCCGGATGATCGCACGGTCGTTGAACAGATTGAACAAGAACGGCTTGACCGCATCGAGCGCGTTCGGTCCGCCAAGGTTAAACAACACGATCGCGGTTTTGGTCATGTTCAATCGCGCCTAAAGTCGCGGATGAATTGGCTAAGCGCGTCGACATTCTCGGGCGGCGTTTCCGGCACCACGCCGTGACCGAGATTAAAGATCAGCGGTCCGTTGTTCAGACCGCGCAAAATACGTTCAGCGTCAGCCAGCATCGCCGCGCCACCGAGGACAACAAGCAAAGGATCGAGATTACCCTGCACGACGCATGTCGGTTGCAGCTCAATCGCGGCCCACTCAACTGGCACGGTGGTGTCGAGCCCAATCGCATCCGCCCCGGCGTGTTTCGCGGCATTCACATAATTGGCGCCGGCCCCGCGCGGAAAGGCAATGATAGGGATGGTCGGGTGGCGGTGTTTAACGGCGTCCACGATGGCGCGTATGGGTCTGGTCGACCAGCGCTCAAATTGCTGGTCCGATAACACGCCGGCCCAGCTATCGAACAATTGTACAACTTCGGCGCCGGCGCTGATTTGTGCCGAAAGGTGTTCAATCGTCGCGTTGACGATCACATCGATGAGTCGCTCAAAGCCCTTTGGGTTGCCATAGGCCCAGGCCTTAGTTCGGGCAAAGTCGCGGCTCGAGCCGCCCTCAACCATATAAGTTGCGACGGTCCAGGGCGCGCCGGCAAAGCCGATCAAGGTTGTTTCGGGCTCAAGACGCGACGCGATCAACGAAACGGCTTCGTAGACCGGGTCTAGTTTGGTCTTGAACTCGTCGGTTTCTAGGGTAGGAAGTCGATCGAGCGTTTCGAGCCGATCGAGTTTTGGGCCTTCGCCCTCTTCGAACCTTACCCCCATGCCAAGCCCGAACGGTATGACGAGAATATCGGAGAACAGGATCGCCGCATCCATGCCGAACCGACGCACTGGTTGTAGAGTCACTTCGGTGGCGAGATCAGGATTGAAACAAAGATCGAGGAATCCGCCGGCCCGTGCCCGGACCTGGCGATATTCAGGCAAATACCGCCCCGCCTGACGCATGTACCAAAAAGGTACGCGGGCCGAGCGTTCTCCTCGCAATGCCGCGAGCAAGGGTTTCATGGGGTTTGAGGTGGGCAAACCAAGCCAATTTGACGGTGCATAGTGGGTTTAGGGGTCGCCCTTCTTCTACTTCTAACTAGATTCTTAGGAAAGGATGATGTTGTAGATGGTGGCCTCGAATACGGTGATCCCCGCAATGGGTGAAAGGAAGCAGGTTTGTAGACCTGAAACGCCATGCGATGCCAGAATGAGGACAATAGATAGGACCTAATCTGAAGAGGCTTGGTGAGTGTGGCGTTTGGGTGCAAGGAATTATGGGGACTGATTATAGGATTCAAAGACGATGCCCGTGATTCACCCTGTCCAAACGATCCTGCTCCGGATCTCTAACCCGGTACATGAAAGGACATGAACCTGCGGATAACTCGGCCCATGATTTCACCCCCATGGTCATCGGGCTCTTATCCACAGACATTGTTCAGTTCCTATGGTTGATCAAAACAACACGCTCCACCTCCATCTAGTTTCCGATGCGACAGGCGAAACCGCGATGGTGCTGGCGCGCGCGGCGCTCGCCCAGTTTGAAGGTGTTGTGCCGGTCGAGCATTTATGGCCGCTCGTGCGCAGTCAAAGTCAATTGCGCCGCGTCCTGGCCGGCATCGAGGCCAATCCCGGTGTCGTGTTTTATACCTTTGTCGAGGGCGAGCTAAGGCGAGATCTCGAGACCGGTTGCCGCATGGTGAGCGCCCCGTGTCTCGGCCTCCTTGATCCGATCATCGATGTATTGCGCGGCTATCTCGGTATTGAGAGCCGCAATCTACCCGGGCGACAACATGTGATGGATGCGCAATATTTCCAGCGTATCGAAGCGATGAATTTCGCGCTGACGCATGATGATGGCCAAGCTGTTTCGACGCTTGATGACGCCGATATCGTGCTGGTGGGCGTTTCCCGCACGTCGAAAACACCGACCTGCTTCTATCTTGCCAATCGTGGCCTCAAGGCCGCCAATGTGCCGATCGTGCCCGATTGCCTGCCGCCCGAGGCATTGCTCCAGCTGAGCAAACCGCTCATCGTTGGCCTAACGCGCGGCGCGGACCAGCTCGTCGATATACGCCGCTCGCGCTTGCGCACGCTTGGTCGCGATGACGAAACCGCCTATGTCGATCCCGAGGCGGTTGGTACGGAGGTTAAAGAGGCCCGGCGTCTGTTCGCCCGCGCGGGCTGGCCGGTGATCGATGTCAGCCGGCGCTCGATTGAGGAGACGGCGGCCGCTATTCTGCAATTGCATGCGCGCCGGCTCGGGGAAGCCTGATGCCCCGTCTATCCACCACCAGCGATATGAGAAACCTATAATGCGTGTGGTTCTCGCGTCGGCCAGTAAAACGCGTGCCCAATTGTTGCGCAATGCCGGGATCGATTTCGATGTCGTGCCTGCTCATGCCGATGAGGCCTCGTTGAAAGAGGCGTTAAGGGCAGAGGGTGCAAACGCGCGCGGCGTTGCTCTCGCGCTCGCCGAACTCAAGGCGTCGCGTATTAGCGTCGCGCAGCCGAGCGATTTGGTGATCGGCTGCGATCAACTGCTCGATTGCCAGGGCAAGTGGTTCGACAAGGCGATCGATCGCGCCGATGCCGGGCGGCAAATCGCACTTTTGCAGGGTGAAAGCCATGAACTCGCCACCGCCGTGTGTGTCATGCGCGACGGTCGGCGGCTTTGGCACAGGGTCGAAGCCCCGGCGCTCACCATGCGCGTGTTGGATGAGGCGGGAATCGAAGGTTATCTCAGCGCCGCCGGCGATGAAGTGATTGGTTGTGTCGGCGGGTACAGGCTCGAAGGGATCGGCATTCAGTTGTTCACAAAAATAGAGGGCGATTATTTTTCGATCCTCGGCCTACCACTTTTGCCATCGCTCGATTTTTTACGCGACCAAGGGATCGGCGCATGGCGATCCTAAGCGGTCGTGCCAAACTTGCCGGCGTCATGGGCTGGCCGGTCAGTCATTCCCGTTCACCGGGTTTACACGGCTATTGGCTCGAACATTATGGCGTTGACGGCGCCTATGTGCCGCTTGCGGTCGTGCCTGACCGGCTGCGCGACGCGATCGGCGGACTTGTCGCGCTGGGTTTTCGCGGCGTCAATCTGACGTTGCCGCATAAAGAAGCGGCGCTTGGTCATGTCGACGACTTGTCGGCTACCGCGCGGCGGATCGGCGCGGTCAACACGATTGTTGTTGGCGCCGACGGCAAGCTCCGTGGCGACAACACGGATGCATTTGGCTTTCTCGAACATTTGAAAGCCAGTGCGCCGCAATGGCGCGCCGACGCACGCCCGGTCGCGGTGCTGGGGGCTGGCGGCGCAGCGCGCGCGGTGATCGTCGCTCTGCTTGATGAGGGCGTCATAGAGCTACGCTTGATCAATCGGTCGCCCGAGCGCGCGTCCAAGCTCCGCGAGGCGTTCGGCCCTGCAATCACAGTCGTCGATTGGGCCGCGCGTTCAACCGCGTTGTCCGATGTTTCCCTATTGGTCAATGCCACGAGCCTCGGCATGAGCGGTCAGGCGCCGCTCGATCTCGCGCTCGATCGGCTGAACCAAACCACAGTGGTTTATGATCTGGTCTATGCGCCGCTCGACACGCCGCTTCTGAAGGCTGCGCGTCAACGCGGCAATGCGGTGGTCGATGGGTTGGGCATGCTCTTGCACCAGGCGCGGCCGGGCTTTCAAGCCTGGTTTGGCGTCGAGCCCGAGGTGACGGCGGCGTTGCGCGCCTTCGTGCTCGACGATCTCAAAGCGTGACCTAAATGGTCGTCCTTGGATTGACCGGATCGATCGGCATGGGCAAAAGCACGGCCGCGCGCGCGTTCGTCAAAATGGGTGCTGCGTTATGGGACGCCGACGAAGCGGTACATCGCGCGCTCGGTCCGGGTGGCGCCGCGGTCAATGCTGTGATCGCGGCCTTCCCCTCAACGCGCCGCGACACGCCGGATGGTCCTTCGGTCGATCGACGGGCGCTCGGGCAAATCGTGTTCAAGAACGAGGCCGCGTTGAGGCGGCTTGAGGCGATCGTGCATCCCTTGGTCCGCCGCGAACAAAGAGCGTTTCTCGCGGCCGCGCGCCGAAGCCGCAAGAAACTCGTCGTGCTCGATATTCCGCTGTTGTTCGAATCATCCAATCGCACGCGCATCGACGCGTCAGTCGTCGTGTCGGCGGCGATGCGGATTCAACGCACGCGCGTGATGAAGCGCGCCGGCATGACGGCGGCGAAGTTCGACGGTATATTGCGCCAGCAATTGACCGATGGCGAAAAACGCCG
>SHWC01000028.1 GCA_009691045.1 Alphaproteobacteria bacterium | reverse complement strand
GGCGTGTCGATGCCGGCATAATGGCCTTCCCAAATGATCTTGGGGTCCTTGGTTTTCATCCAACGCTCGAGCGTTTTCGAAAACGGCGCGTCCCAACTCCAACCGTCAATGCCGGTCACGCGCACGCCGCGGCTGGTCATATAATGTGTTGCTTCGCGCCCGACACCGCAGCCTGAATGAATGTATTTGTCGGTGCCATACATGTCGCCCGCGCGCGTGTTGACCAGCACGATATCCATCGGCTTCAGCTCATAGCCAATGCGCTTGAGCTCGGCTTCGACATCGGCCGCCGTCGCGACATAGCCATCGTCGAAATGACGGAAATCGAGTTTCACGCCGGGGCGGAAATACCAATCGAGCGGCATTTGATCGATGGTCGGCATCGGGTTGCCGTTCTTGTCGCGCGAGTTGTAGTGATAGGGCGCGTCCATATGCGTGCCATTGTGCGTGGTGAGCTGAATATGCTCGATCGCCCAACCCTCGCCGCCCGGCAAATCCTCTTCCTTGAGGCCGGGAAACAGCTCGCACATCAGCTTGGCGTTTTCCTTGCCCGTCACATAGCGGATCGACGGCCGCATGAACGGCGGGTCAACCACGGTCTCATTATCGAGCGGCTGGGAAATATCGACGAATTTCGATGGCAATTTCATGGCAGGCCCCACTATGGCGTTTGGCAAATCGACGGGATTGGACCTTGGGCCGCCTTCTGGCACGGCCGCCGCTCCCACGGCGCCGCGTCCTCTCTCTTCCTGATTGGTGCGGCCGAGAGGACTTGAACCTCCACGGGGTTGCCCCCACTAGCTCCTGAGGCTAGCGCGTCTACCAGTTCCGCCACGGCCGCCCGTGAGGGCCGGCTTTTCGCACCATGCCCGCCCAAAAGGCGAGCCTTCGATCGAGATATGGTGCGGCTGAGAGGACTTGAACCTCCACGGGATTTCTCCCACAGCGCCCTCAACGCTGCGCGTCTACCAATTCCACCACAGCCGCACATCACCGACGTCGCGGGAGCCCGCGCCGGAGAGGCGTGAGAAAACGCGCCTTGCCCCCGCTTGTCAAGGCTTGGGGCACCGGGCGAGAAAGTTATCCCAGACCGCGCCGCGCAAACTGCCCCCTATCGTCATTGCCGGGCCGAGACCCGGCAATCCAGTTTCTTCTTTGAGTCTGGATGGCCAGGTCTTTGCCCGGCCATGACGACGGTGGGAGTGCGTCGCGCTCCCGATCCGACTCGCGCTCTTCCGGCGCTTGAGGGCGTCTCGATGATCGGCCTCGATCATCGAGACTTAACATGAGTCAAACCTCAGGCCAGCTTCTGTTCGACCAAGGTCACCCAATAGGACGCGCCGGCCGGCAAAATCGCGTCGTTGAAGTCGTAATGCGCGTTGTGCAGCACGCAGCCGCCCTCGCGCGGGCCATTGCCGAGCCAGACATAACAACCCGGCTTGGCGCCGAGCATGAACGCGAAATCCTCCGAGCCCATTGAGGGCGGCAAATCGGTCAACACATTGGCCTCGCCCGCCACCGCCTTCGCCGCGCCGAACGCGTCGATCGCCTCGGCCTCGGTGTTGATGGTCGAGGGGTAACGCCGGTCGTATTTGACCGACACCTCGCAGCCCATGCCGGCGCCGACCGCGCGCGCGATTTCGCCCAAGCGCTTTTCCACGAGATCGCGCACCGCCGGTTTCAACGTGCGCGTCGTGCCGGCGAGCTTCACCACATCGGGGATCACGTTATAGGCATCGCCGCCGTGAATCTGCGTCACGCTGACCACGGCGGATTCAACCGGATCGGCATTGCGGCTCGCGATCGATTGGAGGGCCGAGACGATTTGCGCGGCCGCGACGATCGGATCGACGCCATGATTGGGCATCGCGCCATGCGAGCCGCGCCCCTTGACCTCGATATCGAAGACATCGAGCGAGGCCATCACCGCGCCGGCGCGCACGCCGAACTGCCCGGCCGGCAGGCCCGGCCAATTGTGCATGCCATAAACCGCCTCGGCTGGAAATTCGCGAAACAAACCCTGCTCGACCATCACGCGCCCGCCGCCCGCCGCCTCTTCCGCCGGCTGAAACACGAAATGCACCGTGCCGGTGAAGTTCTTGGTCTCGGCCAAATGTTTCGCGGCGCCGAGCAACATGGTGGTGTGCCCGTCATGGCCGCAGGCATGCATCACGCCGGGCGCGGTCGAGCGATGCGCCACGTCATTGGCTTCGAGAATGGGGAGGGCGTCCATATCGGCGCGGAGCGCGATGGCGCGGCCGCCTGGCCGCCCTTTGAGCGAGCCCACAACGCCCGTGCCAGCCAGGCCCCGATGCACGGCAATGCCGAATTCGGCGAGTTTTTTCGCCACAAAATCGGCTGTCTTGTGCTCCTCGAAGGCGAGCTCGGGGTGGGCATGAAGCTCATGGCGCCACGCGGTCATCTCATCATGCAGCGCGGCGACACGGTTGATCACGGGCATGGCAGGCTTCTCCTAATCTTTCTTCGCGGCACCACTCTAGCAGCCGGGCCAGACTGGACAAGCCGAAGCGATTGAGCAGCCGGCGGTGAGCGACTAGCATCGCAGGCCGCCTTTCCATTTACCCTGATGCTTCGACAGGCTCAGGATGAGGCGCGGCGCCGTCGAAGGGCGAAGCATGAGGACAAATTGGGCTACGACCAGACCGAGAGCCCGTCATCCCGAGACACTTCGCGAAAATTTGAACCAAATGGCCATTCTTTAACGTCTCGTTAATATGGCGTTCACGCGCGGGCCGCATGATCCCTTGTGAATTCTTGGGGATAAGTATGGCCCGCTCGAAGCACCGCGCGACGTCATCGGCACCTGCGGCACGTAAGCCGGCGGGCGATGCCGCGTCGGCCGCCCATGCGTCGGACAATCGCGCGCGCATCGATTTTCTGAAAGCGGTCCGTCATTTCAATGTCGGCGACCTGACCGGCGCGACGCGTTTTCTCGAGGAAATCCTCAAGGCACGGCCAACGGATTTCGATGCGCTTCACCTTCTCGGCGTCATCACGGCGCGGCGCGGCGACGCGGATAAAGGGGCCGACTTGATCAGGCGTGCTCTGTCGGTACGCCCCGACGATTCAACCGCGCGCAACAATTTGGCGGATCTTTTGCTCAACCAAGGCCGCGCGGCGGACGCGGTCGAAGTCATCAAACCGGCTCTGGCCGCGAGTTCACCACCGACCGGCCTGCTCTTCTGTTACGCGAACGCGCAGCGTCTGCTTGGCGCCTATTCGGCCGCGATCGACTCCTATCGCGCCACGCTGATGGCCGCGCCCACCTTTGTCGAGGCCGCGCTCAACCTCACCGCGACACTGTTCCACATCGGCAATTTCGCCGAAGCCGAGCGGGTCGTCAGGGAAACAATCGAACGCAGCCCACAAGTGGCCTCGCTGAGGCTTTGGCACGGTAGTGTGCTGCTCGAGGCCGGCCGCGCGGAGGACGCGCTTCATCCGCTCGACCAAGCGGCGTCCGCCGGTCTTGTCGAGGCGCGACACAAATTGGGCGGCGCCTACTTCACGCTGGGGCGCCTCGATGAAGCGAAGCGCACGCTCGAGCGCGCCGCCCTCGATGCCCCGGGGAACGCCGCGGTGCGAACCGAACTCGGCATTGTCTTGCTGGCGCTCAACGCCGATGCCGACGCCGTGCGGCGCCTGCGCGAAGCGGTCGCGCGCGCGCCCAAAAACGCCGAGGGCCATGCCCATCTGGCCGAGGCGCTGCGACGCACCGGCGCCGTGCCCGAGGCGATTGGCCATGGCGAGCACGCAACCCGATTGTCGCCGCTGTTGCCGGTGGCCTGGCTTAATCTGGGCGAAGCGCTGCTCGATGCCGCACGACCGCAAGACGCCCGCGATGCCCTGGCGCGCGCCCTCGCGCTCGATCCCAACTCGGCAAAGGCCGAACAGGCCTATGGCACGGCGCTAGAAGCCCTGGGCGATCACGAGGCCGCGCAGGCAGCCATCGAGCGCGCGAGCGCCAAGTCCTAATAGACGCCCGCCCTTCGCTCTTCCCCGCCTCGCGCGAATGCCTATGATGGTGTCTCGCGAAGGGGAGGCGGCTTATGACACCAACGGCCATTGCCGAAGCGGTTCAACTCTTGGAGCGCCTGCGCCTCGATGGCGACGCTCTCGATTCCTTGCCTGAGAGCTGCCGACCGCGCGATACGGATGAGGCCTATGCCATCCAGGCCGCGCTCGACATCAAATTGGCCGACGCCGGTCTCGGTCCCGTGGTCGGTCACAAGATCGGCTGCACCAATCCGAGAATGCAGGACTACATGGGCATCCGCCACCCGGCGTCGGGCTCGATTCACCAGCGCATGGTCAAGAGCCTGCGCGGCGAATTTCGCCATGACACGTTCGTGCATCCGGGCGTCGAGTGCGAGCTCGCGGTGCGCCTCTCGACCCGGCTGCCGCCCGAGCGCGCGCCCTATACGCGCGCCAGTGTTGCCGAGGCGGTCGATACCGTCATGCCGGCGTTTGAGATCGTCGATGCGCGCTTCAAGGATTTTCGCGCCGTCGGTGCGCCGAGTTTGATCGCCGATGATTTTTTTGATTCGGGCTGCGTGCTTGGGCCGCCCGTGGTGAATTGGCGCAATCTCGATCTCGCGACACTCAAAGGCAGTATCACCATCAATGGCAAACTCGTCTCGACTGGCGAAAGCGGTCAGGTGATGGGTCATCCGTTCGAGGCGCTGGCCTGGCTTGCCAATGAATTCGCGCGGCGCGGCCGCACCATCGGCGCAGGCGAGTTCGTCATGACCGGCAGCATCGCCGATGTGATCTGGGTCGCCTCAGGCGATGTGGCCGTGGGCACGATCGATGGGCTCGGCAGCGTCACCGCGCGGTTTTAGGGCGCGGGCTCATTGTTTGTAGACGGGGCAACTGTGGGGATTTTCCGGCACGGCCTGATTGTAGCGTTGTTGTTTTTGGCCGCGGTATTGCTGGCTGATCCAGCGTCAGCCGGCGATGCCGACACATGCAGGAATGCATCGGGCGATGAGGCGATTGACGCTTGCACGCGTGCCATCACATCGGGCGAATACGGTGGCAACTATATTGCCACCCTATTGCTAAAACGCGGCTTAAAGTACCATGCCAAGGGCGACAACGACCGCGCCATGGCCGACTATGACGCGGCGATCCGGCTCGATCCGCAAAATGCCGATGCGTTCTACAACCGCGGCGTCGAGTACCGCAACAAAGGCGATTACGACCGCGCCATTGCTGACTTCGACGAGGTGATCCGGCTCGATCCGCAAGATGCACGTGCCTTCATGAATCGCGCCTTCGCGTTCAGCGCCAAGGGCGATCCGACTCAACCCTAAAGACCAAGGCGCCTATGCCATGCGGGGAGTCCTCAATTATTACAACGGTTCGCTCGCCAAGGCACAATCCGATTTCGAGCAAGCCAACGACCTCGAATTAAAAAAATGCCTATTATGCGCTTTGGCTCGATATCGCCGAACGTCGCAACAATAGTCCGAGCCATCTGGCGCAAGCCGCAAAGCAGCTCAACATGACCGCGTGGCCGGCGCCTGTGGTGCGGCTGTTCCTGGGCGAGATCACGCAAGCCGTCGTGCTCGCCGCGGCCGATGACAAAAACCCAATGACCAAGCAAAAGCAAATCTGCGACGCCATTTTCAACGGCGGAGAATTGGCGCTCCTGAAAGGGAAAAAGGACGAAGCCATCCGCCTATTCCGGCTTGTGGTGAAGAATTGCCCCAAACCATTATACGCATGGTACGGCGCGATGGCGGAACTCAAGGCGCTCGGTATCACGCCCGAATGAGCGCGTGCGCCGACACCGCTAAGTGTGGACCGTTTTCAGTTTGGTTGTACTCGCTTCTGTTTTTCGTCATGCCCACGAAAGCGGGTATCCATCGTGAGACGATCTCGTGCGGCGCGGTCATGGATTCCGGCTCGCAAGAGCCTGCCCCCGACTGGATCGGGGGCTCGCGTCCGAAAGCCGCTGGCTTTCGGGCTCGCCTAGCCGCCGGAATGACGACGGACGATAGTTGGACTGATTCAACTAAATTTGAAAATGCTCCAGCGCCGCGTGATTTAGATCGCTTCACGCGGCAATAGAGCACGCGCAAGGCGCCCGACCGCGATCATCTCAGGGATCAGCGCGGCGAACGCGTCGAGCGTTTCGCCAAGACCATTCGCCGCTTCCGGCATTGGCTGCGCACGCGCCGCGAGCAACAAACCATCCGCCTCTTCATCGGCCGCGCGGCGATAGGTTTTGACCGCGGTCGCGATCACACCCTGCCTGAACACCGGCTCAAGGCGCGCCGGCAGCAAGGCCAAATAACCCGGCCAATGCGCGAGGTGGCGATAGAGGCTCGGCGTCATGGCGCCCGATTGGGGCTGACCGAAGCTCGCAAGCGCGGCGAGCCTCGCGGAAATCTCCGCCGGAATGGCGGCGGCCGGCAAAAGCGGCTTCAGCGGCGGGATCATCGGCCGGGAGGGGCGGCTCGGCCGGTCATCCATTCCGCCGATTGAGGCGGGCGCGCTGGCCAGCTCGGCGCCGCTCGCCAAGCGCTTGATCAGGCAGGCGACCAGCAGATTGATCGGGTTGGCGCGGTGATAGGCGTCGAGCACATGCTCGATCTGCACGCAATCTTCGGCCGTGAGACCCGCCATGCGCCATTCCGCGGCCCGCAAGGGCAGCCGAACCGGCAGACGCGCGACTTCGGCAAGCCGACCCGCCGCGTCGGGAATCGCGCCTGACGCGAAGCCCGGCCGCAGCGCCTGCCAAACCCACGGCAGAACGCCTGGGCGCGTCGCCAAATGCCGGTAGAGCAGCGCCACGAACGGAACCCGTGCGAACGCTCGAATTTCGCCATAAATCACGCCGAGCTCGCTCTGCGCCTCGGCCTCCGGCAATTCCGGAAGTGTCGCCTGGAAGATCGCCACCCTGCCCCTGCCGCTTGATCTCGCTTTGGTCTAAGATCGCCGCGCCATCGCCACGATAGACCGAGATCTACCACATGACGAATGCCGGAACGCCCCGAGTCGTCGCAGTTCGACCGATCGATGCCCAGCACTTTGCGCCCTTTGGCCAGGTGTTGGAGGTGCCGGCGAACGGCACGCGCCAGGATTATGCCGGCCTCCTCTCATCCACCGAACCAGGCTTGAAGCCAAACCTCGCGGTCATTCGGGCCGAGCCGCGCAACATGCCGCTCGAACTCAAGGCCATGGAGCGGCACCCGTCATCCTCGCAGGCCTTCATGCCGCTTTCGGCGACGCGTTATCTGGTGTTGGTCTGCCCCAGCACGAAAGACGACAAGCCCGATCTCGACCGGCTCGAAGCGTTCGAATGCAATGGCAATCAGGCGATCAATTATAATCGCGGCACCTGGCATCACGGCATGACCGCGCTCGGCGCACCCGGCACCTTCGCCATGTTCATGTGGGATGAAGGCAGCGAGCGCGATACCGAGTGGTCGAAGGTCGAACAGCCCATCATGATCACGACGACGCGCTGAGCGTGGTCGCATCGCAGCGCATGCCGATGCTATAGCGCTCGGTTTCAATTTCTCGCAGCGCATGAAACGGTCGGTCGGCGCGGCCAAAGAGCCCCGGTGCCCAAAAGACTGGAAAACCGCCCCCGCGCCCACCTGTTTAGCCGGGCCGCTCTGTGCTAGAAAGGCCGGGTGAATAGTCTAGGTTGAGGCGGTTGAGATGAGTGTGAGCGACAATCCGATCACGCGGCGGAAGAGCGTTGGCGTCAGGGTCGGTTCGGTTCAAATCGGCGGCGATGCGCCGGTGGTCGTGCAATCCATGACCAACACCGATACGGCGGATGCGGCGGGCACCGCGCGCCAGGTCAAGGCGCTGGCCGATGCCGGCTCCGAGCTCGTGCGCCTGACCGTCAACACCCACGAGGCCGCTGCCGCCGTGCCCAAAATCCGCGAGCGGCTCGACGCCATGGGCTGCGACGTGCCGCTGGTCGGCGACTTTCACTATAACGGTCACACCTTGCTGACCGAGGTGCCCGCCTGCGCCGAGGCTCTGGCGAAATATCGCATCAATCCCGGCAATGTCGGGTTCCGCGAAAAGAAAGACAAACAATTCCAGACCATGATCGAGGTCGCCGCAAAATACGATCGACCGGTCAGGATCGGCGTCAATTGGGGCAGCCTCGATCAGGAATTGCTCGCTTATATGATGGATGAAAACGCCAAGCGCGCGCAGCCACTCTCGGCCAGCGCGGTGATGCGCGAGGCGATCATCGCCTCCGCGCTCAATAGCGCCGCCTTCGCCGAGAAGATCGGGCTCCGCCGCGACCAAATTGTGATCTCGTGCAAGGTCAGCCAGGTACAGGATTTGATCGGCGTTTATGACGCGATCGCGGCCCGCTGCGACTATGCGCTGCATCTCGGTTTGACCGAGGCGGGCATGGGCTCGAAAGGCATTGTGGCGTCGACTGCCGCGCTTGCTGTGCTTTTGCAGCGCGGCATCGGCGACACGATCCGCGTATCTCTGACGCCCGAGCCCGGCGGCGACCGCACCCAAGAGGTGATCGTCGCACAAGAAATTCTACAGACCATGGGGCTCCGCTCATTCACGCCCTTGGTCTCGGCCTGCCCGGGTTGCGGGCGCACCACCTCGACCGTGTTTCAAGAATTGGCCGAAAGCATCCAAGGCTATGTCCGCGGCAAAATGCCGGTCTGGCGCGAGGAGTTCGATGGCGTCGAGACCATGCAGCTCGCGGTCATGGGCTGCATCGTCAACGGCCCGGGCGAAAGCAAGCACGCTAATATCGGCATTTCGCTGCCGGGCACCGGCGAAACGCCCTCCGCCCCGGTCTTCATCGATGGGCGCAAGGCCATGACCTTGCGCGGACCAAGCATCGCCCAAGATTTTCAGAAGATCGTCGATGATTATGTGCGCGGCAAATACCGGCGCCGCGAGGCGGCCAAACCGGCGGCTGAGTAGAGGCTAATAGCCCGCGAGAAGCTGGCGCGCCCGGCCGATCAGGCCGGTGAAGCGGACCGCGCCGTCGGTCACCGCGAGGCAAAGGCAATCCTCGTCATCATCCATCACCGGGCGATGCACCACGCTCGGCTCGACCACCATGACGTCGCCGCGCCTGAAGTGGCCTTGTTCGGCGGTCAGGCCGCCGGAGAGGACGAGCGTCAATTCGGTGCCATCGTGAATATGGCGAGGCACTTTGAGCCCGCGCCGGGTCAAGACCAGCCGTGCCCGCGCGCCATCGGCCTTGATGCTCGCCAGATCGACAATCGAGATGCCGCGCAGCACTTCGTGCCAAGAGAGAGATTTAAGGGGCTTGCGAATAAAGGCGCGCAACGGCGCCGGCAAGCGGACGGACGTTTCGGCATCGCTCGGCGGTAGCGGCGGCTCGATCGGCACCGGCTCATCGAGCCGCGCAAGCAGCGCCTCAAGGCCTGATTCGGCCTCGCCCCTCACTTCGAGCGCCACGAACAAGCCGCCGCCGACTGCTTCCAGCCGCTCCGTCTCGACTCGGCAGCGCGCGCAGAATGCCAGATGAGACGCGACCAAAACGGAAAACGGCCGCGGTAGACCGCCGGTGACGTAATGCAGCAGAAGATCGTCGGTCGGGTGGGTGGACATGATCATCACGGCTCGGCCTTCAGGACGTCGCGCAATCTATCGAGGGCGAGCCGGGTGCGCGACTTTACCGTACCGAGCGGCAACCCAAGCCGCAGCGCCATATCGCGCTGCGAGAGACCCTCATAATAGGCGATCCGTAGAACCTCTGACTGTTCAGCCGGAAGCTTTCCAAGCGCCATTCTCAGACGCTCGGCGGCGCGCTGGGAATCAAGGCGCAACTCGTGTGCCGGGTCGTCCCCTGCTTCCTTGTCCGCCATCACGAGTTGCACCGTCAGGGGCGGAAGGCGCCTAAATTCATCGAGCAGGCGGTTGCGCGCGATCACATAGATCCAAGTCGCCGCATTTGCCTTGTCGGGATCGTAAGTGTCGGCCCGACGCCAAACCGAAAGCATCACTTCTTGTACCAACTCTTCCGCGCTCGCGTTGGATGCGCCCATGCGGATGGCGTAGGCCCTGACCTTGGGTGCGAACAACCCGAACAGAGTGCCGAACGCAGCGCGGTCTCGTTGCAAGGCAACGAGGCGAAGCAGGCCTTCAGGGGCCAGCGAGGCGGCAACGGGGCTTAGAATTCGATCCACCGATAAAATCATATAGCGCCGCGCAGCCGGTTCAACCGGGCCCATAGCCGCTTTCGGACTATAGCTGGGAAGTGTCGCGGTGTTCATCAACCCAATTACGAAACGGGCTACGGGCCGGATCACTTGGCGCCTCTGATCCGATTGCACCCCTCGCCCGTACCATCATTACGCATCACGCGCGGTTCAAGAGGCTCTCACAGACAACGCATTCAAGGAACCTGCCATGCTTGACGTGATTCCTGAGCAGAACGCGCGGTTACGCAACCCGCATTGTTGATCACATGAACTTCGTCGAAAAAACCCACGTTCGTTCAACAGTCAAACCGTTCTATCCAGACAGATTTTGGCTTGCCGGGGCCGCGTTGATGGCTGCGCTCGCCCCGTTCACCTTGGCTGCCCTGTTGATTGACACGCGCCTTTTGGACGGGGCGAATGTTTGGGCAAAGCCGCTCAAGTTCCAGGTTTCTTTCGCCGTTCATTTTGCGACATTGGCTGTCGTCTCGGCACGCTTGAGCGAAGCTTGGCGGCGGGGCTGGCTGTTGTCCGTGCTGGTTCCGCTCTCGCTGATCAGTCTGTTCGTCGAGATCGGCTACATGATGCTGCAGGCGGCACGTCAGGAGGCTTCGCACTTTAACGTCAGCACCTCGTTACACGCGTTCATGTATTACGGCGTGATGGCCACAGGCGCGGTGCTGATCGTCGCGGCGGCCGCAGGCGTTGGCTGGGCGGCATGGCGGGATCGCGAAGCTGCGCTCGGTCCTGCGACACGTCTTGGCGTTGTTGTGGGGCTGATCGGCGGCTCGGTGCTGACGCTGATTTTCGCCGGGTTCATGAGCCAGAACCTCAGCCATCAGTTTGGCAGTCCCGCAGACCCGTCAATGGCGCTTCCGATTACCGGATGGTCGACCGAGACCGGCGATCTGCGGACTTCTCACTTCTTCGCAACACATGCCATGCAGGTATTGCCGCTTTTTGGCATGCTGCTCGATCGATTGTGGCCGCAATCTAGCACTCGGCGTTTCGTCGTATTCGCCTCGGCGATTTGGTTTGCCCTGTCGGTGGCGATCTTCGTCCAAGCCCTCGCAGGTCGGCCGTTTCTGGCGCTTTAGCGCTCATCGTCGTCTCGACATGGCGAGCATTCTACGAAGTCTAATTTGGAATGGGCGCCGCAAGGGCGCAAAAAAAATGGGCTCCGCTGTCAAGCGAGGCCCAAGGTTCTAAGCCCCTGCTTTAATCAGGAGGCGGGGAGGAGGACCCGATCGATCACATGGATGACGCCGTTGTCGGTCACGATGTCGGCCTTGGTTACCATCGAATCGTTGATGCGCACGCCGTTCATGCCGTTGACCTTAATGTCACCGCCCTGAACTGTCTTCGCGCTCGTTTTCTTTCCGGCGACGTCATTCGCCATGACCTTGCCGGGTACCACATGATAGGTCAGCACGGCGACCAGCTTGTCCTTGTTCTCAGGCTTGAGCAGGTTTTCGACCGTGCCCGCGGGTAGTTTCGCGAAGGCTTCGTCGGTCGGCGCGAAGACCGTGAACGGCCCTGCGCCCTTGAGCGTTTCGACCAGGCCCGCGGCCTTGACCGCTGCAACCAAGGTGTTGAACGAGCCGGCGGAGACCGCAGTATCCACAATGTCGGCCGCGCGTGCGCTGGAGAAGCCGAAGGCAAGCGGTGCCGCGATTGCGGCCGCGGCGAAAAGGCGTGCGAATTTCATGTCCATCCTCATGGGTTTGACGTTGTCGTGAAGTCGGGCGCCACCGTGCAAGCAGCGGCCCACATCCGGACCGTCCGGATGCCCTGTTTCCATCTAGAAGCGGCGTTATTTGCTTCTGGTCGTGAATACGGGGAGCCGTCCCGAGTGGATCACTGCTGCGAGCCCGATCACGTTTCTTTGAACAGGACCTAGGCGGCGCGGTGGCGTCGGCTTAGAGTTGAGAGAACACGACACTGAAGCGGGCCATGACCACTGCCGCCGCCACCCACCCCTGGATGAAATCCTATCCCAAAGACGTGGACTGGCACGCGCCGATCCCGGCCGCGCCGCTCTATGACTTGCTCGATCAGGCGGTCAAGAAATTCAGCGATCGACCCGCGATCGACTTCATGGACCGCCGCTACACCTATGCCGAACTCGGCCGCCTGGCCGACCGCGCGGCCAAAGGATTGCAAAGCCTCGGCGTGACCAAGGGCACCAAGGTCGGGCTGATGTTGCCCAATTGCCCGGCCTTCGTGATCAGCTATTACGGCGCGCTCAAGGCCGGCGCGACCGTGGTGAATATCAATCCGCTCTATGCCGAAGCCGAGATCAAGGAATTGATCGACGACGCGGACATCGACGTCATCATTACGCTTGATCTCACCGCGCTCTATGGTAAAGCCGCCAAGATACTCGGCACGACGCGCCTGAAGCGCCTCGTGGTCTGCTCGCTCTCGGAGCAATTGCCGGCGGTGAAAGGCATTCTATTCAAGCTCGCGAAACATAAATTGATCGCGCGCGTTCCCCATGACGACCGCCACACGCGCTTTGCGGCGCTGCTCGCCAATGACGGTGCCCCCGCGCGCCACCCCTGCGATCCTGTTAAGGACATCGCGATCCTGCAATATACCGGCGGCACCACCGGCCTGCCCAAGGCCGCGATGCTGACCCACGCGAACGTCTACGGCAACGCGCATCAATCGCTGCGTCACTTTCCGCTCACCAAGCCGGGCGCCGAAATCATGCTCGGCGTCTTGCCGCTGTTTCACGTCTTTGCCATGACCGTGTGCATGAATTTCAGCGTGCTCGCCGGGGCGCTGATGGTACTGCTGCCGCGCTTCGAAATCGACAAAGTGTTGAAGACGATCGAGAGGAAGCGCCCAACCTTCCTCCCCGCCGTGCCGACCATGTTTATCGCGCTCAACAATCACCCCGATGTGATCAGCAAGAAGCGCGATCTGTCCTCGATCAATTTTTGCATTTCGGGCGGTGCCGCGCTGCCGCGCGAGGTGCAGGAAACCTTCGAAAGACTATCGGGCTGCAAAATCGCCGAAGGCTATGGCCTGTCCGAAACCTCGCCGGTCGCCTGTTGCAATCCGACGACCGCGCCGTCACGCTCCGGCTCGCTCGGCCTGCCCGTGCCCGGCACGGTGATTGAAATTACGGCGGTTGATGCGCCCGAGCGCGTCCTGCCGCAGGGCGAGCGCGGCGAGATTTGCATCACCGGTCCCCAGGTCATGCTGGGCTATTGGAAGCGCTCGGAAGAAAGCGAAAAGGCCCTACTCGGCGGCCGTTTCCATAGCGGCGATGTCGGCTATATCGATCCGGATGGCTTTGTGTTCCTGATCGATCGCTTGAAGGAAATCATTCTCTGCGGCGGCTATAATGTTTATCCGCGCCATGTCGAGGAAGCGATCTATAAGCACCCGGCGGTGAAAGAGGTCACGGTCATCGGCGTGCCCGATGCCTATCGCCAAGCGTCTGTGAAAGCGTTCATCAAACTGGCCGATGGGCAAACGCTGACCGCCGACGCGCTGTTGAACTTTCTCAAGGACAAGCTCTCGCCAATCGAAATCCCGAAGCACATCGAGTTTCGCAAGGAACTGCCGAAGACGTTGATCGGCAAACTCTCCAAGAAAGAATTGATCGCCGAAGAACTGAGCAAGAGCCAGGCCAAAACAGGCTGAGCGCGCGCCACGACGAAGAAGGAAGTTATCGATGACCGCCGTTTGTATTGCGGGCTATGCCCGGTCGCCCTTCACCTTCGCCAATAAGGGCGCTCTTGTTCATGTCCGCCCCGATGATTTGGGCGGCGTGGTGGTGCGCGATTTGGTCAAGCGCGTCGGCATCGATCCGGCCGAAATTGAAGACGTGATCGTCGGTTGCGCGTTCCCCGAAGGCGAACAAGGCTTCAACGTCGGGCGGCTGATCGGCCTCTTGGCCGGCATACCGCCCTCGGCCGCCGGCGCCACGATCAACCGCTTTTGCGGCTCCTCCATGCAGGCGATTCACATCGCGGCCGGTGCGATTGCCATGGGCGCGGGCGAGGCGTTTGTCTGCGCCGGCATTGAATCGATGACACGCGTGCCGCTGGGCGGCTTCAACCCGATGCCGAACCCCGATCTCTACGAGCGCATGCCCGAGGTCTTCATGTCGATGGGCGAAACCGCCGAGGTGCTCGCACGCAAAATTCAGATCACGCGCGCCGACCAAGAGGCCTTCGCCGTGGCGAGTCACCAAAAAGCGGCCGCGGCGCAAGCCGGCGGCAGGCTTGAGGCCGAGATCGTGCCGATCGAGGGAGATGATGGCCCGATCAAACTCGATGGCTGTATCCGCCCCAACACAACCGCCGACATTTTGAAAACATTGACGCCCGCCTTCAATGCCGAAGGCACGGTGACCGCCGGCACGTCCTCGCCGCTCACCGATGGCGCCGCGGCCGTGTTTGTGTGTTCGGAAGATTATGCCAAGCGCAAGGGCCTCAAAGTCTTGGCGCGGATTCGGAGCACGGCGGTTGCCGGTTGCCCGCCTGAGCTCATGGGCATCGGCCCCGTGCTCGCCAGCCGCAAAGCGCTCGCGCGCGCCGGCCTCAAGCTCGACGACATGGATTTGATCGAAATCAATGAGGCCTTCGCGGTGCAGGTGCTCGCCTGTGTCCATGATCTCGGCCTCGATCAGGCCAAACTCAATCTCGATGGCGGCGCGATCGCGCTTGGCCATCCCTTGGGCGCGACCGGCGCGCGCATCACCGGTAAAGCGGCCTCGCTGCTGCAACGCGAGGGCAAGCGTTATGCGCTCGCCACCCAATGTATTGGCGGCGGCCAAGGCATCGCGACCGTGCTCGAAGCCGCATGAGCGAGATCAACAAAGTCGCCGTGATCGGCGCGGGCGTCATGGGCGCCGCGATCGCGGCTCACATCGCCAATGCCGGCCATGAGGTGATGCTGCTCGATATCGTGCCCGAGAGCGGCCGGCGGAACGCGCTTGCCGAGGGCGCGGTCGAGCGCATGCTGAAAACCGATCCCGCGCCCTTCATGGCCAAGAGTTTCGCCAAGCGGATCGTCTGCGGCAATCTCGAGGACGATTTGAAGCGCCTGAAGGACGCCGATTGGATCATCGAGGCGGTCACCGAGCGGCTGGAGATTAAACGCGCGGTCTATCAAAAAATCGAAGGCGCGCGGCGCGATGGTTCGATCGTCTCGTCCAACACCTCGACCATCCGCCTTCGCACACTGATCGAGGGCCAGCCCGAGCGGTTCGCGCGCGATTTCATGATCACGCATTTTTTCAACCCGCCGCGCTATATGCGCCTCTTGGAGTTGGTCCCCGGCCCCGCGACGCGGAAAGATGCGATCGAGACCGTGCGGCGGTTCTGCGACGTCGCGCTCGGCAAGGGCGTGATCGAGGCCAATGACACGCCGGGCTTCATCGCCAATCGCATCGGCACCTTTTGGATTCAGTGCGCGCTCAATGAAGCGCTCGATCATGGCATCCCGGTCGAGGAAGCCGATGCGGTGCTGAGCCGCCCCTTCGGCATACCGAAGACCGGCGTGTTCGCGCTGATGGATTTGGTCGGCATCGATTTGATGCCGCTGGTCGGCCGCAGCCTGGCCGGCGCCGTGCCCGAGGGCGATGGCTTTCGCGCCATTCACCGCGAGCCCGACGCGCTCAAACGCATGATCGCCGACGGTCTCACGGGGCGCAAAGGCAAAGGCGGCTTTTATCGCCTGGCTGAAATCGACGGCAAGCGCGTCAAACAGGTGATCGATTTGAAGGCGCTGCAATACGCGCCCGCGCGCCGCGTGAGGCTCGATAGCATCGAAGCCTCGAAGGGCGGCAATCTTCGCGCGCTCCTTGAACATAAGGACCGCAGCGGCACTTTTGCCTGGCGCGTCATGTCGAAGACCTTGGCCTATGCGGCCTCGCTCGTGCCCGAGATCGCACATTCGCCGCAAGCGGTCGATGACGCGATGCGGCTTGGCTATAACTGGACGCGCGGGCCGTTCGAGCTGATCGATCGCATCGGCGCGGGCTGGTTCGCCGATAAGCTCAAGGCCGACGGCAGCGCCGTGCCGCCTTTATTGGCGCAAGCGGCGCAAGCGGGCGGTTTCTACAAAACCGAGGGCGGCAAGCGAACGGTGTTGTGGCCGGCGGGTGCCTATCGGCCGGTCGAACGCGGCCAAGGCGTGTTGCTGCTCGCCGATGTGAAATTGGCCGGCAAGCCGCTTGCGCGCAATGGCTCGGCGAGTTTGTGGGACGTTGGCGATGGCGTCGCCGCGCTTGAGTTTCACACCAAGATGAACGCGCTCGATGCCGATAGCCTCGCCCTTGCGGCACGCTCGATCGATATCGTGCGTGAGCGCTTCAAGGCGCTGGTGATTTATAACGAAGGCGAGAATTTCTCGGCCGGCGTCAATCTCGGCCTCGCGCTGTTTGCGGTCAATCTCGCGGCCTGGCCCTTGATCGAAGACCTGGTGAAGAAGGGCCAGGACACATTTCATGCGCTAAAATACGCGCCCTTTCCCGTGGTCGGCGCGCCGTCGGGCTTGGCACTTGGCGGCGGCTGCGAAGTGCTCCTCCATTGCGATGCGGTGCAGGCCCATGCCGAGAGCTATATCGGCCTGGTCGAGGTCGGTGTCGGCCTGATCCCCGGCTGGGGCGGCTGCCGCGCCATGCTCGCCCGTGGCCTTAGCCAAAAGCGCGGCTTCGGCGGTGCCATGCCGGCGATCTCCAAAGTGTTCGAGACGATCGGCACGGCCAAGGTCTCGCGCTCGGCCTATGAGGCGCTGGAGCTCGGCTATTTGCGGGAGGGCGATGGCATCACGGCCAATCGCGATCGCCTGCTGGCGGATGCCAAGGCCAAAGCGCTTAGCCTCGTCGCCGGCCATAAGCCGCCTGAGCCGCCAACCTATAAATTACCCGGCAAGACCGCGCGCATTGCGTTGGCGCTTGCGGTCAAAGGCTTCGCGCTCACTGGCAAAATCACGGCGCACGATCAAATTGTGGTCAAGGAGCTTGCCAACATTCTGTCAGGCGGTGAAACCGATACACCTGATCAAATCAGCGACGACGCGCTCGCCCGATTGGAGCGCGAGGCCTTCATGCGCCTGATCCGCGAGCCAAAGACCTTGGCGCGCATGGAGCACATGCTCGCCACCGGCAAGCCACTCAGGAACTAGGAGCGGCGCGGCCAGGGACCGTATATCTAGCCCTCATGCTTCGACAGGCTCAGCATGAGGGCGTACTTTAGTGGCCTCATCCTGAGCCTGTCGAAGGGTGAGGCCATGACATTAGGCCGGAGCGGACTCGCTCCGACGATTTCGCGGAGGGAGTAACGATGCAGGTCTACAAGGCGCCGCTCAATGACATGCGCTTCGTGCTGCTCGACCTGCTCGACGCCGGTCAGCTTGTCAAGCTGCCCGGCTTCGAAGAGGCGACGCCTGACACGATCAACAGCATTCTCGAGGAAGGCGCCAAACTGTGCGAGAACGTCTTGCATCCCCTTAATCGCTCGGGCGATGAGCACGGCTGCACCTACGAAAATGGTGTTGTGCGCACGCCACCCGGCTTCAAGGATGCTTATAAAGCGTTTGTCGAGGGCGGCTGGCTCGCCATGTCGGCCAATCCGAAACATGGCGGCCAAGGCCTGCCCGAGCTGATCAATTTCGTCTTTGAGGAGATGGTGTGCTCCTCCAACCTCGCCTTCGGCAATTACCCGCTGCTCTCGAAGGGCGCGACCGCGTTGATCGAGGTGCACGCGACAACGGAATTAAAATCGCGCTATGTGCCGCGCCTCATCGAAGGCCGCTGGTCCGGCACGATGTGCTTGACCGAGCCGCAATGCGGCACCGACCTCGGCTTGATTCGCACTCGCGCCGTGCCGACCGACAGCGGCACCTATCGCGTCACCGGAACCAAGATCTTCATCACCGCCGGCGAGCATGATCTATCGGAAAACATCATCCACCTCGTGCTCGCCAAATTGCCCGACGCGCCCTCGGGCACGCGCGGCATCAGCCTTTTTCTCGTGCCTAAATTCACGCCGCGCGCCGATGGCTCGCTCGGGCCGCGCAATGGCGTGATGTGCGGCGGGATTGAAAAGAAAATGGGCATCCACGCCTCGGCGACCTGCGTGCTCAATTTCGACGATGCCGAAGGCTGGCTGATCGGCGAGCCGCACCAAGGCCTCAAATGCATGTTCACGATGATGAACGCGGCCCGCCTCGGCGTCGGTTTGCAAGGGCTCGGCATTGGCGAAGCGGCCTATCAGAGCGCCGTCGCCTATGCCAAGGATCGTCGCCAAGGCCGCTCGCTCAAGGGCGCGGCCGAACCCGCCGCCACCGCCGACCCGATCATCGTGCACCCCGACGTGCGCCGCATGTTGTTGACCCAACGCGCGCTCAATGAAGGCGCGCGCGCGCTCGGCTATTTGGTCGCGCTCAATCTCGATATCGCGCGCAAACACCCCGATGCGGCAAAACGTGAAGAGGCCGATGATTTCGTGCAGCTCATGACGCCCGTGGTGAAAGCGTTTTTCACCGATTGCGGTTCGCTTGCCGCCAACCTCGCGGTGCAGATCCACGGTGGCCATGGCTATATTCGCGAGCACGGCATGGAGCAATATGTCCGCGATTCGCGCATCGCTCAGCTTTATGAAGGCACCAACGGCATTCAGGCGCTCGATTTGGTCGGCCGCAAGCTTGGCCAACATAATGGCCGCCTGTTGCGCCGCTTCTTCCATCCGGTCACGGCCTTTGTCGAGGAACACAAGGGCGACGAACGCATGGCGGAGTTTATCGAGCCGCTCGCCAAGGGCCTCGATCGCTTACGTAACGCCTCATTGACCATCGCCGGTCGCGGCCTCGCCGACCCCGAAGAGGCTGGCGCCGCGGCGACCGATTATCTCAAACTCTTCGCGCTCGTCGCGGTTGGTTATATGTGGGCCCGCATGGCCAAGATCGCGCTCGCCGAAAATGGCGGCGGCGATGATGGTTTTCACGCCACCAAGTTGAAGACCGCGCGCTTTTATATGGCGCGCCTGATGCCCGAGACCAGTTCGCTCTTCGCGCAATTGATGGCGGGCAAACGCACGCTGATGGAGATGGGCGCGGACGAGTTCTGATGGCGTCCCTCAAGGGCAAGACCCTCTTCATCACCGGCGCAAGCCGCGGCATCGGCGAGGCGATTGGGCTGCGCGCCGCGCGCGATGGCGCGAACATCGTGATCGCCGCCAAGACCGAGACGGCGCATGCGAAACTGCCCGGCACCATCCACAGCGCCGCTGAGGCGATGGAAAATGCCGGCGGCCAAGCGTTGCCCCTGGTGATGGATATTCGCGACGAAGCCCAGATCGCGCGTGCGGTCGAAGCGGCCATCGCGCGGTTCGGCGGCATCGACATTCTGGTCAACAATGCCAGCGCGATCAGCCTGACCGGCACGGCCGAAACGCCGTTGAAGCGCTTCGACTTGATGATGGGTGTCAATACGCGCGGCAGCTTCGCCTGCGCTCAGGCCTGCCTGCCGCATCTGAAGCGGGCCTCGAACCCCCACATTCTCACCATCGCGCCGCCCTTGAATCTCAATCCGCGCTGGTTTGCGCCCCACGTCGTCTACACCATCGCGAAATACGGCATGAGCCTCTTGGTTCTGGGTCAGGCGGAAGAATTCAAACCCTTCGGCATCGCGGTCAACGCGCTGTGGCCGCGCACCGTGATCGCCACCGCCGCGCTACAGATGATTCCGGGCATCGATCCCAAGGCGGCGCGAACCCCGGCGATCATGGCCGATGCGGCGCGCACGATTCTATGCGGCCCGGCGCGCGGCCCTACGGGTCAGTTCTTCATCGATGATGAGGTGCTGCGGGCGGATGGGATAACCGATTTCTCGGTCTATGCGGCAGACCCCAATCGAGCGCCGCTCCCCGACCTTTTCCTCGACCCCTGAAACGAAAAAGCCCGCCACAAGGGCGGGCTCGGCCGGGTTGGCACCGTCAACCGGGCTCAGGTCAGCGTGCCGTCGCTCGACATCAATTTGTAGAGGAGGCAACCTGAAATCCGCCACGCGCCATCCTGCTGCCGCTCGACCGTATAGACCGCATAGACCGGCAGATTATCCGGCCCGACCACGACAGCGGGTTGCATCACGCCGGCTTGGTCCGACAGCTCGACCGGCGTGCGGAAATCGATCTTTTTCGGCCGATAGACCGGCAAATATTGCTCACGAACGATCGAGATGAACCGCTCGGGCGTACCCATCATGGCCTGCACTTCGGGCGTCGCCAGTGAGAAAGCCAATTTCGCGTCGTCATGCTTGAATGCTTCGATCTGGGCGCTAATTACGCCGCGAATTTTGTCGATTTCAGGCGTAGGCGCCGGCGCTTCGGCGCGTGTTTCGCTGACGAACGCGGCGAACGTCAGCATCGCCGCGAGCCCAATCGCGGCCAGCGTCATGTGCCACTTCGTCACCCATGGTGAAACATAATTAACCATGACACTACCTGTGCTTAACGCCCCGTGGCTCTGTGGGAGACATTCCCTTTTCGAGCATTTGCAAGCGTCTCATGCTAGTCTCACTGTGGAGTTAACGCTTAGAGTCAACGGACATGGTTAATTCCTTCACGATGTCGCTCGATACCCTTGCAAATCGCGTGCCACACGGCGCGATGGTGGCGGTGCCGGCTGATTACAGTTTCGTTTCGATGGCCGCGACGCGCGCATTGATTCGCCGTGGCATCAAGGATTTGCACCTTCTCGCCGTGCCGCAAAGCGGCATTCAGGCGGATCTTTTGATCGGGGCTGGCTGCGTCGCGCTTGTCGAGTGCGCCGCCATCACGCTCGGCGAGCTTGGCCCGGCGCCGCGCTTCACCGACGCGGTAAAATCGGGTCGCGTGCGCATCAAGGATTCAACCTGCCCCGCCATCCATGCCGCGCTTCAAGCCTCCGAGAAGGGCCTGCCCTTTTTGCCGAGCCGCGGCATCATCGGCAGCGACCTGCTTCGCGTACGGCCCGATTGGACGCTGATCGACAATCCGTTTCCGCCGCACGATCCGCTTGTTGCGCTGCCCGCCTTGAGGCCCGACATCGCGCTGTTTCACGCACCCTTCGCCGATCGGCGCGGCAATGTTTGGATCGGCCGGCGGCGCGAGCTGATGACCATGGCGCACGCGGCCAAGACAAGCCTCGTCACGGTTGAGGCGATTCGCGACATCGATTTGATGGCCGATGAACCCTTGGCCGCCGGCGCGCTGCCCGCGCTCTATATCGGCGCCATCGCCGAGGCAAAGAACGGCGCCTGGCCGCTTGGCCTGCCGGGCTTTTATGAGGCGGATGAGGCGGCGCTCCGCACTTATGCCGAGGCCGCGTCAAGCGACACCGGCTTCGCCCGATATCTGGCCGCGTTGATGGCCGAGCCCCACGCCGCCGAATGAGCCCCGCCGCGCCAACCGAATTGCTGATCGCCACCATCGCGCGATTGCTTCAGGGCGTTGGTCATGTCGCGGTTGGGGCATCCTCCCCCATTCCGGGTGCTGCGGCCTTTCTCGCCCAGGTGCTCGCCCCTGAGGCCATGCGCGTCACCGTGCTCGGCAGCCAACGCAACAATGATTTCACCGATGGCGGACGCGAGCTGTTCGATTGCGCCGCGCAAGGCCGCATCGATGCGTTCTTCCTTGGCGGCGGGCAGATCGATGGCGAGGCCAATGTCAATCTGGTCGGGCTTGGCGCCTATCCGAATCTCGATTTGCGCCTGCCCGGCTCGTTCGGTTCGGCCTATCTTTATTTCTTGGTGCCGCGCGTGATTCTGTTTCGCGAGGAGCACAGCCCGCGCGTGCTGGTGCCGAAGGTCGATTTCATCAGCGCACCGGGTGTGAGCGCGCCCGAGATCTATCGGCCGGGCGGACCGCAGGCCTTGGTCACGGGGCGCGCGTTATTCAATTTCGATAAAGCGAAACGCCGCTTCACGCTGATCAGCGTGCATCCCGGCGAAACGGTTGAACGCATCAAGGCCGCGACCGGCTTCGCGTTTGACCTGGCCGATGATATTGGCGAGACGCTGGCGCCCGATGACGCGACGCTCGCGCTCATTCGCGGCCCTGTGCGAGACGCCATCGCGGAGGTCTATCCCCGCTTCGCGGCGAATCTAATCCCGAACTGATTTATACCAAGCCATGATGAGCCGATTCATCGAGACTTGGCCGGCGCGACCGCGCCGCGCCGCGTCAGCGGCGAAAGCCAAGCGCGTGGGACACGCGCGCCCGGCATCTGAGGGCGTCGCGATTATCGGCCTCGATCATCGCGACTTGAAATTAAGACGCCTGCGCGGCTTCGAGCGCATCGGCCGAGGCCAGCCACGCCGCTTCGGCCACCGCGATCTCGCGCGCCAAGGTGCCCAGCCGCTGATTGAGCTCGCTCACTTTGGCGCGATCGCCGGCATAAAGCGCAGGGTCGGCAAGCTTGGCTTCAAGCGAGGCCTGCTCGGCATTGAGCGATTCGAGCCGGGTTTCCGCGGCTTTTACCTTGATCCGCAAGGGCGCGAGTTGAGTGCGCACTTTGGCCGCGGCGCGCCGACGTTCCTTGTCGCCTGGCCCTGCGCGCGACGCGGCGCGCTCGTCCGCATCACCATTCGAGCCCGCCAGCACGCGCGCGCGATAGGAATTGAGATCGCCCTCATAGGGTCGCACGCGATGATCCGCGACCAACCAAAGCGTATCCGCGACCAAGCCGATCAAATGCTCATCATGGCTCACCAGCACGACCGCGCCGCGATAGGCGCTGATCGCCTCGACCAAGGATTCGCGGGCCTCCATGTCCAAATGATTGGTCGGCTCATCGAGAATAAGAAGATTGGGCGCCGCATAGCTCACGAGCGCGAGATTGAGCCGAGCCCGCTCGCCGCCCGAGAGCGAACGCACCGGCACATCGGCCTTCTCGCCGCTGAACGCGAACCCACCAAGGCGTGTGCGCACGCGCTCGGGCGGCGCGCCCTTCATCAGCCGGGCCAAATGCTGGAACGGCGAGTGCTCGGAATCGAGCGCCTCCAATTGATGCTGCGCGAAATGACCGGGGATCAATTTGGACGAGCGCCTGACCTCACCCGATTGCGGCGCGAGCTCGCCCGCCAAAAAGCGCGCGAGGGTCGATTTGCCATTGCCGTTCGCGCCGAGCAACGCAATGCGATCATCCGGCCGAATCGAGAATGAAATATCGCCCAACACCGTGCGCTTGCCATAACCGAGGCTCACATCCTCGCAAGCGATCAACGGCGGCGCGACCTCTTTGACCGGCGGAAAAACAAAGCGCACCGGCGGGTCGCCGATTTCAGGCACGATCGGCTCGAGTTTGGCGAGCGCCTTCATGCGGCTTTGCGCTTGGGTCGCCTTGCTGGCATTGGCCCGAAAGCGCGCGACAAAGGCTTGCAAATGGGCACGCCGCTCGACGATCCGCGCGGCCTCGGAGGCGCGCGCATCGAGCCGCTCGCGTCGCACGCGCTCGAAGCGCTCAAAATTACCGGGGTAGAGCGTCAATTTGCCGTTTTCGAGATGCAGAATGGCATCGGCCACCGCATCGAGAAAATGCCGATCGTGACTCACCAAAATCAGCGTCCGGTTGAAGCGCTTCAAATAGGCCTCAAGCCAGATCGAGGCTTCGAGGTCGAGATGATTGGTCGGCTCGTCCAAGAACAACAAATCGGGATCGGCGAACAACGCCGCCGCGAGCGCGACGCGCATGCGCCACCCGCCCGATAAGGAATCGAGCGGCACCGCCTGCATCGCTTTATCGAGGCCGAGACCGGCCAGGATCGACGCCGCACGCGCGGGCGCCGCCTCGGCATTGATCTCATCCAGCCGATTGGCCGCCTCGGCCGCCCGCAAGGGATCGGTGGTTATGGCCTGTTCATGCAGGAGCGCGGCGCGCTCGGTATCGGCGGCCAGCACGGTCTCAAGCGCATTGCCGGGGCCGGAGGGCGCATCCTGCGCGACCAGGGTGAAGCGCGTGCTCTTTGGGCACGATATCTCGCCGCCATCGGGCTCGATCCGCCCGGCCAGCACACGAAGGAGCGTGGTCTTGCCCGCGCCATTGCGGCCGACGAGGCCGACGCGCTGGCGCCCGCCGATCTGCGCGCTCGCCTGGTCAAGGATCAGCCGGCCGCCAAGGCGGATATCGAGGGATTGGATCTTCAGCATGGGGCGGGCTTCTAACACGCCCGGCCTGCCCGGCGAAAGCCTGACCTAGGGACTCATGGCCGCGTTAGGTGAAAAACTCAAGCAGCGCGCGTAAGTTCGCGGATACGAGCCGCGCACTGGGGTAGACGATGCTGATCGGGGCCGATGGCGGCTCGTGGTCATTCAGCACGCGCTTGAGCCGACCGGCGGCGATCAGCGCATTGACCTGGTAACACAGGAACTGCCCACAACCGAGCCCCGCAAGGCAGGCCTCGATCGCCGCGTCGATTTGATTGGTGCGCAAGCGTGGCTTGATGGTTATCCGCAAAGGCGGCTTACCAGCGAAGACCCATTCATGCCCAGGCGACAGACCACTGAACACGATGGTGCTCATTTTGGCGAGCGCATCCGGCGTCTTTGGCATGCCAGCGCGCTTGAGGTAGATCGGCGCGGCGCATATCACGCGACGCGTTTCGCCGATGCGCTTGGCGACAAGCGTCGAATCCGGCAGATGCCCAATGCGAATTCCAGCATCGATGCCTTCCGCAACGAGGTCGATCACCCGGTCGAGTAAAAGCAATTCGACCTCGACGCCGGGATAGCGCGCCAAGAAGCGATTGATCCGTTGCGCCACATGCAGGCGCCCATACATCACAGGGGCGGTAATGCGCAGCCGCCCACGGGGCGAGATCCGGCGCGCCGACAGCAACGCGTCAGCCTCCTCCACCTCGGCGAGCACGCGCTTGCAACCTTCGTAATATTCGCGGCCTTCGTCGCTCAACGATTGCCGGCGCGTCGTGCGGTGAAGCAAGCGCGCGCCGATCGATTGTTCCAAGGCGGCCAGCGCGCGCACCACCGCCGGCGGCGACATGTCGAGCGCTTCCGCCGCGGCCGTCAGGCTCCCCCGCTCGACGACCTGCGCGAAAACTTCCATGGCGCGCAATTTATCCATGGCGCCAACATTATTCCGTTTTTTGCATCAATCAAGTGATTATCACGGCATTTATTCCGCCTCTAAGAACGGACACCATGCGCAGTGTGGCGCTGCCGAATGGTCCGGCGGCCCCGACCTCAAGGAGGACCGCCATGTCCCGTATCACAGCGATTGACCCCAAGACCGCCACCGGCGAAGCCCGCCAATTGCTCGACGCCGTACAGGCGCAACTCGGCGTGACGCCCAATTTCATCCGCATATTGGCCAATGCGCCGAAGGCGCTTGAGGGCTTTCTCGGCCTTTACGGCGCGACCGCGCGCTTCTCGCTCGACAAGGCCGCGCAAGAGCGCATCGCGCTTGCCGTGGCCGAGGACAATGCCTGCCAATATTGCGTCTCGGCGCACACCGCCATTGGCGGCCAAGCCGGCCTGTCGAAGGCCGAAATGTTGTTGAACCGACGCGGCAGCGCCGGCGACGCACGTAACGCGGCGACCGTGGCGCTGGCGCGGGCGTTTAACACCAATCGCGGGGACCTCACGAACCAAGAGTTCGACGCGGCCCGCGGCGCTGGCCTAAGCAGCGCCGAAATAGTGGAAATCATTGCGCTCGTCGCGCTCAATATTTTTACCAACCTGATCGGCAAGGCGACGCGCGTGGAATTCGACTTTCCACAAATCGAATTGCTGCCCCCTAGCAAAGCCGCCTAGACCGGATGGGCAGGGGGACATCTCCCCTTGCCCACCACAGGTGCCTCCGCTGAACCCGCTACAGGAGCTGAACATGAAAACCTTTGCGGCCATCGCCTTCACCCCCGCCGTGTGTGCGCTGCAAGAGACGAACGGCTCTCGAAACAATTATGCGCGCCTGCCCGATGTCCTGCCGGAAGGCAGCGGCCTTGGCGAGCGCGAAGCCACATTCCTGCACGCGACGGACAGCGCCTTCCTCGCCTCTGTCAACGTTGACGGCTGGCCCTATGTGCAGCATCGCGGTGGCCCGCGCGGGTTCATTCGCGTGCTCTCCCCCACTCGCATCGCCTTCGCGGATTTTCGCGGCTACCGCCAATATGTGAGTGCCAGAAACGTGACCGGCGACAACCGCGTCGCCCTGATCGTGATGGATTACGCCAATCAGCGCCGCCTCAAATTGTTCGGTCGACTGCACTTCGAGCCCGTTGAAAGCGCCGATCCGGCGCTCATTGCCGCCGTTGAATTGCTGAACTACCGGGCCCGCATCGAACGCGTTGCGACGATCGACGTCGAGGCATTCGACTGGAATTGCCCACCGCACATCATACCGCGCTTCACGCTCGATGAAATTGAGGCAGCGAACTCGCCGCTGCGTGAGCGCGTTGCGCAGCTCGAAGCCGAATTGGCGGCGTTGCGTGCAGACCGCTCGCCGCACGAACTCATGGGCTAATTCACAACCTCATTCGACAGGACGGCTCCATGGAATCGCGCCCGCCGCTGCCCCCCTTCACACGCGAGACCGCGCACCAAAAGGCGCGCGCCGCCGAAGACGCGTGGAATAGCCGCGATCCCACCCATGTGTCGCTCGCCTATACGATCGACAGCCTTTGGCGAAACCGCACCGAGTTCTTCAGCGGTCGAGACGCCATCGTTGCCTTTCTCACAAGAAAATGGGCGCGCGAGCTGGACTACCGCCTGATCAAGGAGGTCTGGGCCTTTACGGACAACCATATTGCCGCGCGCTTTGCCTATGAGTGGCGCGACGACTCGGGGGTACTGGTTTCGTTCTTACGGCAATGAAAATTGGGAATTCGCATCCAACGGGCTGATGCAGCGACGGCTGGCGAGCATCAACGACTTGCCGATTGCCGAATCCGAACGCAAATTCCATTGGCCGCTCGGCCGTCGGCCGGATGATCATCCCGGCTTGAGCGACCTCGGCCTTTAGGCGCGCCTGAACGCGCTCACTCCCACTCGATCTAAATCTCGCATATTCGCGTTTAATAACAACAACTTAGATAAGTTTGAAACTATTTTGAATTTTGACTAACTTATTGATTTTGCTACGATATTTTATCTAATCTGCAAAACAAGTCACGGAGAAACCTTTACGAGTACAACAAATAAATCTGACCCAGGTCGCATCAAACATATACACGCACTCAAAACACCTAATGTATTGTTATACCGTTAAAATTAGTTGACTTTGCACCTATTTTATGTCATACTGACACATGATCGAGAAGCCCATGTTTGAATGTTCCTTGAATTCTCAAGAACGAATTGTTGTT
>SHWC01000027.1 GCA_009691045.1 Alphaproteobacteria bacterium | reverse complement strand
GGAATTCGGTCTGCAAGCGCCGCCGCTCGGCATCAAGCTCGATGATCGCGGCCGCCGATGGCGGCATGCCGCGGCGCTTCAGCGCGGCGTCGAACTGATCCGGATTATCGCGAATCGCTCTGAGGTCGTGCATGGCATGGCTCGGACATCGGCGCCCCGACTCGCGGCGAATCGCGGCGGGCGGCGCCCCTTATGGGCCGCGTTTCGGCGGAGTTCAAGTCCGAAGCAAAGAGGCGATCAGCGGCCGAAGTTGAAGTCCGTGTCGTCGTAGACGCTGGCTTCGTCTTGGCTCGCCAGAAGCTCGGCGAGTTCGGCCTCTTCCTTCTTGCGTCGCTCCTCCCGCTTCCGCTCGACGACGCCGACCGTAAGGATCGAAATCTCGTAAAGCGCGAGGAGCGGAATCGCGAGGCCGATTTGGCTGATCAAATCGGGCGGCGTGATAATCGCCGCGATGATGAAAATGATGACAATCGCGTACTTTCGTTTGGCCCTGAGGCCGCTGGATTTGACGATGCCGACACGCCCCATCAGGGTCAAAATCACCGGCATTTGGAACGCCAGACCAAAGGCGAAGATCAGCTTCATCACGAGCGATAGATACTCGCCCATTCGCGGCAGTAGCTCGACATTGTTTTGCGCGTCGCCAATGCCGGAGCCGGCGGTTCCCGCCTCGCGCTGGAACGACAGGAAGAAGTCCCACGCCTGCGGAAAAATGAAGTAGTAGACCAGCGACGCGCCGCCGAAGAAAAGCACGGGCGAGAAAAACAAATAAGGCAGGAAGGCCTGCTTCTCGCGCTTGTAGAGGCCGGGCGCGATGAAAATCCAAATCTGCGTTGCGACGATCGGGAAGGAGACGAAAAATCCGGCCCAGAACGCGATCTTCAATTGGGTGAAGAACGCCTCGATGAGATGCGTGTAGATCAGTTTGAAATCGGGATTGCCGCGCCTGATTTCGGCCTGGCGCAGCGGCTCGACCAGAAAATCGAAAATATCTTGCGAGACCGTGTAGCAGACGATCACCGCCACGATCACGGCGATCACCGAATACATGAGCCGCTTGCGCAGCTCCATCATGTGATCGATCAGGGGCGCGCGCGTCGATTCGATCGGGTCAAGGGGCTCAGCAGCCATGGCATCAAACCGGTTTGGCCGGCTCGGAGGTGGTGGTCACCTCGGGCGCGGCCATTGTTGCGGCGGGCACAGCCGGTGCGGAGGCGGGCTTGGTGCCGCCAAATTGCGCGGCCTGCGGGTCGAGCGGGCCGTCGTCCATTTTCACGCCCGTATCGAGATTGACCGTGGTCTTCGACACTTCGGCGAGTTCGCGATTGGCCACTTCGATTTCCTTTCGGATCGCGGCCAATTCGTTTTCGTCCGCCGCCTCTTCGATCGTGCGCTGGAAATCGCGGGCGTAGGACTTCGCCTTGCCCGACCACTGGCCAAAGGTACGCAAAATGCGCGGCAGGTCTTTGGGACCCACCACGATCAAGATCACCACAATGATGACCAAGAATTCCGACCAGCCGATATCTAACATGCCCCCTCCGCGCGTCAACGGTGGCGGTAGCGTCGCAACGCCACCGCGTGCCGTGTGCCTGGCCTATTGCTGGACGGTTTCGTCCTTACGGGACGTGGTGTTATCCGCTGCGGTTTGCTGTTCGCTCACGCGCGGTTGGGTGGTGCTGGCGGGAGGTTCAGCGCCGTCTTTCATACCGGACTTGAACGATTTGATTCCCTTGGCGAAATCGCCCATGATTCGGGGCAATTTGCCGGCCCCAAAAAGCAAGAGAACGATCACCAATATGAGGACGATCTGCCATATGCCAACGTTCATTGGACGCGCTCCTTAAGCACGCAGTCTATTGGATGATTGCCATGGCCGAACTTGGAAGGTCAGGAAACCGGCATCCGTGCGTTGCCGGCAAAGGCCAAGCGGCAAGTTCAACTAAGATGGAAATACGAAAGAGTAGCGCGGGTCAAGGGTCAACCACAGCGGTTGACCGACATTAAGTGCTTGTCCTGGCCGCAATCTAGCCCGGAACGTGGTACCTTGGCTTAGGCGTGCCTCGACCAGATTGATCGGCCCCAAAAAACGAACCCGCTCGACCCGTGTTGGGACCCCCTTGTCCTTCTCCGTGGCGTTAAAGCCCTCGGAGCGGATGAGGATTTGGACCCCTCGCCCATCGGCGATCCCTGGGCATGGCAGGCGACCAAACGGGGTTTCGACGCTACCGTTGCTTGCTTTGCCTTCAAGCCGGTTGAGCTCGCCAAAAAAGCCAGCGACAAAGGGTGATAGAGGCCTGAAATAGAGCTCTTCGGCCGGGCCGGTTTGGCTCAATTGCCCGGCTTCCATCAGGGCAATGCGATCGGCCATCAACAGCGCTTCCTCGGCATCGTGGGTGACCAGAAGCGTGGCCACGCCCTGCTCCTTCAAGATCGCGAGGGTTTGGTCGCGGACCTGATCGCGCAGCCGGGCATCGAGCCCGGAGAACGGCTCGTCCAGCAGCATCACTTGGGGTTGCGGGGCAAGCGCGCGGACCAAGGCGACGCGCTGTTGCTCGCCGCCCGACAAAAGATGCGGATAGGCGTTTGCGACGCCCGCAAGCCCGACGCGCTGGAGGAGCGCGCGCGCGGTCTGGCGTTTGATTTCGGCCGAGTGGCCGCGGAGGCCGAAGGCAACATTATCGAGCACGGTCAAATGCGGGAATAACGCGAAGTCTTGAAACATCAGGCCAACCCGCCGGTCTTCGGGAGGGAGCGTTTCGGCCGGTGTGGAGACCAGCCGACCTGAAAGCGCGATCCGGCCCTGCTGCAAGGTCTCAAGGCCTGCGGCGAGGCGCAAAAGCGTCGTCTTGCCGCAACCGGACGGACCGAGAAGGCAAACGATCTCGCCCGGCGCGACCGAAAGGTCGACGCCCTTGAGCACGGTGTTGCGGCCAAAGGCATGATGAATGTCGGCGAGGACGAGGCCTGCCGCCGCGATCGGCTCGATCAGACCGGGCCCGCTTGTGGCATTCATGCGCCTACCCCCTCGTGGTGGCCTGGCCGCGCGCGCGCAATGGCGCGGCTGATCAAGGCTACGGGCATGAGCCCAACCAACACGATCAAAAGCGCGGGCACCGCCGCTTCGCGCAATTGTTCGTCGGAGGCGAACTCATAAGCGCGGACCGCGAGCGTGTTGAAATCGAACGGGCGCAAAATCAACGTCGCGGGCAATTCCTTCATGGTGTCAACCAAGACGAGAAGGCCCGCGGTCAACAAGCCACCTGAAATAAGCGGCGCGTGAACCCTGATGATCGCGCCCGAGGGCGAAGCGCCTAAAGCACGCGCGGCACCATCCATCGAGGGCGTCACTTTGGTCAAGGCGGCGTCGACCGTCTTGAGCGAGACGGCAAGAAAACGCACGACATAGGCGAACATCAACGCCGCGACCGTGCCACCGATCAGGAGCCCCGGCGACAAGCCAAAGAGGCTACGCGCGATGGCGCCCAAACCATCGTCGACCCAAGCGAGCAGCATCAAGACGCCGATCGCGATCACGGAACCGGGCACCGCATAGCCGAGACTGCCGAGGCGGGCCGCGATGCGTGTGATCGGTCCATGGCCGGCGCGTCCGGCATAGGCCATGACAAGCGCGATCGCGACCGCCAAAGCTGCCGTGGCGAGCGCAAGCCACAGGCTGTTCAATGCTTCGAGCGCGAAGCGGTCGTCGATAACGCTCGAGGCCGAGCGGATCGCCCAGGCCAATAATTGCCCGCATGGCAGCAAGAAGCCAAAGCCAATGGGAACTAGGCAAACCATGAAAGCGAGGAAGGCGCGGGCTGGGCGAAGGGGTATCGGTTCAAGCGGGCGATAACGACGCGAAGTGTGCTCGAAGCGCGCCTTGCCGCGCATCACGCGCTCAAGCCCAAGAACGAACGCGACCACCGCGAGGAGCACAACGGCAAGCTGCGCCGCGGCCGTTGCATCGCCCAGCGCGAACCAGGTTCGGTAGATGCCGGTCGTGAAGGTATCGACGCCAAGGTGTTGCACCGCGCCAAAATCGCTCAAGGTTTCCATCAGCGCGAAGGCAATCCCCGCGACGATCGCCGGGCGCGCCAAGGGCAGACCGACGCGCCAAAAAATCCCGAACGGTCCAAGCCCGAGCGTGCGCCCGATTTCGAGCGCGCAGATCGATTGCGCCAAAAAGGCCGACCGCGCCAGCATATAGACATAGGGGTAAAGCCCGACCGAGAGGATGAAGGTCGCGCCACCGAGCGAGCGAAATTCCGGGAACCAATAATTGCCATGCGATAGGCCAAACGTTTCACGCAGCCCGGTCTGCACCGGACCGGCAAACTCAAAGAGCCCGGCATAGGCGTAGGCAATGGCATAGCCGGGCACGGCGAGCGGCAGGAGCAACGCCCACTCGAATATCCGCCGGAACGGAAAGCGATACATGGTCACGAGCCAAGCGCTCGCCACGCCAAACACCAAGGTGCCGAGCCCGACGCCGAACACCAACCAGGCCGTGTTGATGACGTAACGGCTCAGGACCGTGCTCGCCAGATGGCGCCAGGTTTCGCCCTGCGGCACGAACAAATGGACGATGACCACCGCGATCGGCAGCGCGAGAACGAGCGCGATCACGGTCGCGGTCAGGCCAAGCCCCGTGCCGCCGAATAGGCGACGCCCGATCGAACGGCCGCTAAACGCCGCTCGCACCGGCAGGTCGGGTGGTTGAGAAAAGGCCGCTTGCACGGTCGTTCTCCTTCGCGGCGCGCGCTATTCGGCCTGCGGCGACGTGATGCAATTGCAAATCAATATCATTAAATTGGCGATAACGCACGCCTCTTAAAGGACTGAGCCCGCCAAAAACGGCGGGCTCAGGGTCCAAATCGGTTTTTATATAGGCTAACTATATATCCACGCCCCTGGCCGTCGAGGCCGCGGCCCTAGGCGTCGCCGAGGGGTTCGTCGTCCTCCGGCTCGAAGCCGGCCGAACCGGCCAAACCCTCCCCCTCCTCGTCAACCGCGAGGCCCATGCCGACGCCCACCAGGCCGGACGCGACCGGTTCGAGAAGACCCGTCGCGCGCAATTCTTCGATGCCCGGCAGATCATCGAGGCTGTTGAGGCCGAAATGATTGAGGAACTCAGGCGTCGTGACCCACGTGACCGGACGGCCCGGCACCGCACGCCGCCCTTTCGGTTTGATCCAGCCGGCTTCGAGCAATTGATCGAGCGTGCCCCGCGAAAGGCCAACACCACGGATGGTCTCAATCTCGGCGCGCGTGATCGGCTGATGATAGGCGATGATCGCGAGTGCCTCGAGCGCCGCGCGCGAGAAGCGCCGCGTGACCGACCGATAGATCGTCAAATGGCGCGATAGATCGGGCGCGGTGCGAAACGCATAGCCGCCCGCGATCCGCTCTAAACGCACACCGCGATTTTCGTAATTTGCCGAAACGCGCGCGATCAGTGCCGCGACATCGACGCCGTCGGGCAAGTACGTGGCGAGCGCCGCCTCGTTCATCGGCTCGTTCGAAGCGAACAACAGAGCCTCAAGGATTTGGAGCGCGCGGGCTTCCATATCGGCGACGCTATCGGGCTCGGCGAACGGGCTTTCGATCGGCTCGATTTCGACCAGAGTGGGGCCCGCTTCTGGCCGCGCCTCTGGTGTCGATGGTTCTTCGGAGATCATGGGTTGGATGGCTGTCGTGTTCATGGGAGGTTCGACGCGCTCCTCAAATAAATCGGCCCGAAGGGCTCTAATTGTTTGATCTGGATTTTACCCTGTTTCGCCAATTCGAGGCTTGCGACCAGCGCACTCGCCACCGCCGAGCGGCGTTGCACCGGGCTGATTCCGCCGCTGGGCAAAAACCGAATCAACGTCTCCCACTCAGGCGCCGCACCGATGATTTTGGTCAACCACAAATAGGCGTCTTCCATCGAATAATGTTCGGACGCTTCGATCCGGAAGGAATCGGCCTGGGTGACCCGCGCGCGATATTCCGCATAGCTCTTGAGCAAATCATAAAGCGCCGCCTCGAACACCGGCGTCTTCACAACTTCGACGCCCTCGCCCGCCCCGCGCCCAAACACATCGACGCCGAGCCGCGCGCGCGCCATCAGTTTCTGCGCCGCGTCGCGCATCGCTTCGAGCTTGCGCAACCGAAACGCCAGCAGTGCGACCATCTCTTCCCCGCTCGGCCCTTCATCGGCCGGCGGGTCGGGCAGCAAGAGGCGCGATTTCAAATAAGCGAGCCACGCCGCCATGACCAAATAATCGGCCGCGAGTTCCAATTTGAGCGTGCGCGCGCGGTCGATGAAGGCGAGGTATTGCTCGGCCAGATCGAGCATCGACAAGCGCGTCAGATCGACCTTTTGTTGGCGTGCAAGCGTCAACAGCACGTCGAGCGGGCCACCATAGCCGTCGAGCGCGATGATCAGCGCGTCCTCGCCGCCTTCGGAAACGATGGATTCCGGCCGGAGGGCCACAATCTCGGCGCTGGTGGTCTCGGTGCCGGCGGGTTCGTTCATCGAGGCCTATCCTAACACAAAGACCAAATCGAGCACCCAGAGGACTGCGTTAACGATCGGCACCAAGACCCAGGCGATCGGGTTCAAGGACAGGCCGACCTGCTGCCCCATTAGGGGCAAGATTATCATGAGGCCGATCAAGATGAAGAAGCCATAACGCTCGATTTTGGCGAACCGGATGGCAAAAGGCATGGGCAGCAGGCCAGTCAGGATCCGCCCGCCATCCAGAGGCGGCAAAGGCAGCAAATTGAAGACGCACAGCATGACGTTGAAGACGATCGCCTTGGTGATCATCTCGACCCAGAACCCGACGACGGCCTCGGGCATGACCGAATGAAGGTGCCAAAGCAGGCTGGCAGCAATCGCGATCAGAAGATTGGCGGCGGGCCCGGCGGCCGCGACCAGCACCATGTCGCGCTTCGGCCGCCTGAGCCGCCCGAAATTGACCGGCACGGGCTTGGCGTAACCGAACATGAACGGCGAGCCCGAGGCAATAAACAGAGCGGGCAAAATGACGGTGCCGAAGGGGTCGATGTGACGGATCGGGTTGAAGCTGACCCGGCCTAGTCGGCGGGCGGTATCGTCCCCCAGTTTGTCCGCAGCCCAAGCATGGGCCGCCTCGTGGAGGGTGATCGCGAGGAGGACTGGGATGGCCCAAATTGCGATTTGATAGAGGGCGTCATCCATGCGCTGGGATCAGACCATCGCCGTCGTGCCAATCAGGGCATCGAACTCGGCCAGTAGTGCGCCATGATCGAATGTTGGCGGCGGCTTGAGCCGCGCTTTGGCGGCGTTCAAGCGGCGCAAGGCCGCGTCATTCAGAGGCGGTGTCATGCGCGCGATCTCCTCCATTTCCGACGCGACGCCGTTGCAATGAAGCACGACGTCGCAGCCGGCCTCGAGCGCGGCGTTCGCGCATTCCCCTCTTGTGCCGGAGAGCGCCTGCATCGAAATATCGTCGCATAGCAGCAGGCCATCGAAGCCGATCGTGCGCCTGATCACCTGTTCAATCACGTTGCGCGACAGAGTGGCAGGCCATTTGGGATCGAGCGCATCAAACTTGATATGGGCGGTCATGCCGATCGGCATGTCGGCCAACGCACGAAATGGGGCGAAATCGGTGCGCTCCAATTCGTCGCGCGGCGTGGTGACAATCGGCAAGGCGACGTGGCTATCGGCCTGGGCGCGGCCATGGCCCGGTATGTGCTTGATGACCGGGAGCACGCCGCCATCCAACAACCCGTTGCAAGCCGCGCGACCAAGGGCGGCAATTTGCGAGGGGTCAGCGCCCAGCGCGCGATCGCCGATCACCGTGCTCGCACTCGGGAGGCCTAAATCGAGTGGCGGATAACAATCGACATTGATGCCGAGCGCGACCATCTCCGCCGCCATCAGACGCGCATTGAGATAGATCGCGCGCTCAGCCAATTCGAGATCGCGGCCCGCCAATCGATCGAACACCGCGCCCGCCGGCGGGCGCCGCCAATGGGGTGGACCGAGGCGTGCCACGCGGCCACCCTCTTGGTCGATCAGAATCAGCGCATCGGCCGCATCAGCAGCCTCACAAAGAGCGGCGACCAAATCGCGCACCTGCTCAGGCGAGTCGCAATTGCGCTTGAACAGAATGAAACCACTGGGCCGCGCGGCCCAAAAAAAAGCGCGCTCCTGATCAAGCAAACGGGGGCCCTGACAACCAAAAATGACCGCGCGCCGGGCGGCCTCGGGCCGCTCTATGGAATTCATCAGGGTGAGGCAACCTTGCAGGCGCTACCCGCCGCCACGAGCGAACGGCAGGCGGAATCGGCGCTGGCGCGATCGGCGAACGGTCCCGCCTGGAGCCTGAACCACACGCCCTTGGCGCCGAGATCAGCGCGCACCACGTGATCTTTGATTCCTCCTAAAACCGCCGCATGACGGGTCGCGAGACGCTGCCATTCGGCCTTCGCCGTGGCTTCATCTCGTAAGGCCGCGAGCTGAATCCACAATGGGCCGGCCGCCTGCGCGACCGGTGTCGGTTTGACTGTTTCTTTGGTCGCTTCCTTGGTCGCGCTCGTCGCGGCTTGTGCCACGGTCTTTGGCGCGGTTGGCGGTAGGAGCGGTTCCTTTTTGATTGGCTGAGTAGGCGCAGCTTCGACCACCGTCGTCTCGCCCGAACCGTCGCTCGTCGGTTTGGGGAAGACTGTTTCGGGCGCGGCATTGACCAGCGGCTCGACTGTCGGTGGGCCCGGATCAACCGGCTTCGCCATGGGTTCTTCGGGCGCAGGCAGAAGTTGCTCGACCGGTTGTTCCTCCGGTTTGCCGTCAAAGGTCTTGTAAACATATTTGTCGCGGTTCGCGATTTCGGCCCCGCCCGGATCGTCGGGGCGGGCCTTGACGGGCGAGGCATCCGCGACGAGCAACGGCAATTCACCGGCGGATTGACCGCCGGGATCGATCAACGCCTGGCTCACATACCACGCGCCCGCCACCGCTGCGATCGCGAGGACAGCCACCACAGCCACCATCACCAAGCGGCTTTTGCGCGGCGGCGGCGTCTCGCGATCGCCACCAGGCGTGGCGACCAAACGTTCGTCCTCTGTCGTCGATCTCATCGCGAGCGCATCTCCTCCGCCGGTTCGATGCCGAATATATCGAGCCCGGCGGCGATGATCAGACTAATCGCCACGATCAAACCGAGGCGGGCCTCGGTCAATCGCGAATCGGACGCTATTACGAACCTGAATCTGGGGTCGTCGTTGCCCTTGTTCCAGAGCCGGTGAAACGCCGCCGCCAATTCCTGCAGGAAAAAGGCCAAACGGTGAGGTTCGTGTGACAAGGCCGCCTGCTCCAAAACACGCGGCCATGTCGCGGCGAGCTTGATCAGGCCAAGTTCCGCCTCATCGGTCAGGGGTGAGAAATCGACCTTGGCCAGTGCCCCGACGTCGCGGGCCACGGCCGGCATCTCATCGACGGCGTGGCGCAACACGGAATGAACACGCGCATGGGCGTATTGAACATAGAAAATCGGGTTGTCCTTCGATTGCTCGGTGACCTTGGCCAGATCGAAATCAAGCGACGCGTCATTGCGGCGCGTCAGTAGTATAAACCGCACCACGTCCTTGCCGACGCGCGCCACAACATCGCGCAGCGTGACGAACTGCCCGGCGCGCTTTGACATTTTGACTGGCTCGCCATTGTCCAACAGCCTGACCAGTTGGCAGACCTTGACGTCGAGCGCGGCCTTGCCGTTTGAGAGCGCCTCGACCGCCGCCTGCATGCGCTTGATATAGCCACCATGATCGGCACCCCAGACATCGATCATATCGGTGAAGCCGCGTGCGATCTTGTCGCGATGATAGGCGATGTCTGTGGCAAAATAGGTCCAGCTGCCGTCGGATTTTTTGAGCGGCCGATCGACGTCATCGCCGAATTGCGTGGCACGGAACAGGCTTTGCGGCCGGGGCTCCCAATCGTCGGGCGCGGGCTTACCCTTGGGTGGTTCGAGCACGCCGGTATAGATCAGCCCAGCGGCCTCGAGCTGTTTGAATGCCGCCTCGACCTTGCCGTCCTCGACCAGCTTGCGCTCCGAGGAAAAGACATCGTGCTTCACGCCGAGCGCGCCGAGATCGTCCTTGATCAAACGCATCATGGCATCGATCGCGCCCTCGCGCATGATCGGCAGCCATTCGGCTTCTGGCGTATCGCGCCATTTGGCGCCGTCGCGCGACGCGAGGGCCAAGCCGACCGGCTTTAGATAGTCGCCGGGATAAAGACCCTCTGGCATTTCACCGATGCTTTCGCCCAGCGCCTCGCGATAACGCAGATGCGCCGAGCGCGCCAGAATATCGACCTGCGCGCCGGCATCGTTGATGTAGTACTCGCGCGTAACCTTGTAGCCCATGCGCGCGAGGAGACTCGCCAGCACCTCACCGAACACGGTGCCCCGGCCATGGCCGACATGAAGCGGTCCGGTTGGGTTGGCCGAAACATATTCAACATTGACCGGCGCGCCCTTGCCGAGATCGGCCACGCCATAGTCGATGCCCTCGCGCAAAATCTCGCCAAGGCGCGCGTGCCAAAAACTCGGTGTCAGGCGCAAATTGATAAAGCCAGGTCCGGCGATCTCGACCGCCTCGATATCGGGCGCGCGTTTCAAGCGCGCGGCGATCAGCGTCGCGATATCGCGGGGGCTGCGCTTGGCCGGCTTCGCCAGCACCATCGCCACGTTGGTCGCGACATCGCCATGCGCGACCTCGCGCGGCGGCTCGACCGCGATCGTGCTGGTATCAAGATTTGGCGGCAGCTCGCCGGCCGAGACGAGGGCCGCGACCTCGCTCAGCACAAGGTCGCGTAAAGCGGTGAACAGGTTCATTCAGCTCTCGGGCGGTCCGAACAGGCGGTGATGTTCCTTGAAGGCGTAACGATCGGTCATGCCGGCGATATAATCAGCCACCATGCGCGCGGTTCGCAACGTGGCCGATCCGTCGCACAACGCGCGCCAGTCGGTTGGCAGGCACTCGGGCTCGGCGATGAAGAGCGCGAACAATTCACGCACCACACGGCGCGCGCGGGACGCCATGCGGTTGACCTTGTAGTGGCGATACATGCGCTCGTAAAGAAAGCGCTTGAGCGCCACGTCGTTCGCGCGCATTTCATCGGAGAAGGCGATCAGTGGGCGGCCGAGCCGGCGCACGTCGTCAACGCTCTTCGGCTTCGCGGCCGCGACCCGACGCTGGCTCTCGGCGGTCAAATCCTCAACCATGGCGCCAATCATAGCCCGCACGGCCTCGTGGATCAGGCGGCTTTGATCGAGCCCTGGATGGGCGACCTCGAGCGCGGCGAAAATCGGCCCGACCAGCGGCACGTCTTTTAGGTCCGCCACGGTAAAGAGCCCGGCGCGCAGGCCATCATCGATGTCGTGATTGTTATAGGCGATGTCGTCCGACAGGGCCGCGACCTGCGCCTCGGGCCCAGGATAAGTATCGAGCTCAAGATCATGGCGCGCGACATAATCGGTCAACGCCTCGGGCAATGTCTTGGCGCCCTTCACGGGCAGTAGCGGGCCGTTGTGCTTGGCGACGCCCTCCAGGGTTTCCCAGGTCAAATTCAAGCCATCGAAGCCGGCATAACGTTGTTCGAGCGAGGTCAGGATTTTGAGCGTCTGGGCGTTATGGTCGAACCCGCCATAGGGACGCATGGCCTCATCGAGGGCATCTTCGCCAGCATGGCCAAAGGGCGTGTGGCCGAGGTCGTGCGCCAGAGCCAGCGCCTCTGCGAGGTCTTCATCGAGCCCAAGCACACGCGAGATCGAGCGCGCGATTTGCGCCGTTTCCAGGCTATGGGTCAGGCGCGTGCGAAAATAATCGCCCTCGTGATAGACGAAGACCTGGGTCTTGTATTCAAGGCGGCGAAACGCGGCGGAATGGATGATCCGGTCGCGATCGCGCTGAAAGGCCGAGCGCGTGGCGCTTTCGGCCTCCTTATGGAGCCGGCCGCGGCTTCGCGCCGGCACGCTGGCATAGGACGCGGCGGGCATGGGCCGAGACTACTACATTACGGCGCGCTTCGCGGCAATCAGAGGCTTCTGCCTTGAAAAATAAGGCTCTGTTGACAACCCGTTCAGATTACCTAGATAGGGTATAGGGCGTTCTTCCCGCGCCGCTTGAGGTTTTTGCCTATGGCCCGACCGATCGAGATTGAAACCGTCCGCGATGTCGCCCCGGTCCAGGTGACCGCGCAGGCCGCGGCCCGGATCGCGCAATTGCTCAAGACCGAGGCTGAACCAGGCCAGATGTTCCGCGTCGCGGTGCTGGGCGGCGGCTGCTCGGGCTTTCAATATAAATTCAGCTTCGATACGACGCGCAATGACGACGATATCGCGATCGAGAAAGACGGCGTGACCGTGCTTGTCGATGAGGTCTCGGCCGGCCATATGGGCGGCTCGGTGATCGATTTCGTGACCGAGTTGATGGGCGCTTCGTTCCAGGTCCGCAACCCCTTGGCGACCTCATCCTGCGGCTGCGGCACCTCCTTCGCGCTCTAATAGGCGGCCCCTCTTTTCGCGTGTTACGCTGAAGCGGTTGATCTAGCCCCGCTTCGGGAGTGCACGCCCTGAAAATCGCCAGTTGGAACGTCAATTCGGTCAAGGCCCGCCTGCCCGCTGTCCTTGAATGGCTCGAGGCGGCGAAGCCCGATGTTCTTCTGATGCAGGAGATCAAAACCGTGACCGAGCAATTCCCAGCCGAGGTGTTTGAGGCGCTGGGCTATGGGCTCGCGGTCGTGGGTCAGAAAACCTATAACGGCGTTGCGATTGCCTCCCGCGAGCGGATCGAAGACGTCGAGACGCGCCTGCCCGGCGAGCCCGAGGACGAACAGGCGCGTTATGTCGAAGCGACCATCGGCGGTAGGCTCCGGGTCGCCTCGATCTATTTGCCCAATGGCAATCCGGCGCCGGGCGAAAAATATGACTACAAGCTGCGTTGGCTTGAGCGGCTGAAGCACCACGCGACAAAAATGCTCGATACCGAAGACGTGCTGGTGCTGGGCGGGGATTACAACGTCATTCCAACCGAGCACGATCTGTACGATCCCGAGGGCTGGAAGGACGATGCCTTGTTCCGCCCCGAATCGCGGGCCGGTTTGCGCGCGATCATGAATCTCGGGTTCACCGATGCGTTCCGCGCGCTGCACCCGAACAAGAAACACGCCTACACCTTTTGGGATTATCAGGCCGGCGCCTGGCAGCGCGACCATGGCCTGCGCATCGATCATTTGTTGCTCTCGCCGCAAGCGGCCGACCGGCTCAAGGCGTGCGACATCGATCGGGAGCCGAGGGGCAAACCCAAGGCCTCCGATCACACGCCGATTTGGTGCGAGCTTGACGTATGACAGAGCCGGCCGAGCAAAGCCGCGCGGGTGGCTGTCTCTGTCGCGCAGTGCGCTATAGGGCGACCGGCAAGCCGCTGTGGACCGTGCATTGCCATTGCGTGGATTGCCGGCGCGCGGCGGGCGCGGCCTTTGCCACCTGGGTCGGCTACCGCGCCACGCAGATCAGCTTCGAGAATGAGACGCAGCGGCGGCGCTACTCCTCATCGCCCGGTGTTAGTCGTAGTTTTTGCGCGGTGTGCGGCACGCCGCTAACCTTCGAGGGCGAGAAATTTCCGGGCGAGCTGCATATCATGGCGGGTTCGCTCGACGATCCCGGCAGCGTTCGCCCGACGCACCATGTGTGGACCGCGGAAGCGGTGCCCTGGTCAATCCACGCCGATGGCCTGAAACGCCGCACCGGCGGCCCCGGCTCGGCGTATGAACAGGTGGGGAAGAGTTAGGCAGAACGGCGACAACCCTCATCCAATCGTCATGCGCGGACTTGATCCGCGCATCCAGGCTTCCTTACAGACAAGCTGGATTGCCGGGTCAAGCCCGGCAATGACGATGAAATGGATACCGCGCCGCGCTTAGAACTTCCCGGCGATGTATTTCTTGTAGCGGTTATCCGGGCCCTTGGAGCCTTTGGGTTCCTGGCTCGTCGTGAAGTTGATCTCGATCTTGATACCCGAGGGATCGAGCACAAAGAGCTGCCAAATATCGGCGTGCGGTAAATCCTGCTGACGCCATTCGCGGCCCGATTTGACGATCTTCTTCTTCAGCGCATCAAAGCCCTTGGCACGCAGCGCGACATGGTCGAGCGGCGAATGGGCCTGGCTATATTTGAAGCCGCCCTTCATGTCCTTCGCGGCATGGCCGGCATAGAGGTGAAACATGGTGCCGCCCATTTCGAGCCAGGCGCCCGGAAAATCGAATTTCGGGCGGTGCGCCACCTTCATGCCGAGCACCTTGGTGTAGAAATCGACCGTCTCGTCGATGTCCTTGGTCTTGATCGCAACGTGATGGAGATCGATTAGGCCCATGATGATTCCCCCAAAGTTCGTAACCGTCTAAACCAATTCTAATCCGCCTGCGCGCGGTGGCAATCCCGGCATTTGTCGGTCTCAAATATCCGCGTACATGTGGGTCTCGGCTTTGCCGCCCGGGTGCGTGACCGCGCCATTGACCGCGGAACCGACCGTCGCGGCGTATTTCCACAGCACGCCCGATTGATAATCATGCACGCGCGGCTTCCAGGACTTGGCGCGCTTTTTCAATTCGGCGGCAGTCAGATCGACCGAGAGCACGCCCTTGATCGCGTCGATGGTGACCATATCGCCATCCTTCAACAGCGCGATCGGGCCGCCGACGGCCGCCTCCGGCCCAACATGGCCGATGCAAAAGCCGCGCGTGGCGCCCGAGAAACGCCCATCGGTGATCAGGGCCACTTCCTCGCCCATGCCCTGGCCATAAAGCTGCGAGGTGACGGCCAGCATTTCGCGCATGCCGGGGCCGCCCTTCGGGCCTTCATACCGGATCACGATGACATCGCCTTTCTTGTATTTCTTTTTGACGACGGCCTTCATGGCGTCTTCCTCGCAATCGAAGCAGAGCGCCGGCCCGGTGTGCACCAGCTTTTTCATGCCGGCGACCTTTACGATGGCACCTTCGGGCGCGAGATTGCCTTTCAGCGTGACCACGCCACCGGTCTTGGTGAACGGGTTGGTGATCAGGCGCACGACTTCCTGGTCCTTCGGGAAGCGCACCGATTTCAGGTTCTCGGCCATGGTCTTGCCGGTGACCGTCATGCAATCGCCGTGCAAAAAGCCGCCCTCCATGAGCGCCTTCAAAATGATCTGCACGCCACCGGCATCGAACAGATCCTTGGCGACGAAGCGGCCGCCGGGTTTGAGATCGGCGATATAGGGCGTCTGCTTGAAGATGCGGCCGACATCGAACAGGTCGAATTTGATGCCGCATTCATGCGCGATGGCTGGCAGATGGAGGCCGGCATTGGTCGAGCCGCCGGTCGCGGCGACGATGGCGGCCGCGTTCTCAAGCGCCTTCCTTGTCACGATGTCGCGCGGGCGAAGGCCAAGTTTCATCAAATTCATCACCGCCCGGCCCGAATTGACCGCGAATTCATCGCGCGACTCATAGGCCGCCGGCGCACCCGCCGAACCCGGCAAGGCCAGGCCAATCGCCTCGGAGACGCAGGCCATGGTGTTCGCGGTAAATTGGCCGCCGCAAGAACCGGCCGAGGGGCAGGCTACGGCCTCGATGGCATCGAGCTCGGCCTCAGTGATCTGGCCGGCGCTGAACTTGCCGTAATGCTCATAGACGTCCATCACGGTGACGTCCTTGCCCTTATAGCGGCCGGGCAGGATCGAGCCGCCATAGAGGAAGACCGCCGGCACGTTGAGGCGCACCATCGCCATCATCATGCCGGGCAATGATTTGTCGCAGCCCGCGACGCCGACCAGCGCGTCATAGGAATGGCCGCGCATGGTAAGTTCGACCGAATCCGCGATCACATCGCGCGACACCAGCGACGATTTCATCCCCTGGTGGCCCATGGCGATGCCGTCAGTCACCGTGATGGTGGTGAACTCGCGCGGCGTGCCGCCGGCCTCCTGCACGCCAAACTTCGCAGCCTGCGCCTCGCGCTTCAGCGCGATATTGCACGGCGCGGTTTCATTCCAGGTGGTGGCGACGCCGACGATCGGCCGGTTCATCTCCGCGCGCGAAACGCCCATGGCATAAAAGAACGCGCGGTGACCGGCGCTCTTCGGGCCTTGGGTGATGTGGCGGCTGGGTAGTTTCGATTTGTCGAATTTCGCGGTCATGATCGGGTCCGTTCGCTAGGACAATGGCGGGGCGCCATTAGGCCGCGCGCGCGGCGCGCTGTAAAGCGGAAGTGCTGGTGCATTTTCAACCGCGGGTCTCGCGCTTCGCACCCTTTTTCGTCATGCCCGGGCGAAGACCCGGGCATCCAGACTGAACGAAGAACTGGATTGCCGGGTCAAGCCCGGCAATGACGATCAAAAAAAAGAGCCGTCCCAGCGAGCCTTCTACCCCGCCCCTAGCCGCTTCAATGCGTCTTCGAATTTGGTGCGTGTCGCTGCGGCCTCGGCGCGGCGCTCGCGTTGTTCCTCGATCACCTCTTCGGGGGCGCGCTTGACGAAATCGGCATTGCCAAGCTTGGCGTCGATCTTTGTGATCTCACCGGCAAGGCGCCCGATCTCCTTCTCAAGCCGCGCGCGCTCCTTGGCGAAATCGATCACGCCTTCGAGCGGCAGGAACAGCGTCGCCTCGTCGAGCACGAATTGCGCGGCGTTCTTGGGCGTTTGGCCGTCGACCGGCGCCACGCGTTCAAGCCGGCCGAGCCTGAGAATCAAATCGCGATGGCGCTCGATACGCGCGCGGGTTTCGTCATTGGCACCGGCGGCCACCAGATCGAGCTTGGAAGCGCCCGGCACGTTCATCTCCGAGCGCACGGCGCGGATTTCGGAGATCAACCGCACCAGCCAATTCATTTCGATATCGGCCTTGGCATCGATCAGCGCGAGCGGCAGGCTCGGCCAGGGTGCCAGGATCAAGGGGGCTTGCCGCGTTTCATCTAAACGCGACCAGAGCTCCTCGGTCACGAACGGCATGAAGGGATGCAGGAGCCCGAGGATTTGTTCCATCACCCAGCTCGCGCAGGCGCGTGTTTCGCTTTTCTCGGCGCCATCCGCCACGGTCAGCGCGGGCTTGGCGAACTCGACGTACCAATCGCAGAACACATCCCAAGTGAAGCGATAGATCGCGGCCGCCGCGTCATTGAAGCGATAGGCATCGAGCGCTTCGCCGACCTTGGCCGCCGCGCGCGCGGTCTCGCCGACGATCCAGCGATTGAGCGTGCTCTTCGCTTTACTGGGATCGAACCCTGCCCCGCCGCCGCAGCCATTGGACTCCAAAAAGCGTGCGGCGTTCCATAATTTGGTCGCGAAATTGCGATAACCCTCGACGCGCGCTTCGGCGAGTTTGATATCGCGCCCCTGCGCTTCCATGGCGGCGAGCGTGAAACGCAGCGCGTCGGCGCCGTATTTATCCATCAGCGCCAGGGGGTCGATCACATTGCCCTTGGATTTCGACATTTTCTGGCCGCGTTCATCGCGCACCAGCGCGTGGATATAAACATCGCGGAACGGCACATCGCCCATGAAATGCATGCCCAGCATGATCATGCGCGCGACCCAGAAGAAAATGATGTCGAAACCGGTGACGAGCACGCTGGTCGGGTAATAGCGCTTGAGCTCGGACGTCTCGTCGGGCCAACCCAAGGTCGAGAACGGCCAAAGGCCTGAGGAAAACCAAGTGTCGAGCACGTCCTCATCGCGCTTGAGGGAAACGGCCTTGCCATAATGCGCGGTTGCTTTCGCTTGCGCCTCGGCCTCGCTCAGTTCGACAAACACCGTGCCATCCGGCCCATACCAGGCCGGGATTTGATGGCCCCACCAGAGTTGGCGCGAGATGCACCAGGGCTGGATGTTGCGCATCCATTCGAAATATGTGTTCTCCCAGCGTTTGGGCACGAAACGAATGCGGCCATCCTCAACCGCCTTGATCGCGGGCTCGGCCAGCGTCTTGGCATCGACATACCATTGATCGGTCAACCAGGGCTCGATCACGACACCCGAGCGATCGCCATAGGGAACGGTGTGCGCGCGCGGCTCAATTTTTTCGAGCAGACCGAGCGCCTCCATCTCGGCGACGATTTTTTCGCGCGCCTTGAAGCGATCGAGCCCGCGATAGGCCTCGGGCACATTGTCGTTCAGGCGCGCCTCGGCATCGAGCACGTTGATCATCTCAAGGCCGTGGCGTTTGCCGACCTCGAAATCGTTGAAATCGTGCGCGGGCGTGATCTTGACCGCGCCCGAACCTTGTTCGGGGTCGGCATAGTCATCGGCGACGATGCGGAGACGCCGCCCGACCAGCGGCAAAATCGCATGACCACCGATCAAATGCTGGTGGCGTGGGTCATCGGGGTGCACCGCGACGCCCGAATCGCCCAACATAGTTTCGGGTCGTGTGGTGGCGACCGTGATGAATTCGCCCGTACGGCCCTCGATCGGATAGCGGAAATACCAGAGCTTGCCGTCCTTCACCTCGCGGTTCTCGACCTCGAGGTCGGAGATCGCGGTGAGGAATTTCGGATCCCAATTGACCAATCGCTTGTCGCGGTAAATCAGGCCTTGCTTATGGAGGGCCACAAAGACCTTGAGTACGGCCGCGCTCAGGCCCTCATCCATCGTGAAGCGATCGCGCGACCAATCGGCGGTGGCGCCGAGCCGGCGCAATTGGCGCCCAATCGTGCCGCCCGATTCCGCCTTCCAGTCCCAAACCCGTTTGACGAAGGCTTCGCGCCCCATGTCGCGGCGGTCCTGCTTCGCTTCCGCGAGCTGGCGCTCGACCACCATTTGGGTCGCGATGCCAGCATGGTCCATACCGGGTTGCCAAAGCGCGTCCCTGCCCTGCTTCCGCCGATAGCGGGTCAGGATGTCCTGCAACGTATTGTTGAGCGCGTGCCCCATATGCAGGCTGCCCGTCACATTGGGCGGCGGCATGGTCACGCACCAGGGTTGCGCACCACCGGACGGACGGCCCTGGAACGCGCCCGAGGCCTCCCACGCGGCATAGTGGCGCGCCTCGATCTCGGCGGGCGAGAAGGTCTTGTCCAGCACGGCTGAATCTTCGCGAAAAGAGGTGGCTTGAGCGGGGCTGTTTACCCGATCGACGCCAAAAACGCCAGCTTGCGGGTCAGCTCTTGCCGGCCCGCTGCGCAATACGTTCGATTTCGCGCTGGACCAAGCGCTCGACGGTCGCGGGCAAATTCTTATCGAGCCAGCTCTGCAGCATCGGTCCGAGCAGGTCTTCCGCAAGCTCCTCGACCGTGCGGCCATCGCCGGATCGCGTTCCAGTCGATTCTTGCTTCTTCGGCGTAAGTTGCTCGCTTAGCAACGCAAACGCGGCCGCGGCTGCGTCGGCGGTGCCGCCACCGACCAAAGGTTCGGCGGCCTCCTCGGGCGCCGGTGCAGGCGCTGCTGGTTCCGGTTCGGGTGCGGCTGGTTCTGGTGCCGCCGCCACAGGTTCGGGCTCTGGCGCCAAAACGGGCGCTGGAGGTGGCGGCGGGGGTTCGGGGGCCGCGGGACGCGGCTTCGGCGGCTCAGACGGGATGACTGGATTACCCTCGGCGTCGACTTCGGTCGTGAGTTCAAGCACCGCCTCGTTATCGACCGGCGGTTCCACCTTTGGCGGTGCTTTAGCTTGTGGTTCGGGCCCGGGGGCCGCGGCACCATTGGCCGCGGCATTGGCTACGCTCGCGTCGCCATCCTCCGAAATAATACGACGAATGGAGGCGAGAATTTCCTCCATCGACGGCTCTTTCTGTTGTGGCTTCGCGTCAGCCATTCTACGCCCTCGGCTATACCACTGGGAGTGTTAACCAATATTGGTTAACACAACAACAACAAACCCTATTGCATAAGGCCCTGCGCAGATCGACGGCGTCTTATTTGGTTTCGCCTTCGCCATCGATTTCCGTGCCGAACCACTTATCGCGCGCGCGACTATAGTGGACATCGACGTCATATCGCTCGACCTCGAGGCCGAGCCGTTCGGCGGTCAGTTCGCCGACCGAGGATTTGACGCGATAGCTCGCGACATATTCGTCGCGCCGCGCCCGCACCGCGTTGACCTGGGCGGCGAAAAGCTCCTGCTCGGCATCGAGGACGTCAAGCGTGGTCCGGAGGCCGACTTCGGCTTCCTGCTGGACACCGTCGAGCGCTGCTTTGGAGGCTTCGATTTGCGCGGCCAGTGCGGCGCCACGCGCCTGCGCGGTCGCCAAGGCCTCCCAGGCCTGGGTCACCTCATTGAAAACAGCACGGCGCGCGCGGTCGAGCTCAAGCCGCCTTTGCCCGGCCACCTGCTTGGAGCGCCGGATATCGGAATATTCGGCTCCACTCTGATAGAGCGGAATGGTCACCTGGGCCATGATGGTCGCGCCCCGTTCACGCTCAAGAAGGGGCGATTGGTCATAACCCTCGCTCAAATCGCCGCGCAGTTCGAGCTTGGGCCGCAGCGTCGAGCGGGCAACATCGATCTGCTCACGCGCGCCTTGCGCGCTGAATTCAGCGAGGATGATCGCCGGATTGGCCTTGGACGCGAGCTCGCGTGCCGCTTCTTCCGATTCCGGCAGGCTCGCCGCGGGCTCTGGCCATGTGAGCTGCCCCGGCAGATCGCCCATGACTTCGCGATAGGCCGAGCGCGAGGCAACCAACTGGCCTGCTGCCGCGACCCGATCCGCCAGCGCTTGGGCCAAACGAGCCTCGGCCTGAACCACGTCGGTGCGGGTTGCTTCGCCTACCTCGAAGCGGTTGCGGGCCGCCTCGAGCTGCTTAGCCACCACGCGCTCATTATTCGTGTTGAGTTCAACCTCTGAAACATCGCGCAGCACATCGAGATAGGCGGCGACGGCGTCCAACATGACGCCTTGCTCGGTTGCGGTCAGGTCCGCGCGGCCGGCGGCTACCGAACTCTCTGCCGCGTTGATCTCCGCCTCCGTGCGCCCGCCGGTATAAAGCGGCTGCACCGCCGTCAAGGAAACCCCGCGCGGGGAAAAGGTGTCATTGCCCTTCCCGGTTCGGGTTTTGGTTTGCGCATGCGTGCGGCCCACATCGCCTTGCATGGAAACGCTCGGGCGATAGCCTGAGCGCGCTTTCGCGATGCCCTCATCGGTCGCGCGCAATTTGGCGCGCTTGCCGAGCAGCGTCGGGTTCGAGCGATAGGCGCTGGACAACGCCTCCTCGAGGGTTTCCGCGTGCGGCTGCGCGGCGAACGCGACCATGCCGCTCACGCTTGCCAACACAAAACCAATCGAAATCAGAAACCGCACGAGCTTGCCTTTCACATGGTTCGGCACGTCGAATAACGTAGTACGTTCGTCCCGGCGCTAGACCCGCTTCAGAATACGAAACTGGGGGCGCGTTTGGTGTCCGGCAAGAGCGGGACCGACGCCTCAAACAGCGTGCGGCCCGAGACGTGGCCACGGTGCCGCTCCCACAGCATCGCCTCACCGAGCGCGACGCCAGCGCCGCGCACCACGGCAACGGCCCGGCCGCCCTCCGCCAATTGGGCGAGCACGGCCTCGGGCATAAGCTCGAAGGCGCCTTCGCACAAAATAACATCATAGGGTGCCTGAGCCGGGTGCCCGACCGCCGGCTGGCCGACCACCGCGACGACATTGTCCGCGCCTACCTCGGCGAGGGCCGTGCCGGCCTCCGCCACCAATCCAGCATTGGCCTCAACCGCCACAACCGTGGTCGCCAGGCGCGACAACACCGCCGCGCCATAGCCGGTGCCGCTGGCAAGAACCAGCGCGATTTCATTCGGTTTGATGCGCGCGGCTTGCAACAGGCGTGCAAATACCATCGGCTCCATCAAAAAACGACCGGGCGCGATCTCAATGTCTTCATCGACATAGGCGACGCCCTTCAACCGATTTGGCACAAAGCGCTCGCGTGGCACATCGCGTAGCGCATCGATCACACGCACATCCGTGACCCTATTGGTCCGGATCTGGCTATCCACCATATGGCGGCGTGCCGCGACGTAATCGAACATTTCCACCCCGATGCGATGATGCGGCAGGCGACGGCAGAGCGCGGCTAATATAGCCGCCGCCCCCAACTTGACAATGGTTGGACGCTTCCCGGGTTGATTCACCAGGGCCGCTCCACTTATATGTGCGCCTCGCACGGGCGGCCCGGTGGCAGAGTGGCCATGCAGCGGACTGCAAATCCGCGTACGTCGGTTCGATTCCGGCCCGGGCCTCCATTTTATATCAATGACTTATACGATAGTGGCGCAAGGGCACAAAACCCGCGGTAAGCCCACGGTAAGCCGGCGGCGTAAACTCGACCCGATTCCAATCCGCGCCGCGTGTGCGCGACGCTCGCTCCAATTGTTACCGATCGCGTATCTTATAGATCGCTTTTTTCATCACGCCTTTCGCGTGGAGATTTAGATGCACCCAATCTTGCCGACGCTTCCGTTCATCGCGGCCCTCGGCATAGCGACCACCGCACTCGCGGATGACCCGCCCACCCTGCCCCGTTATCAGGTGGCGAGCGCCGGCGAGAAGATCGTGATGGTCGACAGTTTCACCGGACGATCGTGGTTGCTCGACTAAGGCCTCCTCGATCCTCGGACGAAAGCGCTCGTCGAATCGGGGCAGCTCGGCGAACTGCAGCCGTATTGGAGCCCGCTTCGCTTCGTCGAGGACCGGTCGACCGGTCCCGTCCTGAAGGAGACGCCTCCCTTCCCGTAGGCCCGCGCCGTCACGCTAAACTGGCTTTTCTATCGATCAAGGAGATCGGCATGGACTACGGCATCGGGCTTGCGATCAACCTTTTCTTGGAACTTCTCTCAACTGCGCCGACGTCGGGGATGCACGACGCCGATCCGGCTCTTTGCGAGAGCCCGCCAGCCTATGAGCAATCGGCTCGGCCGGGAGAGATGGCCCCGGCCTTGATGGCCGAATGCGGGGACGAGGCGCACGACGAGGCGAAGAGCGACGCCAAGCCCTGAGGCTCGGTGTGGCGTCGACATGGGGTCTCGCCGCGTGCGCCTTTCGTCGCCACAAACATCACTGCTCCTGGCACTGACCTAGCCACCGGCGCAATGTCACCTGCGTCTGGACCGACCTTCTTGGTGGAAAGACCCGAATATTCGGTACAAGTCGAACCGCCGACGGAGGGGTTGCTTCAGCCCCGCGCTCTATCGCGGCCGCAATGCTATCGAGCGCATGTTCTGCCGCCTCAAAGACTTTCGGCGCATCGCAACCCGCTACGACTGTGCGTCCCGAAATGTTGGTGGAAGTCGAGATCATCGCGGCGAAGAAGCGCTAGGCCTGCAAAGGCCTCCCGTCACGCTCCAGAATATCTGACTTGACGGGCCGTGGAGTCGGCGCGCCATGATTGGTGTGATACCGCGAATAGCCGAGAAGTGCCATGATTGCGGATACGCCAGCATCAGCGCATGAAGCGCACGATGGCATTCGAAGAGAACTAAAGAGACAGCATGACCAGCAAAGAAAAAAAGGAAAGCGCGCCGATCCGAATGATTCAATTCGGCCTCGGCGCCGCAGGGTGCCAGCTGATTCGTCTCGCTCGATCCAAGGGAGTCGAGCTCGTCGGCGCGATCGATGCCGACCCTGCCAAGCTCGGCAAGGACGCGGGTGAACTTGCAGGCATCGGGGCGATCGGCGTGCCGGTGACGACGCCGGACAAGCTCTGCCATCGCGGCGTCGCCGATGTCATGTTTCACGCCACCCGCTATCGCCCGAAGGAGAGCGCTGACGACGCTATCCCCTTCCTCCAAGTCGGCGTGAACGTCATCGCGATTTCCGGCATCAGCTATTTGCCAGCGTATGACCAGGCGCTGGCCCGCCGGGTCGACGAGGCGGCGCGCCAAGGCGGCGCGACGATCCTTGGCACAGGTTTGAATCCTGGACTCTTGCTCGATGCCATTCCCATCCTGATGTCGAGCGCGTGCGAGCGGATCAATTTGATTCACGCATCGCGCGTGGCCGACTTCTCGCCCTGGGGGCCCGAGACCATCAACAACTACGGCATGGGGCTTTGGCCCAACGAGTTCGAGGAGCGGGTCGCCTCGGGCAAGATCAGTCTGCACGCCGAGATCGCCCATTCCGTCGGCATGATCGCGCACGCGATGGGCGGCACGATGGAGGACTTCCGCCAGGAGCGTCTCTCGATCGTCAGCAAGACACGTCGGACCGGCAAAGCCGTGACGATCGAGCCTGGGCAGGTGTGCGGCTTCCGTCACGTCGCGACCGCGCGCTCGTCGACCGGGCCGGCTATCAAGCTCGAACACTGCGGCGTGGTTCATCCTGACCCCGCAACGGACGGCGTCGAGCCGGGCACGCGCGTGCGGATCGAGGGTGTACCTAGCGTTGACGTATCGCTTCGGGGTGAGCTGAGCGAGTCGACGGGCGTCTATGCGGCAACCGCCGCACGCGCCGTCAACGCGGTGCCGTATGTGATCGCCGCGCCGCCCGGCCTGACCAGCCTTGCGGATTTGCCTATGATGGCGTGGTGGGGCGGTGGACATCGTGGCTGAGGCGGACCGCATACCTGACGCGACGAGGAGGAGAAAGCCATGACCGGGTCCGTGAGCCAGGACGCTAAGGCGACCGACGTCGACGCCTCGATCGATCCGATCACATTCTCCGTCCTCCTCAATCGGTTCAGCGCGATCGCTCGAGAGATGACCCTGTCGCTCGAGTACACGGCATGGACGTCCATCCTTGCGCTCGTTCGCGATTTCTCCTGCGCGATCTTCGACGGCCAAGCACGGCAGGTGTGCATGGCCGACGCTATACCGATCCATACCAACTCGCTTCATGTCGTGCTGAAAGAGATGACGCGCGTCTTCGAGAATGACATCCACGACGGCGACGTGATCGTCTGCAATGACCCTTATAGCGGCAACACCCATGTTGGCGATGTAGTCACGGCGTGCCCGGTCTTTCACGAGGGCCGGCACATGTTCTGGAGCGTGACCAAGGGCCATCAGCTCGACATTGGATCGTTCATACCGACCAGTACGCCAGCGACCGCGCGCGACATCTATCAGGAGGGGCTCACCATCCCTCCTCTCAAGTTCTACGAGAAGGGAAAGGCGCGCCACGACGTCATCCGGCTGTACCTCGCCAATGTTAGGTACAGCGATCAACTTTATGGCGATCTCATGGCGCAGCTCGGCTCGATCTGGAACGGTCGACGGCGGCTCCAGGAGATGATCGCGGAATATGGTGCGGACAACATCGCGCGCTATGTCGAGGCTATCCACGATTATGCGGATCGTCGGATGCGCGAGGAGATCCGCGCCATGCCCAAGGGCACGTTCGTCGGTGAATCCTGGATGGATAGCGACGGCCAGGGCAACGCGGACATTCACATTCGCGCAGCGGTGACAATCGGCGAGGATCACATTACGGTCGACTATACAGGCAGCGCGCCGCAGACGCCGGGCGCCGCCAACGCATCCATCGGTGTCATGCAGGCGGCGAGCGGCGTGCCGATCCTCTGCTGCATCGACCCGACGATTCCGCACAATGACGGCTGCCTGCGCCACATCACCGGCATCGCGCCGCTCGGCTCAGTGTGCAACGCAAAGCATCCAGGCTCGACGGCGATCGCGACCACGGTGCCAGGCGATCCGATGCAAGACGCGGTGTGGAAGGCGCTCGCCAAGGCTATGCCCGACCGGGCGGTCGCCGGCTTTGGCCGCGTGCAGTCCGTGCCCGTGCTTTCGGGCGTGGATCGGCGAACGAACCTGGCCAAGGACTGGGCAGTCATGCTGTTCAACGGCGCCTCCGGCGGCGGGGCGGCGCCGCGCGCCGATGGCTGGCCGCTAATGATGACGCTTTCCGCCTCGGGCGGCCTCAAGTCGATGGGCGCGGAGATGACCGAGTTGCTCTATCCGATGCATGTCGAGCGCATGGAGATTGAGCCGGATTCGATGGGTCAAGGCAAGCATCGCGGCGGCCCGGGCATCAACATGGTGCTGCGCGGCCTGACAGGCGCCATGGAGTGCCATCTGTTCGGCGACGGCGCTGCGAACCCTCCGCATGGCGTGCTCGGCGGCACATCCGGCATCGGCGGCGGCAATTATCGCGAGGATCGCAAGACCGGCGGCCAGCGCACCTATTGTTCGGCGAAGGGACACCTGACCATTGGGCCCGAAGAGACCTGGGTGAGCATCTCAACCGGTGGCGGTGGCTATGGCGACCCGCTCGAGCGCCCGGCCGATGTCGTATGCCGTGATGTGCGAGACGGCGTAATCTCGGAATCCACCGCGCGTGACATCTACGGCTTGGTGTGGAACCCGACGACCTTTGCGGTCGATGAAGCCGCAACCGACGCGATGCGCGCCCGCATTCGCGCGGCGCGCGGCCCACTTCCCTTGTTGACTCCCGAGAATCCGTCGGCCTCGCCCTGGCTCAAGCAACACATGCGGCCCGGCGATGTGTTCTTGCTCGACCCGCAATAAGGGAGCCGCGATACCATGGGCCACGTCCTCGGCATCGACATCGGCGGCACGTTCACCGATTTCTCGCTCGTTGACGATCGGGGCCGGATCACGCTCTGGAAGGAAGCGAGCACCCCAAAAGATCCCTCTCAGGGCATAAAGACCGGCCTCAACAATTTAGCCAAGGCACGCGGACTCTCGCTCGCAGCGTTTCTGAACGGGCTCGACCTGTTCGTGCACGGATCGACCATCGCCACCAACACGGTCATTCAGCGCAACGGCCCGAAGATCGGCTTGATTTGCACCGAGGGTTTCCGCGACGTCATTTTTCTTCGAAATGGCTTCAAACCGGAGCGGTTCAACTGGAATTTGAAACCGCCCGAGGATTTCGTGCCGCGCTATCTGCGCCTCGGGGTGACGGAGCGGATCGATTACAAGGGGGATGTTATCACCCCACTTGATGCGACCTCGGTTCAGCAGGCCACCCGAGCGCTCAAGGCCGAGAACGTGAAGGCGGTCGCGGTAGCACTGCTCTGGTCCATCGTGAATCCGGCGCACGAGCGCATGGTCAAAGAGCTGATCGAGCGCGAGATGCCGGGTGTTCCGGTGGTGCTGAGCTCGGACGTGTTGCCCGCGATTCGCGAGTGGGAGCGCACCTGCTCGACGCTCCTCAGCGCCTATGTGCTGCCCGGCATCTCGACCTATTTGCGGGAGCTTGAGCGCTACCTTAAGGAGAGCGGACTCAAGCGGCCTCTCCTTATCATTCAGCTCAATGGCGGTTGCGCAAGCGTGGAAAACGTGTTGCGGAAGCCGATCTACGCGCTGGCCTCGGGCCCCGCCGCCGGGCCGGCCGCGGCACTCCATTGCGCACAGCGGGAGAATCTCTCCGACGTCATCGCAGTTGACATGGGCGGCACGAGCTTCGATGTGTGCATGGTCACGGGCGGCCAGGCCACCATGACCAAAGAGATGCGCGTCGAGGACATGCCAGTGGGCGTCGCCGCTGTTGATGTCCATTCAATCGGCGCGGGCGGCGGCAGCATCGCCTGGGTCGATAAGGGCGGCGCACTGCAGGTCGGGCCGCGCAGCGCCGGCGCCGACCCCGGCCCCGCCTGCTATGCGCAAGGAGGCGCTGAGCCTACCGTGACCGACGCCAATGTCGTGCTCGGCTACATCAACCCGGACTACTTTCTTGGCGGGCGGCGCAAGATCGACCCCGCGCTGTCGCGCGCCGCAATCGAGCGCGCGGTGGCCAAGCCGCTCGGCATCGGCATCGAAGAGGCTGCGCAGGGCAT
>SHWC01000026.1 GCA_009691045.1 Alphaproteobacteria bacterium | reverse complement strand
CAAAGCGAGGCTCGCGCCGACGAAGCCCACGATGTAGCTCGTGGCCGACCCCGGCGCCGGCATTTCGACGCCATGGGCATGGCCATGGAGGAGGCCGACCAGTCCGGCGAGGGCAAAGCCGGCCCAGGCCGGAATCTTATGCGCGAACACGATCGCGAGGCCCAACACGCCAACCGAGCCGGCGATGCCGATTTCCATGACTGGCAGGCCCGTGCCGTTTAGGCCCACCAGCGCGCCGATCACGAGGGCGCCCACAAAGGCCGCCGGCAGCGCCCAGAGCGCCCGCCCGCCAATCTGTGCGCCCCAGAGCCCGATGCCAATCATGGCCAGCACATGATCCAGGCCGCTAAAGGGGTGCAGCCCCCCGGTCGCGAGGCTCGCCATGGCGCCCCCGCCTTGATGGGCATTGGCGCCTGTCGCCAAGAGGGCGATCAATGACGCTAGGCCGGCTCCAACAAGCTTCCGATTGAACATGGCATCCCCCTTAATCGAACGTCGCTGGCGACGATTGAACGCGATTCCCTAGGGTCCGGCAAGCCCGCCCGGCGATCGCCCGATTGGGGCGGGGCCTGGCCCACCCGGTCTCAGGCTTCCCACTCGAAATTGCCGCACACGCCCAAATTCTGGCCCGAAATATGTCGCCCGGCGCGCGAGGCCAAAAATACCGCCGTATCGCCGATCTCGCTCGGCTCGATCCAGGTCCGCATCGAAACAAAGCCGAGGAATTCCTGCTCGGCCTCCTCGAAGCTCAACCCGTGCTCCTCGCCATGGCGCTTCACGAGCGCGCGCCCGCGCGGATTGTCAATCGCACCGGGCAGGATCGAATTGACGCGAATGTTATGCGGGCCGAGCTCGCGCGCGAGCGTGTAGGTGAGGCCCAACACGCCAACCTTGGAGGCGACATAGGGCGAGCGCATTGGCAGGCCAACGCGCGCCGAGGCGGTCGCGATATTCATGATGCAGCCCGATTTTTGTGCCTTCATCTCGGGCACGACCTGCTTGATGCAATAGAACATGCCGCTGAGATTCACCGCGATGGTGCGGTCCCAATCCTCATAGGACACATCCTCGACGGCGGCCTTAGGTCCGCCAATGCCGGCATTGTTGACCAGCACGTCAATGCCGCCGAGTTTTTTGAGTGCGTCCTTCATCATGCGCTCAACGTCGCCGGGTTTACCGACATCGGCGAGCGAACCCAGGAGCTTAGGATTGGCCCTGAGCGCGGCGTCCAACATGCCTTGCTGATTGTCGCAAATATAGACACGCGCGCCCGCGGCCAAAAAACATTCGGCGGTGGCGCGGCCAATGCCGGAGCCGCCCGCCGTGACGACCACACGTTGTGATGAAACGCCGCTCATGTGCGATGCTCGCTTAACGGCTCAGCCATTGCGTGGCGCGCGCGATCAGGGCCGCACCCGATTGGATCACCGCCCCGCGCCAGGCCGGGTCGTCCGGGCAAAAGGCATCGCGCACCTCGGCCTTGAGCGCCGCAAGGCCCGGCGCGTTGGCCGGGGCGGCGAGGCGCAGCCAGCGATCGACCAGAAGACCGTCGAGCATGGCATCAAGCGGTCGCGTGCCGAACTCGACCGTACACGCGACGGTCGTTTTGGCCGCGGCTTCGGCCCGCACGGCATTGAGCAATAGGCCAGTATAGACCGGCGGGTCTTCACCCTCGAAGAGTTTTTGCACGGCGTCGATCTCGGGCCCGAAAATCGCGCGGGCCTTGTCATAGGCGGGGTGCGCCGGCGGATCGAGGCACATGACCGAGGCCACACCATAGGCGCCAAGGCCGGTGTGCCAATCGATCAGCATCAGAGTATCGGCGCCGCGCAAATGATCGGCCGTGATCGCGCGGATGGTGCGGTTCGACCATTCGGGTGACTGGCCGCCGAAATTGAGCCCATCCTTATGGCTATATTGGCCGCGCATGATGGCATCGATCAGCTTTTGCCGGCCATGACGCGCGCCATAGGCGTTGCAAAAATCGTGGATCGCCAAACGCGCCGCGTCATCCCAGCGCGGCGGGCAAAGCGCCTGGTGCAACTCGGCATAGCCCGGGTTCTCCGGCAGTGGGCCGGCGTGATCGACGAAATTGCGATTGAGGTCGACGTTGTTTTCGGTGCATCGGCTGATATGCACGAAGCCCCAGGGGTTGATCGCGTGAATGAGCACGACCGCCGTGTCCGCGGGCCGCTTGCCCCGGCTCAGCCAATCGACCATCACGGCCGAGCCGGCAAAACCTTCCGCGCCGTGCGTGCCAGCGATCATGGCAAGCCGATGGTGCGCGTTGGCCGGTCCGACCACGGCAACGTCGCAACTAAGCCCGGGATCGTCGTGCCGATAACGATGGAACGCCGCGCCGGCTGATTTGGCGGCGGCCTCGAAGTTTTGGCGCGCCTCGCTGTAATTCTCGCCGAACGAATCCAAGCCCGCGTTCATGCTGAGCGCGCGCCCGACGGGCCCATTGAGCCCCGCAAGCGGTTGGTCGCGTCTTGATCAATCTCAAATCCCGGCGTAATGGCGACGCCATAAACATCCCGCGCGCGTTCGGGCGTCACCCAGCCTGAGCGCACATCGGCCAGCACGCGCTCAGGCTCGCGCAATGTGGGTGGTCCATAGCCGCCGCCGCCGGTTGAAATCGCCACGATCCGCTCGCCCTCGTTCAAGGGAATCACGCCGGTTGCCGGTAGCGGCTGCTGCCCGCCATCGCGATCCAATTTGTACTGATTCGAAGCCCCACCCTTGAGCCCGCCGCGTGTGCCTTGTGCCGCGTTGATACTGCCGTCGCTGACGTACGCGACCTCCATCGTACCGCCGAGCGGGCCATATTCAACAAACGACGCCAACGCGCCGCGAAATGTGCCGGCGCCTTCGGAATCGGGTTGCAGCACGCGCGCGGTGATCACCATGGGAAAGCGCAATTCGTCGATCTCGATCGAATCCATGCGGATCATGCCGGCATTGCCGACATGACAAATCGTCATCCAGGCATCGCAGCTCGGCGCGCCGGCACCGCCCGTTGAGCCCAACAGCAACTGATTCACATAGCGCCTCCCATAGCGCTCATCGACGCCCGAAATAACACCGACCGAGGGCGGAAAAATCGCGCCGCATTCGGCGAGGCCAATGCCGTCTTTGATTTCAGCCATGGCGGCTTGGACGGGATTCGAAATCCGGTCGGCGACGTTCGTTGTCGCAACCGAGCAACTAGTTGGATGCTTGGGGATGCCGACCACGCAACCTTCGCGCAAATGCACTTTAAGGCGCCGGTGGCTGCCGGCGTTCTTCGGCACGCGATGGTCGATCGAATTGTAAACCCCGATCATCGCGGCCGAGCGCGCGCACGCCTCGCTCATGTTCAAGCCGCAGGGCTGGCTGTCGATATTGTCACGCAGATCCACTTCGATGATTCCGGCCTCGGGCTTGATCTCGACCGTGGCATTGACCGGAATGCCGCCCGGCGGCGTGCCAGGGATGGGGTCGTGTGTCGAGGTCCTCGTGACGCGGCCCTTGGGCAGCGCCTTGATCACCTCGACCATGCGCGCTTCGCTATAGTCAAACCATTGGGTGGCGAACTCGCTCAGCGTGTCCCAGCCGATCTCATTGGCGAGCGCCAGAATCTCACGCTCACCAATACGCGCCGAGCCGATCATGGCTAGAAAATCACCCCACCATTGTTCGGGCACGCGAATGCGCATCTGGCACATGCGGACGATATCGTCATTCATCTTGTAATCGCGCTGCACGCGCACCGCCGGGAAGATCAACGCACCTTCCTCATAGACGTCGCGCGCGGTGCCGTTATAGGTAGTTGGGATCGAATTGCCGCAATCGGCCTGATGCGCCTTGGCCAGAACGGTAAAGCGGTGGCGGCCCTCATCATCGATCACCGGCACGAGAATGGTGTGATCGGCCGGGTGCGAACAGCCATGATAGGGCGAATTGTGCAGGAACGCGTCGCCCCGCTTTAGCACGGGGTGGAATTCTTTCATCGTGCGGGCCATTTGATCGGGCCCGACCAGCACGTGAATCGGCAGGCTCTCGGCGACCGCGAGCAAATCGCAATCGGCGGTCAGAATGCTGCACGAAAAATCATGCGCGATGTTGATCACGCCCGAGCGCGCGGTGCGCAGCAGCGTGTTCGCCATTTTCCGGCAAATGCCTTCGAAGCGGTTCGAGAGCAGCGCGAGCCGCACGCCGTCAAACCCACTCGCCCCCGCCACCTGCTTTGCCGCCGTCGCCATGACGCCTCCGTTGACCTGTGAGCGGCCCTCATGCTTCGACAAGCTCAGCATGAGGGTATCAAATCCTGGGCCTCATCCTGAGTCCCTCATCCCGAGCTTGTCGAGGGACGAAGGATGAGGTCAGATACTCCTACGACCCGACATCAACCGACAAACTACCCGAGGCCCGGCGGATTGCCGTCGCGCCAGGCGGCAGCACCACGGTGGTGAACGCGGACTCGACCAGCGCCGGGCCAGCGATCGTTTCATCCACCTTCATCATTTCGAAGCGTTTGACCGTGGCCTCGACAAAACCGGTTTCGGCAAAAAACGCGCGGCGTCGATCCGCGGTGTGGCCTTTGGGGCTACTGGGCGCGAGTTTAGCATCCTCGCTCGCCCGCAAGGTGCAACTCACCCGCGCACTCCACGACACCGCCTCGATGCTCGATCCCGGATCGCTGACCGCGAATATGTCTTCATGCGCTTTATGAAAATCTTCGAGCACGGCGCCGAGCGCCGCGTCGGACTCGAAACGCGGCTGGCGCAACGGCACCTCGATCTCCCACACCTGGTTCGGGTAGCGCGCCTCCACCGAGAATTCGATGCGGCTTTGTTTCGAGCCCTGGCCCGGGCCCGTGATAAAGGCGCGGCAACGCGCCTCTAACTCGGCAAGCGTCTTGTTCACGCCCGTACGATCGAAGCGTTCGCTCGTCGTGAAAAAATGCGCGGTGTGATGCGCGGTCAGGTCAGACATCAGCGCGCCCGCGGCCGAGAGCGCGGCACCCACTTCAGGCACAACGAGTTGCTTGCAACCGAGCCGACGCGCGATCCAAACCGAGTTCAAGCCCGCCGCGCCACCGCCGCCGATCAAGATCGCTTCGGCCGGATCGATGCCCTGATTGACCGTGATGCTCATGATCGCCTGCACCATGTTCTCGGTCGCGACCTTCAAGATCGCATCCGCCGCCTGCTCAATGCCAAGGCCAAGCGGCGTCGCGACCCTGTCGCGGATCGCGCGGCGCGCGCCTTCGACATCCAGCTTCATCGTGCCACCTAAGAAAAAATCAGCGTCGAGATGGCCGAGCACGAGCGAAGCATCGGTCACGGTCGGCTCCGTGCCGCCTCTGCCATAGGCGACTGGGCCGGGCACCGCGCCCGCACTTTTGGGGCCGACATGCAACATCCCGCCGCGATCGACCGAGGCGATCGAGCCGCCGCCCGCGCCGATGCTTTTGACGTCGACCGAAGGAAAACCCGTCACCGGGCTGCGAAAGGGCGTACCCAACCACGTCTCGCGCGTCCACGGGATGCGGCCCTTGCGCACCAAGCTCACATCATAGGTCGTGCCGCCGGTATCGGCGACAATGGCGTTTTCCGCCGCCTCGTCGACGCGCGCGAAAAACCGCCCGGCAACCGGTGCCATGGAAGGCCCCGAGTTCAGCAAATGGATCGGCGCCTCCGCGCCATGCTCGGCATCGATCACGCCGGCCTGCGAGGTGACGACCAGCGTGCGGCCGGCGAAGCCCGCCTCTTTCAGCCGGCTCGCCAGCGTCCGCATATAAGCGCCCATCAAGGGCTTCAACGAGGCATCGATGGTCGCAGCCGACGCTCGGCGATATTCGCGAATGGTCGGGTTCAACACATGGGCGAGCGTATAGGGCACGCCTGGCATATGCTGCTCGAGCAACGCGCCGATGCGCAGTTCGTGCGCCGGGTTGACGATCGACCACAACAAACACACCGCGACCGCCTTGACGCCCTCGGCCTTCATTTTGCCGATTGCCTCGATCACCGCGCCTTCATCGAGCGCGGTCATGACGCGCCCATCATAGAGCACGCGCTCGGGGATCTCATAGGTCAACCAGCGCGGCACATAGGGATCGGGATAGGGCACGGTGAAATTGAACGGCTCGATGCGCCCGCCCTCGCGAAACACGAGCATGTCGCCATGGCCCTTGGTGACCAGAAACGCGGTCTTGGCCGTATTGCCGGTGATCACGGCATTGATCGCGTGCGTCGTGCCGTGAATGAAAAGATCACCCTTGGCGAGCAGCGCGCGCCGGTCGATGCCCCGATCATCGGCGGCGATTTGCACGCTATCGAGCACGCCGCGAATCGGATCATCGGGCGTCGTCTCCGCCTTATACATGCGGAGCGCACCGTCATCGTCCTCCACGATCAGATCAGTGAACGTGCCGCCCGTATCGACCGCAAAGCGCATATTGTAGGATCTCCCTTGGTCCCTCGTTTTTATCGTTCGCGCAGTCGGTGTGCTAAACCCGATTCAGGCGATTTCTGGCGCTGGGTCAAGGGCCGTCGCTTGATTTGCATGGTGTAGAGGAACGTGGCACGGACGTGACGCGAAGTTGCTCCATGGCGCTTCCCAAACTAGACTGCTTCTAGCGCCCTGGGGCAGAGGAGATTTGTCAGTCTGCCCGCTAGGTCCGGCCTGTCTGGACTCCGTCGGATCCAGGGCGCACTATGGCTCGCTTGTGCGCCAGCGTGCCATCAGCGTGTTGGAGGGCAGGGTCTCGTCGAGCACCTTGGCGGCGGTCTCGCGCCCCGCAACCGGTAGTCCCCTGGGGTCCAACAGGCCGATCTGCACCAGCACCGAGGCCTGATCCCAATAGATGTGCTCGTGATAGAGCCTGCCGCCGCGGAAATTCACAATCGCGATCAAGGGAATTTCGACCTTGCGCCCCGTTGGTTTGATACCGGGTAGCATCCAGTCGATCTCTTGGTCGTGAGTAAAACGGAAAATCATTTCATCAACCACCCGATCCGCGCCGATCGTGCGCGACACCGGAATCATGTTGGTGTCCTTCGGCATTTGCGAAATGAAATGGTGGCGATAGAAGCGGAGCAAATCATCATAGCCCGTGCCGCCAGTCATGACCGGCACATGATTCACATAGGGTTTGGCCACCATGGTGCGCATGGTTTCATCGGCGTCGCGCGTGGCGAATTCGAGTTCGAGATGACGCTCCCACAATTTCTCAAGATCGAAATTCGGTCCGAGCGCCTGACGTAGCAATGTGATCGTACGCGAATGCGCCATCATTGCCGAAGGGCGGTGATACGCAGTGCGGTCATGGTTGTAAAAACCGTGCCCGGCATCGGCATAAGTGAAAATTCGGACATTCGCATTGCCGTCGGTCGCGGCGCGCACACGGGCGACGGCCTCGGGCGGGATCAGCGTATCCTTGGCGCCGAAATGCAAAATGGTCGGGCATCGAATGGCCGGCGCCTCGTCGACATGTGCCTCGATTCCGCCGCCATAAAAGGCGACCACGGCATCAGGCGAAAGGCGCGCGGCGGCCAGAAATGCCAAACGGCCACCGAAGCAGAATCCAACAACCCCTGCCATGCCAGTACCGCTCGGCATGGCGCGCAAATAGGTCAGGCAGGCGCCGATATCCTCGATCCCGCGCCCGATATCGAAGCGTTCGAGCAGCGCCCGGCCGCGCGCCACATCGGCCTCGCCATAGCCAAGCTCGATGCCCTGTTCGAGGCGCCAGAACAGGTCCGGCACCAGCACCGCATAGCCTTCCTCGGCGAACAAATCGGCATGGGCGCGCATCGTCGCGTTGACGCCGAAAATTTTCTGAACCAGCACAAGGCCCGGGCCTCGGCCGGATTCGGGCATAGCGAGGTAGGCGCCGAAGCGCTCGCCATCCGCCGCCGCAATTTGGGTCATTCGGCCCATCTGCCGTCCTTTCGGAGTAATCAGACCCGATGGTGACCGAGGGGCCGGGGGCCGAGCAAGGGGCGCGCTTAAAGAACCGTGCGCAAATCCCACAATTCAGGGAACAGCCGCACCGAAATCGCCTCGCGCAAATAGCCGACGCCGGCGGTGCCACCCGTGCCGCGCTTGCCGCCGATGATGCGCTCGACCGTCGTTAGATGGCGAAAACGCCATTGGCGGAACCAGTCTTCGAGATCGACCAGTTTCTCGGCGAGTTCGTAGAGATCCCAATAGGTCGTGGTGTCGCGATAGACCGCGAGCCAGGCATCGCGCACCGACTGGTTGGTCACACGCGCTTCGCTCAAATCGCGCTTGAGTTCCGCCTGATCGATCGCGAAGCCCCGGCGCGCCAACAGATGGATCGCCTCGTCATAAAGGCTCGGCGCCTTCAAGGCCTGATCGAGCCGCGCCAGAAAATCGGCGCGGTGGCGATGCGGCGCGAGTTGCGCGCTGTTCTTATTGCCGAGCCGAAACTCGATCAGGCGATATTGATAGGATTGAAAGCCCGAGGATTAACCGAGCGCGTCGCGAAAGGTGGAATAATCCGCCGGGGTCAGGGTCGAAAGCACATCCCAGGACTGGTTGAGCTGCGCTTGAATGCGCGAGACGCGCGCCAGCATCTTGAAACTCGGCTTGAGGGCGTCGGTGCCGCGCGCCGCGCACGCGGCCTCAAGCTCATGAACCATCAGCTTCATCCAAAGCTCGGTCGCTTGGTGGATGATGATGAACAACAGCTCGTCATGGCTGTCGCTGCGCGGCCGCTGCGCCGATAGCAATTGGTCGAGCCCCAGATAATCGCCATAGCTCATGGCGCCGTCGAATTCGGTCGCCGCCCCCTCCGGCAGGCCGGGGCCCGGCAAATCGCGCTCAGTGGTCATGACGCCCTCCGGATTCGCCTCGTCTCATCGTATTCTAGGCTGAGGACGGGCAGAATGGGGCGATCATGGTTGCAACCAGCCGCACGGCGCTAGCCGAGCTCGACCACGCCGACCCCTTGGCGTCGTGTCGCGATCGTTTCTCGTTGCCCGAAGGCGTGATCTATCTCGATGGCAATTCGCTCGGTGCCTTGCCGCGCGCGGCCGCTGCCCGCGCCGGGCGCGTGGTTGGCCAGGAATGGGGCGAGGGCCTGATCCGCAGTTGGAACCAGGCCGATTGGATCAATTTGCCGCGCCGGGTCGGCGCCAAGATCGCGCCCTTGATCGGGGCGGGCCCCGACGAGGTGATCATCGGCGATTCGACCTCGATCAATCTTTATAAGCTGCTCGCTTCCGCGCTTCGTTTGAAGCCCGACCGGCCGGTGATCCTTAGCGAGGTCGATAATTTTCCGACCGATCTGTATGTCGCCGAAGGGTTGGTGCGCTGGCTCGGCCCGCCCTTTGAGCTTCGCATGGTCGAGCGTGGCATGCTCTCCGGCGCCCTCGATCATCGCGTCGCGCTGTTGATGTTGACCGAGATCGATTACCGCACGGGTGAACGCCACGACATGAAGGTGCTCACCAGCCTGGCCCATGAGCGCGGCACCTTGGTGCTTTGGGATTTGAGCCATAGCGCGGGTGTGCTGCCAATCGATCTCGGCGCGGCCGAGGCTGATTTCGCGGTCGGCTGTGGCTATAAATATTTGAACGGCGGGCCGGGCGCGCCCGCATTCCTTTATGTCGCGCGGCGCTGGCAGGAGACTATCGAGCCTGTCATCGCCGATTGGATGGGGCATGCGCGGCCTTTTGCATTCAACGCTGAATACGTGCCGGCCGATGGCATCGCGCGGTTTTTGACCGGCACGCCATCGGTCCTCGCGCTCTCGGTACTCGATGCCGCGCTCGATGTGTTCGACGGTGTCGACATGAAACAACTTTGCGCCAAGTCGATGGCGCTGACCGACATCTTCATCGCCTTGTGTGAACAGCGCTGTGCCGGAAACGATCTCGTGGTGGCTTCGCCGCGCGAGGTGGCGCAACGCGGCAGCCAGGTTTCGTTCCGCCACGCGCAAGGCTATCCGATCATGCAAGCCTTGATCGCGCGCGGCGTGATCGGCGATTTTCGCGCGCCGGATCTCATGCGCTTCGGCTTCTCCCCGCTCTATGTGCGCTATGTGGATGTTTTTGACGCGGTCGAGGCGCTGGTCGCCATTCTAAAGAGCGGCGAGTGGCGCGAACCGCGCTTTGCCCAAATTGCGGCGGTAACGTGAAACCCGCGACAACGCATCGCGCTTCGATATAGGGATTGTCATGGCAGATCAGGCAGAACTCCTCGTCACGCGGCCCAATCCCGGCGTGCTGTTGCTCACGCTCAATCGACCCGAGAAGCGCAATGCACTGGCAACCTCGCTGCTCGGCGCCGTCGCGACCGCGCTGATCGAAGCAAATGACGACGAGACGATTGCCTGCGTCGTGCTTACGGGCGGCAACCAGGTGTTTGCCGCGGGCGCTGACATCAACGAGCTCGCCGTCAAAACGCCGGTCATGGCCGAGACCGAACCGCGCGGACGGCACTGGGCGACCATTCGTGCTTTTTCGAAGCCACTCATCGCGGCGGTCGAGGGATTTTGTTTGGGCGGCGGGCTCGAACTTGCGCTCTCGGCCGATATTGTGGTGGCGGGCGAGGGTGCGCGCTTTGGCACGCCCGAGATCAATCTCGGGATATTGCCGGGCGGTGGCGGTACGCAATGGTTGCCGCGTTTGGTCGGCAAATCGCTCGCCATGAAAATGGTGCTGACCGGCCAGCCGATCACGGCGCAGGAAGCGCTTGCGGCCGGGCTGGTGGCGGAATTAACGCCCACGGGCGAGGCCACGCCCCGCGCGCTGGCCCTGGCCGAGACGATCGCCGCGAAGCCGGCGCTTGCACTCCGCGTCGCCAAGGATAGCGTGTTGAAGGCCTATACGATGGGCCTGGCCGATGGCCTGGCGTTTGAGCGGCGCGCCTTTGCGCTTTTGCTCGCGAGTGAAGACAAGGCGGAGGGCACCGCCGCCTTCCTCGAAAAACGCAAACCCATCTTTAAGGGACGTTGATCGTCAGCCGACCTTGTGGATGCCTTCCTTGGGCAGCGGCAAACGGGGGTTCTCGACCCCATCCATGCGCATTTTGGCCCATTCGATGCACCAGTCCGTGCAATAGAGCTTGGAGCCTTCCTTGGTCTCGGCCTTGAGGCCCTCGTCATAGATCAGCACGCCACAATTGTCGCATTTGACGTAGCGTTCGATGTAATAGCCGTTATCTGAAAAGCGCATGATTGACCCTGTTTCCCTGTGGCTTGTTCTTTGCTTTGTGTGACGCGCCGAGACGCGTCAATGCTTAACGTGACGCGCCGGGGCGCGTAACTATTCGGCTCCCGTCATTCCGCCGCCTTATCACTCGGCGCATCGCCACCATAGGCAGCGATCCAGCGCTCCTCGAAGCCATAATCCTCTTTCGCCTTCTTGCGCGAGATAAACCCTTCGACCACGTCGTCGACGATCAGCCGGCGATCGCGCTTTTGCGGGTCGCCATAGCCGCCACCGCCCGGCGCTTTGACCGAGACGCGCTCGCCCGGCTTGATCGGCACGTTGGAATATTTGCTTGGGCTGACCTTGCCGAAGGCTTCCGAAATGGTCTGCCAGCGATTGCCATTGGCCTGCAAATAGAGCGTCGCGCCCGAAACGCCTTCGCGCCCGCCCTTGAGGCCCCAGGCCCGGCGCTTATGCTTGTTGGTCATCTGGCTGATCATGACCGGGCCGGTCGACAGCATGGTTTTCGAAATCGAGAGCCCGCCGCGATGCTCGCCCGCGCCGCCCGAATCCTGCCTCAGCGCATATTCCTCGACGATCCACGGATAGCGCGTTTCGAACACCTCGGTCGGCGTATTGGCGCAATTGCCGTTGATCGAATCGGTCGCGTCATTGCCATCGGCGAACGCCCGCCCGCCATAGCCGACATAAGAGAAGTCGAACGCGCCGAACGGCTCGTCATTGAGTTCGTCATAGCCACCAAAGACGAAGCAGCCATGCGTGGTGCCTTCAGAGGCCATCACCCGATTGGGCGCCGCCTCGGCCATCGCGCCCAAAATGCAGGCGACGATCAAGGGATGGGTTTCGGTGTTCCCGCCAACCTCCGAGCCCGGATAATTGACGTTCATCACGCTGCCGGCCGGCGCGATCACGCGGATCGGGCGGAAGCAGCCCGAATTTTTCGGGATCGAGGGATCGGTCAAATGCAGCATGGCGTTGTAGGAGGCCGACCAGGCAACACCGAGCGTCGCATTGATCGGGCCTTTGGCCTGGGACGATGAGCCGGTGTAATCGATCACCACCTCATTTCCCTGCACATGCACCGTGACCTTGATCCTGTATTCCTTGTCCTCGATGCCGTCGTCCTCGATGAAATCCTCGAAGCCATAATGGCCATCGGGAAACGCCTTGATTTCTGCGCGCATGCGCGCTTCCGAATAATCCATGAGGTCGCTGACGGTTTGACGGAAGGTCGCCTTGCCGTATTTGCCGATCAATTCCTTCAGGCGCCGCTCGCCGAGATCGACCGCACTGATCAGCGCGCGCAAATCGCCATAATTGCCGCGCGGCGTGCGCACATTGGCGAGCAGAAGTTTCCATACTTCGGGCACATCCTTGCCACGTTTGACGATCTTGACCGGCGGCACGCGGAAGCCCTCGTGGAAAATCTCCGTCGCTTCGCCCGGAAAACCGCCCGGCACCATGCCGCCGACCTCGACGAAATGGCCGATGCAAACCGCGAAACCCATCAACTCGCCATCGACGAAGATCGGCTTGAACATGGTGTGCTCGGGCGTGTGGAGGCCACCGCGATAGGGATCGTTGTGGACGATCACATCGCCTTCTTCGATCGCGGCGGCGCCGACCTCGCGCACCATCGAGCGGACGAGGAGGGGCACGCCGCCGATCTGCGCCGGGCAGAACTCGGCGACCGAGATCATCTCGCCCTCGGGGCTGGCGAGCGCGCAGGTGAAGTCCTCCGCCTCGGAGAAGATCGTCGAATAGGCAGTCTTCTGCACATTGACGCCCATCTCGCGACAGATGGCGACCATCGCCGAATCGATGATGTTCATCGCGACCATATCCATCGAACCAACTCCTTCGCTCATCCAGCCTAATATTGTTGCACTAAATTAGACGTTCGGCCCCGCCATTCCTATCTCGGCATGCCCGGACTTGACCTGCGTCCGCCGAAGCGAAGCCCCGGCTTCGCGCAGGCAGGTCCGGGCATCCAGGCTTCTTCAAAACACTGGATTGCCGGGTCAAGCCCGGCAATGACGATAATGGGTGAGACCATCGCCACATGTTCACTTCGCCCTTCCAATCTAGGCTGCCGCGATCTTGCCGATCAGGATATTACCATAATCATCGATCCGCACCGCATCGCCCGGCCTGACGACCGTCACCGAGGCCGGTTCCTCGATCACCGCCGGGCCGACAAAGCGCTGCCCGGCCTTGAGCGCGCCCCGGTCATAGACCGGCGTATCGAGCGCGCCGTGATCGAAAATGACCGGGCGCCGCGCCACCGGCTTCGGTGTCGCGCTCGAGGCTGCGAGCTTCGGCAGATCGGGCTTCTCGGTCAGCGATACGGCGGTCACCTTGATCGAGATCAGCTCGATGGTCTCGCCGGAAATATCGAAATTGAAGCGCGCTTTGTGCGCCTTATGAAAAGCATCCCAAATCGACGCGATGGTCGCGGGCGTAAATTGATCGAAGGCGATCGGCACGTCGAGCTCGTGGTTCTGGCCGAAATAGCGCATTTCAAGCGAGCGATGCAGCTCGATGCGATCGATATAGTCCTGTTCCTTGAGCGCCGCGACGCTTTCCCTCAACAGATCGCTCAACACTTGGTTGGCGTGCGCCGCATCGAACGCCTTCGATGTCATTTGCGCGGTGCGCTCGAGATCGATCCGCGCATCGGTCATGATGAAACCAAAGGCCGAGAACTGGCCCGGATAATTCGGCACCACGCCGCTCGGGATGCCGGCGTGATACATCAAATCGGTCACATGCACGGGACCCGCGCCGCCGAAGGCGAGCAGGGTGAAATCGCGCGGGTCGAGCCCGCGTTCGGTCAACACCCAACGCAACGCGCCGATCATGTTGTTGTTGGCGATCTGCACCATGGCAAGCGCGGTTTCTTCGGTCGTCTTGCCGATCGCCTTGGCGATTTCGGCCACCGTACGCCGCGCCGCCTCGGCATCGAGCGCCATCTCGCCACCAAGAAAATTCGCCGGGTTGATGCGCCCGAGCACGACATTGGCGTCCGTCACGGTCGCGCGCGTGCCGCCCATGCGATAGCAGGCGGGGCCCGGGTCAGCGCCCGCGCTTTCGGGCCCCACGCGCAACATGCCGCCCTTGTCGATCCAGGCGAGGCTGCCGCCGCCCGCGCCCATGGTGCGAATGTCGATCATCGGAATTTGGATCGGCACGCCAAATTCGATCTCGAAGCTCGTGGTGAAGCTCTCGCGGCCATTGACCACGGTTGCCACATCGGTCGAGGTGCCGCCCATATCGAGCGTGACCAGCTGATCGACGCCGATCAATTTCGCGATCTGCTTGGCGCCAACCACGCCACCCGTGGGACCGGACAACGTCATCTGGATCGGCATGTCGGCCGCGCCATCGACCGTCATCTCGCCGCCATTCGAGCGGATCACCGCGATGCGCTTGGTGCCGATGCCGCGCGCCTCGAAGCGCGCCTTGAGATTTTTCAAATGCCGGCTGACCAGCGGCTTCACATAGGCGTCCGCGATGGTGGTCGAGGAGCGCTCATGCTCCTTCCACTTCGGCAACACGTCATAGGAAACCGAGAGCGGTTTTGTTGGGCAAAGTTCGGTGAAGATCTCCTTGATCTTCCGCTCATGCACCGGGGTTACATAAGAAAACAGCAAGCACACCGCAACGGCCTCGACCGAGGGCTCGGCCGCGATCTCCTTCGCCAGCGCGCGCACGCGATCTTCATCGAGCGGCGTGTATTCGCCGCCGCGCGCCGTGATGCGCCCGCGCACCTCATGACAATGCTGGCGGCGCACCAGGGGCTTCGACTTCACCCAGGTGATGTCGTAATGCGCCTTGCGCTTGCCGCGCTGAATGAACGGAACGTCCTTGAACCCTTCGGTCGTGATGTAGGCGACGGTCGCGCCCTTGCGCTCGAGAATCGCATTGGTCGCGATGGTGGTGCCGAACCGCAGATGGTCGATCGCGCCGAGCGCGCCGCCCTTTTCGATGCCGCCTAGGATGCCTTCGCCTGGATCGCGCGGGGTTGAGAGCGTCTTCCAGACTTTGAGTTGCTTCTGCGCCGGGTCATAGGCCACGAAATCCGTGAACGTGCCCCCGACATCAATGCCGACCATCTGACCCAAGGCAAAACCCTCCCAATCCCCACAGCCGCTTGCCGTGAATAGAGTGTTCGGTGCCTGAGCGCCCGAGTCAATCGGTCTCACCCCTCATCACCTCTATCGTCATTGCCGGGCTTGACCCGGCAATCCAGGTATTCTTTTGGGAAGTCTGGATGCCCGGGTCTTCGCCCGGGCATGACGGCATTAATGGGGATGTCGCGCCGCGAGCCGGTTAGGGGCCTAGTGGGTCTCCTCCAGGCCGGCCTTTTGGCCCTTGAAGGGGGAGAGGCCGGCGGGGGCGAAGCTGGCGAGATAATCGACCAGCGGACCCGGCGAGCGCCCTTCATCCTCGGCGCGGTCCTTGGCCGCGACCGCCTTCTGCACAACGAGCCCACCGACATAGCGGATCGGTTCAGGCGGAAAATCGCGCGTCAGCGGCCGCACCAGGCCGCAGGATGACCACTCGTCTTTCTTCTCCAGTGCGAGCGAGGCCAGAATCCGCCCGCCGAGCGCGCACGGGCCCACGCCATTGCCCGAATAGCCGATGCCATAAAGCACGTCCGGGCAATCCTCGAAGCGGCCGAAATGGGGCAGGCCGGTCTTCGAACGGTCGATCGGCCCGGTCCAACTGGTCTCGATCTTGATGTCGGCCAATTGCGGGTAGGTCCAGCGGAACCACTGTTCGACGCCATCCGCCAGCCGCGATGGCCCATCGAATTTCTCGCCAACCCGCCCGCCGAACGGCAGATTGCCGTTCATGCCACCCTTGCCGAAGGCGATGCGGCCGTCTTTGGTGGTGCGGTAATAATGCACGAGCGTCCGGCCGTCCGAGATGCACATGCCATTGTCCCACCCATTGGCTTTGAGCTTTTCGGGCGCGGCCTCGGTGCCGACGATATCGCTCGAAACCACGACAATGCCCTTGCGCAATTCGGGAAAGCCGATGCCCCAGGCGTTCATGGCGAGGATCACTTTGCCGGCTGTGATCGAGCCATTTTCCGTCACCACTTTGGGCGGTCGGCCGCGCACGAGCTTTTGCATCGGCGTTTCTTCATAAATCCGCACGCCCTTCTCAAGCGCGACGCGGCGAAGGCCACGCGCGAGGAGCGCCGGCTGCACGGTCGCGGCACTCGGCTCGAAAATGCCGGCGATGTGGCGCGGCGAGCCCGAGCGGCGCGCAACCTCATCCGGCGTCCAGTCTTCGAACGGGCGCAATTGCCATTTCTCGGCGGCGTCCATGGTGCCTTGCCAGGCGCCAATTTGTGCCGCGCTGGTCGCCGCCCAGAGCCAGCCATCCTTGCGATAATGGCTATCAATGCCGTTCGCCGCACAGAATTTACCAAGCTCGGTCACATTGTCGGCCGACGCTTTGGCCAGACGCACAGCTTCTTCCTCGCCGCAAATTTTCTTGAGTGAAAGAAACTTCGCCCACCACGACAAAACGAATCCGCCATTGCGCCCGCTCGCGCCCGCGCCGCAAAAATCCTTCTCGATGATCGCGACATCGAGCGAAGGCTGCGCTTCCTTCAGTCGAATGGCGGTCCAAAGCCCAGTAAAGCCACCGCCGACAATGCAAACATCGGCGCGTGCCTCGCCGCCGAGCGGCGCGGCTTTGTTGTCATCGTCCCACAGCGCCTCGCCGAGCCAAAGGCTACGCCGACGCATATCCTTGAGGGTCATGATTGCGCTCCGTGTCAGCCGCGATGACGCGCTAGCTCACCAGTTCTTCGATCTGCACGTTCGGCTTGATATTCGTGTAGTTCGGAATATCGCCCATGATCTCGGCGCCGTGCTGCTTCATGCCGGCCTGCATATTGTCGAGCGATGTAAACCAGACCTGGCCAACGCAAACAAAACCGGCCTTACCGCCATCGCCGGCTGTCATGCCCTTGCCGATTTCGGTGCGTGTCACATTGGCGCCCAGGCGCGCACGCACCATCGGCATGTGCTTGTCGCGGTAGTAGGTGAAATCGAACTTGCCATTGGGTTCGTTTGGATAAGTTACGGTTAGGCGATAGGCCATGTTAACCTCCCTTGTGATACCGCGCCGCTTTGGCGCGGCTCCTGCCTTTCAAAGCGCGTCGGCGATTGCCTTGCCCATGGCAGCGGTGTCGGCGGTGCCGCCGAGATCGCGGGTCCTGATTTTGCCCTCGGCCAGCACGCGCTCGATCGCGGCCTCGACCTCACGCGCCGCGGCGTTATGGCCCAGATGATCGAGCAACATGGCGCCGGTCCAAATTTGTGCGATCGGATTGGCGAACATCTTGCCCGCGATATCCGGTGCCGAGCCATGCACCGGCTCGAACATCGAGGGATAATTTTTTTCGGGGTTGATATTGGCAGCAGGCGCGAGGCCCATGCCGCCGACCACCGCCGCGCCGAGGTCCGACAGAATATCGCCGAACAGATTGCTGCCGACCACGACGTCGAACCAATCCGGGTGCTGCACGAAGTGCGCGCTTAAAATGTCGATGTGATATTGGTCGGCCTTGACGTCGGGGTATTTCGCCTTGATCACGGCGAAACGCTCATCCCAAAACGGCATGGTGTGAATGATGCCATTTGATTTGGTCGCCGAGGTAACATGCTTGCGGCGCTTGCGGGCCAGTTCGAACGCATAGGTGATGATGCGGTCGACGCCCTTGCGGGTGAACACGCTTTCCTGAATGGCGAATTCCTCGGGCGTGTCGCGATACATGCGCCCGCCCATTTCGGAATATTCGCCCTCGTTGTTTTCGCGAATGATCACGAGATCGATGTCGCCGGCCTTGCGGCCCGCGAGCGGCGAGGCGACACCTTTCATCAGGCGGATCGGCCGCTCATTGACGTATTGGCGGAAGGCGCGCCGCAGCGGGATCAAAAGACCCCAAAGCGACACATGGTCCGGCACGCCGGGAAAGCCGACCGCGCCCAAGAAGATCGATTCGAACTTGGTTAATTGCTCGACGCCATCTTCCGGCATCATGCGGCCCGTCTTGGCGTAGGTCTCGCAAGACCAATCCAGATGTGTCCAGTCGAAGCTCACGCCATGGCGCGCGCCAACCTTGTCGAGCACCCGAATCGCCTCGGGTACAACCTCTTTGCCGATCCCATCGCCCGGGATCACGGCAATCCGATGCCGCGCCATTTATGTTCCCCCCGCTATCATGGCGGCCATTCCTCGGGCCGCTGGCTCGGCTGTTGTAGGCCGGCCGCTTTCACCGAGTCAAAGGGTCTGGCAATGTAGGGTGTCCCGAACGGTCGGAACCCGGCAAAACGCTGGTTTGCAGGCGAATGGCCGGGCTTGTATGGTGCGCCGCCATGACTGAAACCACCCCAATCGACCGGCGCCTCGCGGTCGCGCCGATGATGGATTGGACGGATCGCCACGCGCGATACTTCCTCCGTCAAATCTCGCGGCATACGCTGCTCTATACCGAAATGATCACCGCGGCCGCGATCCTGCGCGGCGATCGGGAGCATTTGCTTGGCTTCGATCCGGCCGAACACGGCCTCGCTTTGCAATTAGGTGGGGCCGACGCCCAACAGCTCGCCGCGGCGGCGGCGATTGGGGCCGCGTGGGGTTATGACGAAATCAATTTGAATGTCGGCTGCCCGAGCCAGCGCGTGCAAAGTGCGCGCTTCGGCGCCTGTTTGATGGCCGAGCCCGAAACGGTTGCGCGCGCGGTGGAGGCGATGCGACGCGCGGTCTCGATTCCGGTCACGGTAAAAAGCCGCATCGGCATTGATGGTCGCGAGAGCTATGAGGAATTTTTGCAATTCATCGATTGCGTCGCGGCGGCGGGTTGCCGTGTCTTCATCGTCCATGCCCGTATCGCGATCCTGACCGGCCTGACGCCTAAGGACAATCGAGAGATTCCGCCGCTGCAATATGACGTCGTGCATCGCCTGAAGGCCGAGCGACCCGACCTCACCATCATTCTCAATGGCGGCGTGACGAGTTTGGAGATGGCCCGAGACGCGCTGGATCGACTTGATGGCGTGATGATCGGTCGCACGGCCTATCAAGACCCCTATACCCTCCTTGAGGCCGACCGTTTGATTTTCGGCGCCGCTGGGCCCATACCAAGCCGTCACGACGTGGCGCGCGCCATGATCCCCTATATCGAGGTCGCGCGCCGGCGTGGCGTGCCGTTTTATTCGGTGGCACGTCACATGCTGGGCTTATTCAACGGCCTTACGGGGTCCCGCGCCTTTCGCCGGTTCATTTCGGAAAACGGGACGCGCCCAGGGGCCGGGGCGGAAGTTCTCGCCCAAGCCATCGCGCTCGTGTCGGAGCAGGGCGCCAGAAGCGAAGCCGTATAAGGCAGCGCGCGCGATGCGGGTGTGGCGCGGCGCCTTTGTGCCGCTTTAGTCGGACTATTGAGGCAGGAACGTTCCATGGCTGAGTTGATATCGCTTCGCGAGGCAATAGCCGGGTTGATTCACGATGGCGATCGTGTGGCCTGTGAGGGCTTCACGCATCTCATTCCCTTTGCCGCCGGGCACGAGATCATTCGCCAGAAAAAGCGCGACCTCGCGCTGGTGCGTATGACGCCGGATATCATCTATGACCAGATGATCGGCATGGGTGTTGCGCGCGAACTCGTTTTCTCCTGGGGCGGCAATCCCGGTGTCGGCTCGCTCCATCGATTTCGGGACGCGATCGAGAAGGATTGGCCGGCGCCGCTCACGGTGAACGAGCGAAGCCACGCGGACCTCGCCAATGCCTATGCCGCGGGCGCCAGCGGTTTGCCCTTTGCGGTCATGCGCGGCTATGTCGGCAATGATCTGCCGAAGCACAACAGGGAGATCAAATCGCTGACCTGCCCGTTCACCGGCGAAGTGCTCGCGGCGGTGCCGTCCGTCCGCCCTGACGTCGCGGTCATCCATGCCCAAAAGGCCGATTGCAAGGGCAATGTCCTGCTCTGGGGCATTGTCGGTGTGCAAAAAGAGGCCGTGTTGGCAGCCAAGCGTGCGATCGTCACGGTTGAGGAAATCGTCGATGCGCTCGAAGCGCCACGCAATGCGGTGATCCTGCCGCATTGGGTGGTCAGCGCGGTCTGTCTGGTGCCGCACGGGGCGAGGCCGTCTTATGCCGAAGGCTATTATGGCCGCGACAACAAGTTTTATAGCGATTGGGACGATATTTCGCGCGACCGCGAGACGTTCTTGGCGTGGATGAATCGTCACGTCATGTCGACGGCGGATTTCGCCGATTATGAACGTAGCCTCGTTGGCGCGCAGTCGAAGCAGGTGTCCCATGGCTGAACCGAATTACAGCGCCGACGAGATGATGACCATCGCGGCCGCCCGCTTGTTGAAGAACAACATGGTCTGTTTCGTCGGGATCGGCCTGCCGAGCGCGGCCTCGAATCTCGCGCGGCTCACCCACGCGCCCGACATCGTGTTGATTTACGAATCCGGCACGATCGGCACCAAGCCCGATGTGCTGCCGCTTTCGATCGGCGATGGTGAATTGTCGGCCACCGCCGACACGGTGGTCTCGGTGCCGGAAATGTTTCGCTATTGGTTGCAGGGCGGCCGCATCGATATTGGTTTTTTGGGCGCGGCGCAGATCGACCGCTTCGCCAATATCAACACCACCGTGATTGGCCCCTATGCCAAGCCGAAAGTGCGGCTGCCGGGGGCGGGCGGTGCGCCCGAAATCGCAGGCTCGGCCGGCGAGGTATTCATCGTGCTGCGGCAAGGCGCGCGCACCTTTGTCGAGACGCTCGATTTCATCACCTCGGCCGGGCATCTCGACGGGGGCGATGCGCGCAAGCGCGCCGGGCTTAAGGGCAAAGGCCCGAGCGTCGTGATCACCGATCTCGGTGTTTTGAAACCGCACCCCGAAACCCGCGAGCTTGAATTGGTCGCGCTTCACCCCGGCAATACCAAGGAGCAGGCAATCGCCGTCACGGGGTGGAAACTTCGGATCGCGAACACGCTCGAGACCACACCGCCGCCGACCCAAGCGGAGCTTGAGACCCTACGCGCGCTGCATGCCCGCACCGCGCGCGCGCACGGCAATGCGGCGGCCTGAACGAGCGGAGAGAGTTTATGCCCGATGCTTTCATTTGCGATGCCGTGCGCACGCCGATCGGCCGATTTGGTGGTGTGCTCGCACAGGTGCGGGCCGATGATCTCGGCGCCGTTCCGCTGGCGGCCCTGATCAAACGCAATCCGCGCGTCGATTGGCAGGCGGTCGATGATTTGATCTTCGGCTGCGCCAATCAGGCCGGCGAAGATAACCGCAATGTCGCGCGCATGGCGCTCTTATTGGCTGGCCTGCCCGCCAGCGTGCCGGGCGCGACAATCAATCGGCTCTGCGGCTCGGGTCTCGATGCGGTTGGCACGGCCGCGCGCGCCATTCGCGCCGGCGAGGCGTCGCTGATGATTGCCGGCGGCGTCGAGAGCATGACGCGCGCGCCGTTCGTGATGGCCAAAGCGGATTCCGCCTTTTCGCGCAACGCCAAGATCGAGGACACGACGCTCGGCTGGCGCTTCGTCAATCGGCTGATGAAAGAGCGTTATGGCATCGATTCCATGCCTGAGACCGCCGAGAACGTCGCGGCGGAATATCAGATCAATCGCGCCGACCAAGATGCCTTTGCGTTGCGCAGCCAACAGCGGGCGGGCAAGGCGATCGAGGCCGGTGTCTACGCCGCTGAAATCGTGCCCGTGGAAATCGCCCAGGCGAAGGGGCCGGCCCTTGTCGTCGATCGCGACGAGCATCCCAGGCCCGATACCAAAATAGAGTCTCTCGCCAAATTGCCGACGCTTTTTCGGGCTGGTGGCACGGTGACCGCCGGCAATGCCTCGGGCGTGAATGATGGCGCCGCGGCGCTTATTTTGGCGTCCGAGGCGGCCGCGCGTGCGCATGGGCTCGAGCCACGCGCCCGCGTGGTGGCGATGGCGACGGCTGGGGTCGAGCCGCGCGTCATGGGCATCGGGCCGGCGCCCGCGGTACGCAAGGTGTTGGAGCGCGCGGGTCTTAAATTATCCGAGATCGACGTGATCGAACTGAACGAGGCGTTTGCGGCCCAGGCGCTGGCCGTCACGCGCCAGCTCGGCCTGCCGGACGATGCGCCGCATGTGAACCCCAATGGCGGCGCCATCGCTCTCGGCCATCCGCTCGGCATGAGCGGCGCGCGATTGGCGTTGACCGCGGTCAATGAGCTTCATCGACGCAAGGCCCGCTATGCGCTCTGCACCATGTGCATCGGCGTGGGGCAGGGCATTGCGGTCCTGCTCGAACGTTTATGAATTAATTGGCATTACGTAGCGGTAAGTCGGGGCCGCCATCGATCGCCTCGTCATATAGTCGTCTATCAATTTACCCTGCGGGCGAACTCGCGGTTCGATAAGCATAAACCGTATATTCATAAAGACCGTAATCGGCGCGCAGCGTCACATGCCGCGTCACACGCGCTTTGAGGAAGCTCATCAGCGCGTCGAACGGCCAGTGGAATAAGTCATCGCGCTTGCGGTCGACATGGGCACTCATCACGTTGAAGGCGATGCCAACACGGCAGCATCGGAAGGCGGCCTCGATCAGTCGTTCCGCGTAGGCGGTCATCGCGGCTGCGCTCAGGCTCTCTTTCTCGGTCAGCACGCCGTTCATGATCACATAGTCGAAGCTCTTCTCGTCAAACGGCTGTTCCAAAATATCGCGGCGCGAAAACTGTACACTCGGCCAAAGCCGGGTCCCGGCTTCGATCATCGCTTGAGACAGATCGACGCCATTATAGTCGAGAGCATCCTGCCGGCCGGTCGCGCGTAGATGATCGAGGAGCAGGCCCGGGCCGCAGCCGAGATCGAGCACCGAGGGCCGCGCGGGCGTCGCGCGTACCACGCCAAGCATGACATCGAAGCGGGTCGCAAGATCGGGCGCGTTCGGCCAATCGACACCGCGGTGGTTCGGGCCGTGCTCCGCCAGGCAGCGCTCATAATGGGTGATGATCCCGTGATAATCGGGGCGCGGATCGGCGGTCGCCGCCGACGACGCGGAGCGCGCGGGTTCTTTGTCGATACCAAGCGTCACGCGTTGGAAAATGGATCGTCCAGCCACTGATAAAATCTCCCGTCTCTTTATTTTGCGGCCCGGCGCCCGGAGCGCGCCTTCGCGCGACCGGCCGTGCGGACCGTCTTGTTGGGGGTGGTCGAGCGCCCAGGCTTTTTCGCCGGGGCCTTGCTCACTGTCTTTGCTTCGGCGCGGCGCGAGATTCGGTACCCGTCGATATAGAGGGCGTCGAGCTCGGAGGCGGCGAAAAATCGAACAGCTTCATCGGGCATCTCAATGAGCGGCTCTCCGGCTGGTTTGAGGGGGGCATTGACTACCAAAGGTGTTTGCGTGAGCACATGGAACGCACGCAATAGGTGATAGAAATCGCCAGCCTCGGGCGCGACGGTCTGGATTCTCACCTGACCAAGGCCAAGCGTCGACATGGCCGCGCCGCGCACATAGCCGCTGAATAGACCGGCGGACGCAACGCTTGGACCGGCCCCGAACCAGTCGTTCACTTCGGTCTCAAGTACAGCGGCCCCGAGCTTCTGCCAGCTCGCCCGACCGGCAATCCGATTGATCCGCTCGACTGTGCTCTCATGGCGCGGATCGCCAAGAATGGCGCGGTGACCTAAGGCAAAGGGGCCGATTTCACTCCGCCCCTCGAACCATCCGACGATTTTGCCGACGGCAAGATCGCGCGCGGCACTTTCGGGCGCGCTGCTGGTCGCCTGAATCGATATCGTGCGATCGCGGTCCTTGAAAGCGGGACCGATCTCTTTGTCGTCATACGTCATACCGAGATAGGCGGAATTGAGTTCGTGCTGGTCCATCGCAGGGCGGGGCTGATCGAGGACATTGTGATAGGCCGCCAAGGCCGCGCCGATCGCGAGCCCGCTGTCATCGCATCCGGCACTGACGGAAATTCGCGTGAAAGGGCTTTCGCGCGCGATGCGGCTATTGCTTGCGGCGTTCAGCGCCGCACTTCCACCTAGGCACAAGGAGTCCGTCGCTATGCCGCTTGACCGTGCCAAGCCCCAAAGAGCCTCGACAGCGGCAAGCATGGTTTCCTCGAATAGCTTTTGCGTACTCGCGGCGATATCGGCGTTGATCGGCTCGATCGCGCGCTCCTTGACTCTTGCCGGACCGAGATCATAGCCCTGGGCGCGCGCGCGTTCGCGGCAAAGGTCGAACCACGCCCCGGCATAGGGCCCGTTAAAGCGCGCACCCACATCGTGCAAATTGCCGACAAATCGACGGTCGAACAGACGGGGATGCCCCTGGCTGGCGAGACTCATCAAATCGATCGCGGGGTCGCCATCGCTCAAACCAAGCATATGCGCGACGTTTTCATAGAGCGCGCCGATGGCCAGGTGATGGGGCGAGAACGGGGTCAGATGCTGTCCATCGCCATAATAGAACATGCCGCTCTGATAGGTCGACGAACTGGAAAAAGAATCGTGTGTCATGATCAGCGCACGCGACAATCCCGAGCGAAAGAAACTTGAAGCGGCATGACACAATTGATGATGAACAAATGCGGCGGGAATATGGGCGCCATCCAATTCCACCGTGACTGGCAAGTGGAAACCTTGGCGCAATTCAGGGCTCGTGGCGACGGCGGCGGCATTCGTGGCGGAGATCTGCTCCAACGTGGCCTTACGGTCATAGCCTACGACCGACACATAGTCTTCAAGCCAGCCGGTCGCGTGAAAGGCAGTGCGCGGTTTAGTGCGGTGTTCGGGAAGAAATCGGCGGTAGTTTTTCTGTCTAGTCGAGCTCTCGCCCGACTCATCGTAAACCGTCGCTAACAATGTGCCTTTCAACATTTTTTCGAGCGAGGCGCCGCGTTGGCTGATGACGCGCTCGAGCGTGCTCGTGGTTGTATCGTTCGGATGGCGGGAAAGTTTGATCGCGAGACGGTTGGGCTGATCGACAATGAGCTCGATATATTGGGTCGAGGTAATCGCGCAAAAATCAAGATCGACCGCATTGATCTTCGCTGTCTGAAGAGCACGCTCAATGGTCGCAAGATCTAGTGTCATCGCATGCTCAACACGAACATGTCGATCGCGCGCGATATGACAAATAACACGGCCATTGCGCACGACGGCGGCGCCCGCGTCGCGGCCAAAATGCAAGCCAAGGACGTTCATCGCTGACCCCCCAAGATCTTGTGTCAGAGTAGGGCCGGCGCGGTTAAGCGGTTCTTAAGGGGCGGCCATATTCAGGGCCGGTAGCGAACGAAAACGACCTCGCCCTTTTGGGGCGAGGTCGAATCTGATCGAATCCGTAAAGAAGATCTTAACCGGCGGAGGCCACCGCCCGTTTCGCCATCACGCCAATCAAATGCGCGCGGTAGTCGGCGCCGGCGTGGATGTCGCTATTCAGGCCCTTGGCCGAGGCCGCGGGAAGCTGCGCCGAGGCCGAGAAGCTGCTTGAGAGGGCCTTTTCGATGTCGCTGGCGCGGAACACGCCGGGGCCTGCGCCCGTGACCGCAACCCGCACGCCGCTCTTCGTCTTCGCCGCCATCACGCCAACGATGCAAAAGCGTGAGGCTGGCTGGGCGAATTTGGCATAGCCCGCCTTCTCGGGAATCGGGAAACGCACCGCGGTGATGATCTCACCTTCTTCAAGGGCCGTTTCGAACAAACCTTTGAAGAACTTGTCGGCCGCGATTTCGCGCTTGTCGGTGACGACCGTCGCGCCGAGGCCAAGCACCGCCGCCGGATAGTCCGACGCCGGATCATTATTGGCGAGCGAGCCGCCGATCGTGCCGCGATTACGAACCTGCGGATCGCCGATCCCATCGGCCAATACGCAGAGCGCCGGAATCTCTTTTTTGATTTCGGCGGAATGCGCGACCTCGGCGTGCGTTGTGCCCGCTCCGATCACGACGTCGCCGCCCGACACTTTGATGCCTTTCAGGTCTTTGATCCCCGACAGGTCGATCAGATCGGACGGCGCGTTGAGCCGCTGCTTCATGGCGGGCAGCAATGAATGGCCGCCCGCGAGATAACGTGCTTCGGGTTTGCTGCCAAACGCTTTGGCGGCATCCGCGACAGACTTCGGCCGGTGATAGCTGAATTCACGCATGATTGATCTCCCTATTCCTCAGTCCGCCGCTTTTTTGTTGGCGCTTTGCAAAGCGCTCCACACGTTTTGGGACGTCGCCGGCATTTCGAGATGGGTGATGCCGAGCGGGGCCAAGGCGTCGACCACCGCATTCATTACCGCCGCCGGTGCCCCAATCGCGCCCGCTTCGCCACAACCCTTCACGCCGAGCACATTGTGCGTGCATGGCACTTCGGTGGTTGAAACGTTGAAGGAGGGCAAGTTATCGGCGCGCGGCATGGCGTAATCCATGTAGCTGCCCGAAATCAGCTGGCCCGATTGTTGGTCATAGACACAGTTTTCGAGCAAAGCCTGACCAATCCCCTGACCGAGGCCGCCATGAACTTGGCCCTCAACGATCATCGGATTGATGATTTTGCCGAAATCATCGACCGCATAGAAGCTGGCGATCGAAACCTCGCCCGTATCCTGCGCGATCTCAACTTCGCAAACATAGCAGCCATTCGGATAGGTGAAGTTCTTGGGATCGTAGAACGCCTGTTCGTCGAGGCCCGGCTCCAGCGTGTCGTGCGGGAAGTTATGCGGCACATAGGCGGTGAAGGCGACCTCGGCGATGGTCATCGTCTTGTTGCTCGCCTTGTCCTTGTAAACGCCGTCTTCGAAATCGACTTTGTCGGCGGTCGTCTGAAGCACATGGGCCGCGATCTTTCGGCCCTTCTTGATGATCTTCTCGCAGGCCTCGACAATGGCAACGCCGCCGACCGCGATCGAGCGTGAGCCATAGGTGCCCATGCCGAACGGAATGCGATCGGTATCGCCATGCACGATTTCTATGTTCTCGAACGGCACGCCGAGTTTGGTGGAGACGACCTGCGCGAACGATGTCTCGTGGCCTTGGCCATGCGAGTGCGAACCGGTGAACACGGTCACCGTGCCGGTCGGATGGAACCGCACCTCGGCGGCTTCATAGAGACCGGCTCGGGCGCCGAGTGCGCCAGCCACCGCCGACGGCGCGATGCCGCACGCTTCGATATAGGTCGAGAGCCCAATGCCGCGCAGCTTGCCCTGTTTGGCCGAGGCCTCTTTGCGCTTGCCAAAGCCGGCATAATCGGCGGCTTTCAGCCCGACATCGAGGTTATGGGCGAAATTGCCCGAATCATATTGCAGCGCGACAGGCGTCATATAGGGCATGGCCGCCGCCGGGATAAGATTGCGTCGACGGATTTCAGTCTTATCGAGCTTCATCTCGCGCGCTGCGTTTTCGACGATGCGCTCGAGGATGTAGCACGCCTCCGGCCGTCCGGCGCCGCGATAGGCATCGACCGGCACGGTGTTGGTAAACACCGCCTTCACATTGGCGTAGATCGCCGGCGTCGAATATTGGCCGGCAAGCAACGTCGCATAGAGGTAGGTCGGCACCGACGACGCGAAGGTCGACAAATAGGCGCCCATGCTAGCGACGGTGTGCACGCGCAAACCGAGGAATTTGCCGTTCTTGTCCATGGCAAGTTCGGCCTCAGTCGCATGATCGCGGCCATGCGCGTCGGTCAGGAATGATTCAGAGCGATCGCAGGTCCATTTGATCGTCTGGCCGGTCTTTTTGGCGGCCCAGGTGACCACGGCTTCTTCGGCATAGTGGAAGATCTTCGAGCCAAAGCCGCCACCAACATCGGGCGCCACGACACGGAGCTTCGACTCCGGCACATGCAACACGAACGCACCCATCAACAGGCGGATGACGTGCGGGTTTTGCGTCGTCGTATAAAGCGTGTAGCGATCGCTCGCGCGGTCATATTCGCCGATTGCCGCGCGCGGCTCGATCGCATTCGGCACCAGCCGATTGTTGACCACTTTGAGCTTGGTCACATGGGCGGCGTTCTTGAAGGCCTCGTCGGTTTTCGCCTTGTCGCCCCATTCCCAGTCATAACAAAGATTGCCCGGCACATCGTCATGCACGAGGGGCGCGCCGGGCTTCAGAGCCGCGGTCGCATCGACCGCCGCCTTGAGCGGCTCATAATTCACCTCGACCGCATCCGCCGCATCGCGCGCGCCTTCGCGCGTCGCGGCGATCACGAACGCAACTTGATCACCCACATGACGCACGCGGTCAACCGCGAGCGGCGGATGGCCGGGCTCTTTCATCGGCGTGCCATCCTTGCTCTTCACGAGCCAGCCGCAGGGCAGGCCGCCGATCTTGTCTTCCACCATATCGGCGCCGGTCAGCACCGCGATGACGCCCGGCATGGCGAGCGCCTTCTTGGCGTTGATCGATTTGATTTTGGCCGCCGCGTGCGGTGAGCGTACGAACCAGCCATAGGTCTGGCCGGGACGATTGATATCGTCGGTATAGGTGCCGCGACCGGTGATGAACCTGTTGTCCTCGACACGGCGCACGCTGGCGCCGATTCCGTTTGGAAGTGCCATGATGCTATCTCCTCATCGCTTTGGCGCCGGTCTCGATCGCCTTGACGATGTTGTGATAGCCCGTGCAACGGCAGAAATTGCCTTCGAGATATTCGCGAATTTCCGTCTCGGAGGGATTCGCTTTCTCATTGGCGAGCGCGACGCTGGTCATGATCATGCCAGGCGTACAGAAGCCGCATTGGAGCGCGTGATGCTCTTTAAAAGCAGCCTGCATGGGGTGGAGCTGATCGCCCTTGGCCAGGCCTTCAATGGTCGTCACCGAGGTCCCCTCGGCCTGCGCCG
>SHWC01000025.1 GCA_009691045.1 Alphaproteobacteria bacterium | reverse complement strand
CCTCCAGCGCCGCGACGCAGAAGTCCGCCTCCATGGTGTTCGACAGCCGCCAAGCGAGGACCTTGCGGCTCGCCCAGTCCATGATGGCAACGAGGTAGAGGAAGCCGCGCCGCATCGGGATGTAAGTGACGTCGGCGCACCAGACCTGGAGCGTGCGCGCCTCGCGCGGCAAAGCGGGCACATGGGCGGGGCGAAACACGCTGACGAGAAAGACGAAGCCGCAGAACAACAAGATCTGCACCAGGCTCGGCCCGATCGCGCCGGCATACATATCGCCGACCGATTTGCCGAGCTGATCGGCCAGCACGATCAAAATGATTGCGGGCGGAATCAGCTGCGTGATGGTGCCCGACGCCGCAATCACACCGGTGGCGTGGCGCTGGTTGTAGCCATAGCGCAACATGACCGGCAGCGAGATCAGCCCCATGGCAATGACCGACGCCGCCACCGTGCCCGTGATCGCGCCGAGCACCGCGCCGACCAGAATGACGGCATAGGACAGGCCGCCGCGTATGGGGCCGAATAATTGGCCGATGCCATCGAGCAAATCCTCGGCCAAACCGCAGCGCTCGAGGATCGCGCCCATGAAGGTGAAAAAGGGAATCGCGAGCAAGAGTTCGTTCGACATGATGCCGAACACGCGTTCGGGCAAAGCGGACAGGAGGTTGAACGTGAAATGGCCCTCGCCGATCGCGATACCGGCAAAGGCGAGCCCAACCGCGCCGAGCGAGAACGCCACCGGAAAGCCGATCAGCACGAAGCCGATCAGCCCTGCGAACATCAGCGGCGCCATGAGCTCGAGCCCGATCACTGAAGCGGCTTCTCGTAGCTCGGGGATTGATCGAGATGGCCGCTCAGCACGGCGGCACGCTTGATGATTTCGGATAGTCCCTGCAACGCGAGCAGCGTGAAGCCGAGTGGTACTAAAAGCTTAACCGGCCAGCGCGGCAGGCCGCCGGCATTGCTAGAGGTCTCGTGAATGGCGAGCGATTCCGCGAACACCGGCCACGCCAGCCGACCGATCAAGACCACCATCGGCATCAGGAATAGGACGCCACAAATGAGGTCGATCCACGCCTGAGTTCGAGGTTTCAGATTGCCGAAAATCACGTCGACGCGAACATGCTCGTTCAGCTTCAGCGTCAGAGGAGCGATGAGCAGGAACATGGCGCCGAACAAATACCACTGAATTTCAAGCCAGGCGTTTGAGCTAACGCTCACCGTATAGCGGCTGATCGCATTGCCCGCGCTAACCACGCAGGCGATCAAAACGCACCACGCGGCAATGCGGCCGAATTGTCGATTGAGCCAATCGATCGACCGGTTGAAGATCAGCAATGCCGTCAATGCCGTCCCCCGCGCCTCATTGACCCGGTCAATGGCCGCCTAGGTAATCTGGAGCGGCGCTTGCGGCACGCTCTTCCAGAATTCCGGGTCATGACCGAAAAAGATTCGCGCGCCATTGGCTTGGAGTTTACGCAAGGCCTTGAGCGACTCGCGCATTTCTTCGGCGTCTTCGAAAATGGTCGGCAGATGGAGGTCTTCGAGTGTTTTCCGCATGTAGCAGGCATCCGCGGTCATGATCACGTCGCCCGAGGCCAGTTTGACCTTGAGCGATTGATGGCCCGGCGTGTGACCATAGGTCGGGATTGTCACCACGCTGCCATCGCCAAACAGATCATGCTCGCCCTCGACCTGCAGCAGGCGATGACCGAGGTCGTAATCCTTGGGGTCGAATGAATTGGCCTCGATCTTTTCCGGCAATTTGCCGGCCTCCCATTCGCGTTTCTGGATCACCATGGTCGCGTTGGGAATCAGCGCATTGCCCCCGGTGTGATCCCAATGCAAATGCGAGTTGATGATGAACTTGATAGAGCCGGGGTCGACATTGAGCGATTCGAGACGGGCCTTGATTTCCTCGCCCGGGCGAAACGTGACGTCAAACGTATCCGCCTTCTTGCCGATCCGGCCACGAACATCGCGTTGCGCGTCCGGATGGATGCCGGTATCGAACAACACGCGGCCTTTCGGGTGCTCTATCAAATAGGACGGCACCGGAATAACGACGCGGCCTTTTTCCCCGGCCAGGAAATTACTTAGATCGCCGCCGATCCAGCCACAGGTCGTCGCGAAAAGTTTTACGGTCATGAGTGGTCTCACCAATAACGCATGGCATCCTTGAAAAAGCCGCGCAGGTCGTCGCGCGATACGGGCCGCGGGCTATTGACCAGGAGGCGCTGCTGCGCAAACGCACGGTCACTCAGCGCGTCGAGATCGGCTTCGCCATAGCCGACCGCGCTCAAGCCATTCGGCACGCCGGTGCGGCGCATCAAATTGATCACATGGGTCGCCAAAAGCTCGCCCGCACGGTCCTCCGGCACGTTTCTGATATCAGCACCGAAGGCCGCCGCCGCGCGCAAATGCCGATCCGGGCAGGCCGAAGCGACCGAGCGAAACACCGCCGGCGCATTCAAGATCACCGACATGCCATGCGGCACGATGGCGTGATCGGCTGGCCAGCCCTCGGGCCGATAATCTTCCACCAGCCCGGCCACCGCATAGGACATGGCATGCGGCACATGGCAGCCCGCATTGCCGAAGCCGATGCCGGCCAACATGCCGGCAAACATCAAAGGTTCGCGCGCGGTGAGATCGTTCGGCTCCTTCACCGCGCGTTCGATGTTTTCGCCAACCAGGCGAATCGCCTCCGTGCAGGCGAGATCGCTATAGGGGTTGGAGCCTTGCAACAACGGGCGTTTATCCGGCGTTGCTGGCGCCATGCGGTGCGAGAAGGGCCGCGCGGTCAAGGATTCGATCGCGTGGCTGAACACGTCAAAGCCATTCGCGGCCACGACCGGCACCGGCAAGGTCATCAAGACGCTCGGGTCAAGCACGCCAAGCGAGGGGCGGAGCGCGGCATGTGCGATGCCAGTCTTGGCGCCCATCTCGAGCATGTCGAAAATCGCGATGCCGGTGCATTCGCTCGCCGTGCCGAAGGTCGTCGGGCAGGCAATGTGCGGGCGCAGCGGGCCCGGCACGCGCCTGGCCTCGCCGACCGGCGCGTTGACATAGGCCAGGAACTCAGCCGGGTAGGTGGCGTAGAGATTGCTCGCTTTGGCGGTATCCATCGCCGAGCCGCCGCCGACCGAGACGAAGCCATCGAATTTGCCTTCGACGGCAAATTTAGTGCCGGCCTTGAACGAGCGGTCGGTCGGCTCGACCTCGACCTGGTCGAACACCTCGACCGAAAGGCCCGCCGCGCGGATCGCCTTGACCACGTTCTCGACCGGCTCCAACCGGCCGACGCGGGGGTCGGTATAGAGCGCGATCCGCGTCATGCCGAGCGCCTTGGCGTCTTCGCCGACCTCGGCCAGCGCGCCGATGCCGAATTTCAGCTTGGGCGCCTCGATCGTGAAAGCGATATCGCCGCCGGGCGCGGCCTGGAAATAGGGATCAAGCGTCATAAAGGGCCCCGTTCGATTAGGAATGGGCCCTATAAAACAGACTTTTGGCTGCGTTGGAACCTACTTCGGTCCGCCGCTTAGGCGACCGCGCGCAATTCCCTCAGCCCGATCCTTAGGCGTGCCTGTCGCATGACCGCGACAACGTCATCGCGCGTCAGGCCGTCGCGCTTCAACACGAGGTGCACGATCGGATCCGTCAGCATATCGTCGAGGTGCGGCTCCGGGCCGGCATGGGCCCAGATCAGTCGGTGCGGCGTGGGTCGATTTGGCGCCATCGGAGTCGACTCCGCTATCTATCTAGGCTGGCGGACTCTAGGCCGGGCCAAGCGCGCCTTCTAGTGAACTATTCATAAGGTCTATGTGTACGCGGCATGACAACGCGTGGTCGTTTGCCTCTCATTCCATATGCCAACCATGGCTGACGATGAGCGATTGTCCGGTCAGGGCGTTGCTCGGGAAGGCCGCGAACATCAACGCCACCTCGACCACGTCATCGATCGTGGTGAATTCGCCATCGACCGTATTGCCGAGCATGACCGATTTCACCACCTGCTCTTCCGATATGCCCAGCGCCTTGGCTTGTTCCGGGATTTGCTTTTCGACCAACGGCGTTTTCACGAAGCCCGGGCAGATCACATTGGCGCGCACGCCATGGGGGCCGCCCTCTTTCGATACCGCGCGCGCGAGGCCCATCAAGCCATGTTTCGCCGTCACATAAGGCGCCTTGAGCGGCGAGGCCAATTTGGAATGCACCGAGCCCATATAGATGATCGAGCCCGATTTGCGCGCATACATATGCGGCAAACAGGCCTTGGTGGTGAGGAACGCGCCATCGAGATGGATCGCCAGCATCCGCTTCCAATCGGCGAACGAAAAATTTTCAATCGGGCTTACGATTTGAATGCCGGCATTGGAAATCAGAATATCGATTCCGCCCCATCGCTGCACAACCGCCGCGACGCTGGCATTCACCGCATTCTCATCGGTCACATCGGCCTCATAGCCAAAGGCCTCGCCCGGCCCCATGGCAGTGAGACGCTTGGCGGTCGCTTGGGCCGCATCGAGCTTGAGGTCGGCGACCGCGACCTTGGCGCCCTCAGCGACGAACCGGCGCGAAATGCCCTCGCCAATGCCCCCGGCCGCGCCGGTCACATACACGATCTTGTTGTGCAGCTTCATGGCGATCCCCTTCAGGCGATTCGATCTTGTTTACCTTGCCACGTTCGCGCGCTTTCGTAATGCTCGGATCATGATCGGCCGGTCGTCGCAATGGCCGCTTTGGCAATGAAGGACTATTCTTATGGCGCAAAAAACAATAGCCATTGCCGGGCTCGGCACGATCGGGCGCAAAATCGCGCTCTGGCTGCGCGATCAGAATGACGGCCTAAAACTAACCGCCGTGTGCTCGGGCGATGCCGCCAAGGCCACGGCCTGGCTAAAAGAGCAGCGTCTGGCGGTTCCGGTTGTCGCGGCCGAGGAGCTGCCGCGTCATGCCGAGATCATCGTCGAGGCGGCGCCCGCCTCGGCCTTCGCGGCAATCGTGCGCCCGGCGCTCGAGGCCGGCCGCATTGTGATGGTGCTGAGCTCGAGCGCGCTTCTGGTGCATGACGATTTGATCGCTTTGGCCGGCGCGCGCGGCGGTCGGATCATGGTGCCGACCGGGGCGCTGCTCGGTCTCGATGCTGTGGTCGCGGCGGCCGAAGGCACCATCCAGCGCGTGCGCATGGTCACACGCAAACACCCGCGCGGGCTCGATGGCTCGCCCTATCTCAAACAACATGGCATCGAAATGGCGAAAATCGCCAGCCCAACCCGCGTCTTTGCCGGCAGCGCGCGCGAGGCGGCGGCGGGCTTTCCCGCCAATGTCAATGTCGCGGCGACGCTCTCGCTCGCCGGCATCGGGCCAGACCGCACGGAGGTCGAAATCTGGGCCGATCCGGGCGTGACACGCAATATCCACCGCATCACGGTGGAGGCCGATGCCGCGAATTTCACCATGGAGATCGAGGGCGTGCCGTCGGAGAACCCAAAGACCGGGCGCTTGACACCCCTCTCGATGATCGCCGCCTTGAAGCGCCTAACCGCGCCGCTCGTGATCGGGACGTGAACTAAGCGCGCGGGCGGATCATTTTGAAGATGGTCTCGACCACGGTGAATTCGTGATAGCCGAGCCGCGCGATCGGCTTGAACTTTTTCAGATCGACCAGACCGTCGGTCAGCACGTCTTCCGATATATGGATGCCGACGACGCGGCCGAGGCAAATCGCGTTGCGCGCGTCCGGATCGTTCGAGGGCAGCTCGATGGTCTGATGATAGACGCATTCGAGATGGATCGGCGATTCGGCGACACGCGGCGGCTTGACGATTTCGGACGGCACCGGGGTCAACCCAGCCAGCGCCATCTCATCGACATCGGGCGCCACGGGGGCCGATGTGCGATTCATCTTCTCGCGCAAATCCCAGGTCGCGACGTTGTAGACGAACTCGCCGGTCGCCTCGATATTGCGCAGCGTGTCCTTCGGCCCATAGCTTTCGCGCCCATTGCTCGCGAACATCACCATATGCGGGTCATCCGCCACCGCATTGAAAAAGCTATAGGGCGCGAGGTTGACGATGCCCTCGGGCGACATCGTGGTCAGCCAGCCGATCGGGCGCGGCGCGACACAGGCCTTGAAGGGATCGTGCGGCAGGCCGTGGCGCTTGGTCTCGGGTCGATAGAACATGGCTGAGCCTCTCGATCGGACGCGTCGGGCTCTAGCCTAGTCTGTGCCCGGTCAGAAGTGGAAGTCTAAGTGTCGGCGCGCTTGAAAGCCCGGGGTCAATCTGGCCTCATTCCAGGTGAACGAGGGCGTTTGAGCCGTCCTATAGGGTGATGCGATGAAGACCATAATGACCAATAAGCGTTGGGCGGAGAAATATCCCGCGCTCGGCACCGGTCCGATCGAGACTGAATCCTGCATCTCGCCGGATTATTTCGAACGCGAGCGCGAGCTGATCTTCCGCCGTTGTTGGCTCAATGTCGGGCGCGTCGATGAAATCCCCGAGCGCGGCCAATATTTCGTGCGCGAGCTCGCGGTTTGCCGCACCTCGATCTTGGTCATGCGCGGCAAGGATAGCCAAATCCGTGCTTTCCATAATGTCTGCTCGCACCGCGGCAACAAGCTCGTGCCGCATGAGCGCGGCGCCTGCCCAGGCAAGCTCATGTGCGGCTTTCATTTTTGGACCTTCGATACCGAAGGGAAACTTTCTTGGGTGCCGGATGAGGAAAATTTCTTCGGGCTTGATAAGTCGAAGCTTGGCCTGACGCCGGTGCGCATCGGTATTTGGGAGGGGTTCATCTTCGTCAATCTCGACGCGGACGGCACGCAATCGCTGGAGGATTATCTGAGCGGTGTAGCCACGCAACTAAAGGGCGCGCCGTTCGGCGAGCTCGCGCGACTGCGCACCTATAAGGTCGATGAACGCGCCAATTGGAAGGTGGCGATCGATGCGCAGAACGAGGTCTACCATCTGCCGTTCCAGCACCGCTTCACCTTTCCCGACGCCTTCATATTGAAAGACAATAAATACACACGCCTCTATGACGTGAATCTCTATGAGCGTCATTGCGTGTGGTCGTGCGAATACAATCCAGATTTTAAGATTTCGCCGCTTGGCGCACTGCTCGGCCAGCTCGACGCCACCAAGAACGCCGTGCGCCTCAATCAAATGATCGGCGATTTCGATTTTTTCCTGGTCTTTCCCAATATGGTGATCCTGCTCTTCAAGGCGCCCAAGGCCGATTACATGGTGACCTATAATTTTTGGCCGCTCGCGGTCGATCACACGATCTGGGAGATCCGCTATTACTACCCGCCGGCCGATAATACCGGCACGCGTCTCGCCCAGGAATATGCGCTCTGCCGCCTGCGCGATACGCTGCAGGAAGATGCCAAGGCCCATGAGGCAATCCATGCCGGGTTGGCGTCCCGCGCCAAACGCGAAATCCAGTTGCAGGATGACGAAATCTGCATCCGCTTTTTCCACAAAGTCGTAGAAGACCATGCTGGCGTGGCGGAGACGCTACGATGAATAGCGCGGTCCTGCCGGATGAATTCAATGCGCTCATGCCGTTCATCGCCTGGGCACTGCCGACCGAGCGCGAGCGCACGATCAAGCGCCTCGCCAGCTCGATGGATGAGTTGAACGGGTTCTATGCCGCCGCCATGGCGCGGCTCGAAGCGATCGTCGCTTTTCTCGATCGCGAACCGCTGGAGCAGATGTCGGACAAGAACAAGCCGCTGATGCACCTCATGCTGTCGCTGGTCGAGATTTCCAACATCGTCGAACTTTATAAGCGGCTCGACAAATTCGACGGCATGCACCCGTCGCGGTTCGTCTCCTCCGAATAATCACAAACCAATAGGTACCGCGATGAATTCGAGCGAACAATCCTGGGAAGGCCGTGAAAAGGCCGCGTTCTTCCACACCTTCACCGATCTGCCGACGATTCATGAAGACGGCGCCACCGTGATCGAGCGCGGCGAGGGGATTTATATTTTCGATACCGCCGGCCGCCGCTATTTGGAGGGCAATGCCGGGCTCTGGAACATGACGCTCGGCTTCAGCGAAAAGCGCCTCACCGAGGCCGCCCGCCGTCAATATGACGCGCTGCCGGGCTATCACACCTTCTTCGCGCGCAACACCAAGCCCGCGATCGAATTGGCCGAGCGAGTCCGCGCGCTTTCGCCCATGCCCATGGGACGCGTCTTTTTCACCAATTCCGGCTCGGAGGCGAATGAGTCCGTCGTCAAATTGCTGTGGATGATCTGGGCGGCGGAAGGCCATCCCAAACGGCGCAAGCTGATCACGCGTAAGAACGCCTATCATGGCGCGACGGTGATGACGTCGTATTTGACTGGCAAGGATTATGTCCGCGCCTTCGGGCCACTGCCGCCGGACGTCATCATCGCGGATTGTCCGCATGCCTGGCGCTATGCGCAACCGGGCGAGAGCGATGAGGCGTTCTCCGGCCGCCTTACCGCCGCGCTCGCCCGCACCATCGAGGCCGAAGGGCCCGAGACGATCGCCGGCTTCTTCGCCGAGCCGATCATGGGCGCGGGCGGCGTGCTTGTGCCGCCCAAGGGCTATTTCCCCGCCATTCAAAAGGTGCTCAGAAAATACGCGATCCCCTTGGTCGGCGATGAGGTGATCTGCGGCTTTGGCCGCAGCGGCAATATTTGGGGCGCTGAAACGGTCGGCATGACGCCCGATATCATGGTCGCCTCGAAAAGCATTTCGGCCGGCTATTTCCCGATGGGCGCGGTCATGCTGTCAAAGTCGATCGATGAGCGCTTGAGCGCGGCGTGCGAGGCTTGGGCCGAATTTCCGCTCGGCTTTACGACAGCCGGTCACCCGGTCGGTTGCGCGATTTCGCTCGAAGCCATCCGTATTATTCTGGACGAAGGGGTGTTCAGCCATCTGCGCGGCGTGAGCCCGCACTTCCAAACACGGTTGAAGGCCCTTGAAGCTCATCCTCTGGTCGGCGAAGCGCGCGGCGTTGGCCTCATGGGCGCGCTCGAAATGGTGGCTGACAAGGCCAGCAAGGCGTCCTTCCCTGGCACCACCCGTATTGGCGAACGCCTTGCCCGCACCGCGCGCGACCGCGGCCTGATCATCCGCCCGCTCGGCGCCGCGCTCGTCATCGCGCCGCCCTTTATCATTACAGCGGCGCAAATCGATGAGCTGTTCGACACGCTGAAGGGCGTGCTCGATTCGGTGCATAACGAGATCAGGCGCGACGCGGCTTAGGATCGCGTCATGCAAACCGACGCGACACGCCCTCACGCCCCGGCGACGCTACGCAATCGGGAACCGATTCTCGCGGTCCTGCGGCGCGTGCTGCCGGCCGAGGGATTGCTGCTCGAGATCGCGAGCGGCACAGGCGAGCACGCCGCGTTCATGTCGCCACGGCTTTCGCCTCGCTTGATATGGCAACCGAGCGAAGCACATGCCGATGCGCTTCGCGATATCGACGGCCATGCCCGCGCTGAAAATTGCGCGCGGGTACTTCCGGCGATTGTCCTAGATGTTTGCGGCGTCGATTGGCCGCTTAGCGCGGCCGCCGCGATCTTCTGCTGCAACATGATCCACATCGCGCCCTGGGCGGCGGCGGAAGGCCTGTTCGCCGGCGCGGCGCGGGTGCTACCGAACGGGGCACCACTGATTCTCTATGGGCCGTTCAAGCGCCATGGCGCCCATACCGCGCCCTCCAACCAAGTGTTCGACGCCGGGCTGCAAGCGCAGGATTCGCGCTGGGGCGTGCGCTGCCTCGACACCCAAGTTGTGCCGCTCGCCGAGCGTTCCGGCTTCGCGCTCGACGAAATCGTAGCGATGCCCGCCAACAATCTGATCGTGATATTCCGCCGGCGCGCCCCGGTGCCACCTTCGTCATAGGAGACCGCCATGGCCAATCAGCCGATTCTGTTCATCAACGGTGAATACAAGCCGCTCAGCGAGACGACGATCTCGGTCCTCGATCAAGGGTTCCTGCTCGGCGATGGCGTATTCGACGTCGTCTCGGCGTGGAAGGGCGTGATCTTCAAACTCGATCAGCATCTCGATCGATTCTTCGATTCGCTGCGCGCGACACGGCTGCAAACCCCGATGTCGCGCGAGGACTGGCGCGCCGCGATCGTCGAAACCGTGCGGCGCAACCAGCTGCGCGACGCGACGATCCGCTTCATCGTGACGCGCGGCGTGCCGAAGGCCGTGGTCGCCGATCCGCGCGATTTTCAGCCGACCATGATCGTCTGGGCGGCGCCCTATATCTTCCTCGCCGACGAGGCGACGCGACGCAAGGGCATCCGACTTTTCATCTCGCATTTGCGCGCCTTCTCTGCCGATACGCTCGACCCGCGCTACAAGTGCCTGGATCGGTTGCACTCGCAGATGGCGCGCATCGAGGCGCTCGAAGCCGGCTATGACGACGTGATCTGGCTCGATCAGGCCGGCAATGTCTGCGAGGGGCCGGCGTCGAACATCTTTGTCATCAAGGAAGGCGTGGTGCGCACGCCGCGCCGCAACGTGCTTCGCGGCATCACGCGCCAAACCTTCATCGAACTAGCGCGCGACGCGGCTCTGCCAGTCGAAGAGGCCGATCTGACCGCGTTCGACCTCTATGCCGCGGACGAGGTCTTCACGTGCAGCACGGCCGGCGGCGCGCTCGCCGTGCGCGAGGTCGCGGGGCGGCCTTTGGCCGGCTCGGTGCCGGGCCCGCTCACCCAAAAGCTCGGCCGGCTCTATTGGACGCTGCGCGAATCGGGCGCGCACGGCACGCCGATCCCGGCGTGATCAGGCGCGGGCCGCTTTGGGTCGCAGCGTGAGCCACAGCAAGGAGCCGATGATCGCGATGTTGATGAGGTTCCAGCCCAGGCCATTGAGGAACGCGGCCTGGTAGGAGCCGGTCAGATCGAAAATCCACCCTGAAAGCAAGCCGCCGAACGCCATGCCGATCACGGTCGACATCAACACGACGCCGATCCGCTGACCGGCCTCTTTCGCCGGTAGATATTCGCGCACGATCATCGCATAGGCCGGCACGATGCCGCCCTGCGACAGGCCGAAGACCAGCGAGACCACATAGAGCGAGGTCAGACCGTCGAACGGGATATAGAGAAGAAGTGCCACGCTTTGCAGCACCGAGCCGAACAGGATCGTGCGCAGTCCGCCGATATAGTCGGACGCGAAGCCCCATATCAATCGGCTCACCACGCCGCCCGCCAGCATGAGCGAGAGCATCTCGGCGCCAGCCGCCTGGCCATAACCGAGATCGCCGCAATAGGCGACCAGATGCACCTGCGGCATCGACATGGCGACGCAACAACAGAGGCCGGCGACAATGAGCAAACCTTGCAGCGTGCGCGGCGCCAGATTGAGCGGCTGTATCGCTTTTCGCCGTTGCGTCGTGCTTGGCGCCGGGGTTGTCGCGATCGGTGGGCGTCGCCGGAGCAGCAGCGACAAGGGGATAACCGCGCACACGATGACGATCGCGATGAGATAGTGCGCCGCGCGCCAGCCATCGGCCGCGATGACATCCTTCAAGATCAACGGCCAGGCCGCGCCGGCCAAATAATTGCCTGCGGCCACGATCGACACCGCGATGCCGCGCCGGCGTTGGAACCAATGCGAAATATCGGCAATCAGCGGGCCGAAACCCGCCGATGTGCCGACCCCGATCATCAGGCCTTGGATGATCGTGAACTGCCAAATATTGGTGGTGAGGCCGGTCAGGGCGAAGCCGGTGCCGAGAAGGAGCGCGGCGCCGATCAAGACCGTCGTGATGCTGTAGCGGTCGACCAAACGGCCGAGAATGAAATTGCCGATCGCGAAGCCGACCATGACGGCGGTGTAGGGCATCGAAGCTTCCGCGCGGTCGATGCCGAAATCGCGCTGCACCTCGGGCAAGATGACCACGACCGACCACATGCCGACCGTGCTGATCACCGCCACCAAGACCGAAACAACCAGGCGCAGCCACGATTGCGCGCCGTCCAAATACGGGGCGGGGGTCTTCGCGAACAATCCAAACCGTGCCAAGCGCGCCACCCAAATAAGCCGTCAGGGGTGGAAACCTAATGCCCTTGGCGCCGAAGGGCCATGGCTTGTTTCCACACGATTAAGCCATGGCTGGCGTGGCAAGCCTGAGCTAGGTTTATCCGGAGATTGAGCAAAGGGAGGTCGCCATCATGACGCTCAAAGACAAGATGGTCGTTATTCTGGGCGGCAGTTCCGGCATTGGCCTGGCCACCGCCAAGGCGGCGCTGGCTGAGGGCGCGCAAATCGTCGTGACGGGACGGTCGGAAGAACGCCTGAGCAAGGCGCGCGCCGAACTCGGTAAAGCGGCGCGTACAGTAGCGCTGGATGTGGTCGATGAGCGTGGCACGGAAGCGCTGTTCCGCACGCTCGATCGGGTTGACCATGTGTTCATCACGGCGGGTATTTTGGTCAAAGATCCGCGCCTCGCGCCTGATGGCGCGACGGTGCGGCCGGCCATGGATGTGCGGTTCTGGGGTGCGTTCTACGCCGCGAAATACGCCGCGCCCAAAATGACCGAGGGTGGCTCGATCACCTTCATGTCCGGCACGGCGGCGCAACGACCGATCATTGGCGCCTCGGTCGCCACCGCATCGTGCAGTGCGGTTGAGGGCTTTGCCCGCTCGCTTGCAGTCGATCTCGCGCCGATCCGCGTCAACACCATTCAGCCGGGGTTTGTTGATACTCCCTTGCTCGACGATTTACTCGGCGCGCGCCGGGCCGAGGTGCTGGCCGCCGTTGCCGCCAAGCTGCCGGTTCGCCGGATCGGGCGACCCGATGAGGTCGCCGATGCCGTCATTTTCCTGATGAAGAATGGCTATGTGACCGGCACGACATTGACCATCGATGGCGGGGGGCTGCTGGTCTAGCCGCAGACCGCAGTGCGAAATCCGTAGCAAGGCCCCCCAAACCCCCGGCAAACCGGGCCATTTAACGAATTCGCAAGAAAGAAAGTGCTCCCTGTTGGCGTGGGTCGGGCCAAGGCCGTTGCCGCGCCGGCAATCGACTGGGCCCCGCTCGATCTGTCGCGTAAGGGGATGTGCTCATGAACGAAGTCTCGAAGCCGACCGGCATCGCGCAAGGCCTGTCGTCCAGTGTCGCCATCGAGCAGATCGGTATCGCGACGGCGGTCGATGGCATGCGTCTCGTTTGTCGTGTCGGTTATGACGGCGGGCCGGCCATATCGGAGATTTTCGCACGCGCGCCGGTTGGCGCCCTGGTCAAGGTCCCGACGCCCCACTCTGTTGCCTACGGCTTCATCGGTAGCCAGCGCATGATTCACAAGGGCGCGGCGCTAACGCCCGATGGCGAGGCCGTGGCGGAAATCGATCTCTTGGGCGAGGTGCTTTCCACCAAGGGTTTGGAAGAGGCGCATTTCATGCACGGTCTCTCGGTTTTCCCGCGGCTTGGCGCGCCCGTGTTGCTCGCCGGTCCGGAAGATCTGGGCCGGATCTACGCCCGGCCGACTTTGCCGCCCTTGACGATCGGCACGCTTTACCAAGATTCGCGATTGCCGGCCTATTTAATGTCGCAGGAGTTTTTGTCCAAGCACTCGGCGATTTTGGGTACGACCGGCTCCGGCAAATCCTGCGCCGTGACGTTGATTCTAAGCTCGCTCCTGGCCGCGCATCCGAACGGCCATATCGTGGTGCTCGATCCTCACAATGAATATGGCGCGGCCTTCGGTCAATCGGCCGAGACCATCACAACCAGCACGCTGAACCTGCCCTTTTGGCTGCTCACTTATGAAGAGATCATTGAGGTGCTGTGCAGCCGCGAATCAGGGGCGCGCAGCCGCGAGGCCGCGATCCTGAAAGAGGCCATCGTCAGCGCGAAGCGCGAATTCGCCGGCCGCGCGGAAGACGATGTCGAACTCACGGTCGATACGCCGGTGCCCTATCGGTTGCAGATTTTGACGCAGCGCATCAGCACCGCCATGGGCAAGCTCGATCGGCCGGATAGCACGCTGCCCTATTTGCGGTTGATCACCACGATCGACAACCTCCGCAGGGATCGTCACTACGCGTTCATGTTCGGCGGTCTTTCCGCCGCGCGCGACAATATGCGCGAAATCATCTCGCGTATTTTGCGCATCCCAGTCGCCGGCAAACCGATCACGATTCTCGATCTGTCAGCGGTGCCGTCCGAGATCACCAATGTGGTGGTCTCGCTGATGTGTCGTCTGGTGTTCGATTTCGCGCTGTGGAGCCGCCGGGAGGAGCAGATTCCGACGCTCCTCGTTTGCGAAGAAGCACATCGCTATATCCCGCGTCTCGAGGGCACCGGCTTCGAGCCGACCCGCCGCGCGATATCGCGCATCGCGCAAGAGGGCCGCAAATACGGTGTTTCGCTTTGCCTCGTGACTCAACGACCCTCCGAGGTCTCCGAATCGATTCTCTCGCAATGCAGCACGGTCTTTGCGCTCCGCATGAATACGGAGAAGGATCAGGAATATGTCCGCCGCACGTTGCCCGACGATGCGGCCGGTCTGCTCAAGGCCTTGCCCTCGCTCCGCCAGCAAGAGGCGATCGTGGTCGGCGAGGGCGTTACGCACCCGATGCGTCTGCGTTTCGCCGATTTGCCGGCCGAACGCCGGCCGCGCGGCGATTCGAGCAATTTCCCGCTCGCCTAGAAAAAAGATATCGCGGGCGACAAGCTGGTGGCCGAAGTCATCGATCGCTGGCGCCACCAAACGCGCTAGGCCCCCGGCATCCATCCCCTGTAGGATGCCGCTCCTTAATTGGGGAGCGGTTCATGGCAAAGCTTACGCGCGCGCAATTGATTGAATTGGTCGAAACGCATTATTTCGGCAATGTCGATACCAAAAGGCTCGAGCCGGCGGTCAAGTACTTTCATGCCGATGCCGTGCTGGGTGTGCAAACCGCGGGCGTGGTCCACGTGGGTGAGACCGCGATTCGCCGCATGTTCACCGACTTCTTCGGTTCGACCAAAACCATTTTCCATGGCGATTACAGCCACGTGGTTGACGTCGAGGCGCAACGCATCGCCTCTCAGTTCGTCGCGCGCAATACCTATAACGACGGACGCCAGATCGAGATGCGCAATTGCAATTTCTTCGAGCTGAGGGACGGGCTCTTTACGCGCGTGACGATCTATATGAGCGGCGCCAACCCTCTGGTCTAACGCGGTCTAGGCGGCGGCGACCGCGCGGTTCAAATCCGCGACAATCTCATAGCATTTGAGCCGCGCCGCGTGATCGTACATTTGCGACGTAATCATGAGTTCATTTGCGCCGGTTTCGGCGATGAAGTCATCGAGTGCGCGCCGCACAGTGGCGGGCGAGCCGATCGCCGAGCATGACATGGTCTGGCGCAAGATCGCCTTTTCATTCGGGCCGAGGCGCGCCTCATAGCCGTCGATCGGGGGCTGAAGCTTGGTCGCTTGCCCGGTGCGGAGGCTCACAAAGGCCTGTTGCATGGAACTCGCGAGATAACGTGCCTCGTCGTCTGTCTCGGCCGCGAATACATTATAGCCGAGCATGACATAAGGCCGCTCCAGCGCGCCCGACGGTTCGAAGCGACTGCGATAAACCTCGTTCGCCTGCATCATTTGGCTCGGCGCGAAGTGCGAGGCGAAGGCATAAGGCAGGCCCAACATCGCGGCGAGCTGCGCGCCGAACAAGCTTGACCCCAAAATCCAGATCGGAATGTTGAGCCCCGCACCAGGGACCGCGCGAATGGGCGCGTCAGGTTCCGGCGGCTGGAAATAGGCCATCAATTCCAGCACGTCCTGCGGAAACTGGTCGGGGTCGGACGAGAGCGTTCGCCTCAGCGCATGCGCGGTGCGTTGATCGGTGCCCGGCGCGCGCCCGAGCCCAAGGTCGATCCGCCCCGGAAACAACGCCTCCAACGTGCCGAATTGCTCGGCGATCATCAGCGGCGCGTGATTGGGCAGCATGATACCGCCCGAGCCGACACGAATAGTCGAGGTGCCGGCCGCGATATGCGCCATCACGACGGTCGTTGCGGCGCTCGCGATGCCTGGCATGTTGTGATGCTCGGCCAGCCAATAGCGCTGAAAGCCAAGCCGCTCACAATGGCGGGCAAGCTCGCGCGCGTGGCGAAAGGCCTGCGCGGCATCGCCGCCTTCGACAATCGGGCAGAGATCGAGAACCGAGAACGGAATCATGCGCTAATAACTCATGCTCGCCGCGTTCACTATGCCAAGCGCCAACGATGCCGCCGCCACCGTAACGCCCGCCGCGCCATTGCCCGCCTCGATCTTGCGCGAAAGCCCTCGCAAGCAGAGGCTAGCCACCGCGAACACCGCTATTTGCACAACAAGCGCGACCGCGCTCCAAATCACCATGTCGATCAGCGACACGCTGTGAATGATCACGCTGGCCAGCGGCAAGGTGAAGCCGATCACCGCACCGGCCAGGCTGATGCTCGCTGCGACATTGCCTTCTTTGATCAACTTGAACTCGCGGTGTGGCGTGACCGCCATATAGAGCACGATGAAAATCGCTTCGGCGAGCAGCGCCGCCCCGAAATAGACCAAAAAATTACCAAGGCTATCCCACGAGATCATGATCGGGTCCTCCCATAAGGCACGCTCTGCGTCATACGAAAAAATGCGGCACGAAGCGGCTCGTGTCGCGCGTGATGGCGGTGGAATCCTCGCGAATGCCGATGCCGGCGGGCTGGCTTGCCACCACCCAGGAGCCGATCACCGGATATTGCGCGTCGAACGCGGGCATGGCGGCGTGCGCCTGGTAGACGAAGCCCTCCGCGCCATAGGCGCCGCTTGTTTTGGCGATCACCTGACCGGCGTTCAAGACCTGAATATTGGCGCCCTCGCGGCTGTAGATCGGCTTCCGCACCACACGACCATCGATGCGATTCGGCTCCAGCGCGGCCTCGAGCAAATTGGGATGGCCCGGCGCCATCTCCCACAACAAAGCGAGCATCGCCTTGTTCGACAGCACCATCTTCCAGGCCGGTTCGATGATTTTGGCGACGCCTTGCAGAAGGTGCTCACCGAACGGCTCGCCGACCAGCCATTCCCACGGATAGAGCTTGAACATCACATTGATCGGCCGCTCCTCGAGATCGGCGAAGCCAACGCCATCCCAGCCGATATCTTCGATCGCGATGCGTTCGGTCTGAAGCCCGGCCTGAACCGCCGTATCGCGCATATAATCGAGCGTGCCATTGTCTTCCGCGTGGTCGCGCACGCCGGCGAAATAAACCCGATCATGGCCAAGGCCGAACTGCCGCCAAGCGTCAATCAGCTTTTCATGGATCGAGTTGAATTGATCGCGCCCCTTCCAGCTCGTTTCCAGCCAATCCCATTGCACGACGGCGGCTTCGAACAGCGCGGTCGGCGTATCGGCGTTGTATTCGAGCAGGCGGGGCGGGGTCTTGCCGTCATAACAAAGATCGAAACGGCCATAGAGATTCTTCTCGCCCGCCTTCCAACTGCGCTCGATCGCGCGCCACGCCTCGGGCGCGATGCGGAGCCGCTGATAGGCGTCATCGCCCGCGCGCACCACGCGATCGACCAATTCGAGCGCCATTTTCTCAAGCTCGCCCGTGACGGCCTCAAGCGTATCGATCTCCGCCGTCTCGAAGCGATAGCACGCGGTCTCGTCCCAATAGGGCTCGCCCGCGATTGTATGAAAGGCAAAGCCGAGCTCGCGCTCGACATGAGCGCGCCAATCAGCCCGCGGTGTCGTCGCCAGGCGCTCCAATGGGTTTAGCTTCCGCCGCCGCTATAATAAGCCTTCGACATGCCACCAAAGCCGCCGCGTTTGATCGGCGTCACTTGCGCGGCCGGGCGGAAATTGGCGGCCGCGTTGGTGCCGCCGGCGAACGAGCCGACATTAAAGAAGCGTCCGTTCTTGGGCATCACGGCTTCATTGTTGAGCCCGCGATAGACGGGTTGGTTGTAGCGATTGCGGCTCAGCATATTGCCGACCATGTAGCCCATCATCAGCGGCATGAAGATGCCGGTGCCGCTCGATGTTTGCCGCGTTTCGCAATTGCCGATGCCAAACTCCGCCTCGCATTCTTCCTTGCGCGCATAACGCGGTGCTTCCTCGTCGGAAATCTTCTGGCTCGCGACTTGGGCGTCCAGACACTCTTGTTCGCTATAGGCCGCGGCGCAGGATTGGACATCGGGATAGAACGCAGCATCTTTGGGCGGTGCATCGTCGCTACACGCGGCAAGCGCCATGCTTGCGCCCCCGAGCAGCGCGAGTTTGACCGAACGAGATTTCTTCATAGCGCTATTTCCCCTGAATAGTCGGCCAATTGTGGCATGGGCGCCCGGTCGACGGAAGCGTCCCGGTGTCTACACGACGTGGAACGCCTTGAGCCAAGCGAAGGTGAACAACGCAAGGGCGGCGGCGCCGAAGCCATAATTGGCCAGGCCCCGCCTCGGCACATGGCGTTCCGCGGCAAAGAGACCGGCGCCCAACACCACACCGACCGCGAAACCGAAGACGTGCGCGCCGACGTCCGTTCGCTCGCCGCCAACGCCCAAGAATGAGAGCAGAATGACCCCGCCCGCGAGCGGCAAAAAGCGGCGCAACCCGCGCACGTCAGGCGCCCGATCGTGCGTCCAGGATTGCGCCGCCAGCAGCCCGAGCGCGGCAAAAACACCTGTTGAGGCGCCGATCGTTGTGTGATTGGCGGTTTGGGCCCAGGCATTGAGGGCATTGCCGGCGCCGCCCGCGAGCAAGATAGCGAACCATGCCAAACCGCTGCCCAGCCGCTCGGCCAGCAACACCGCCAAAATGCCGCCCATGATCAGATTGGCGATCAAATGGCCGGGATCGGCATGAAGCCCGAGCGCGGTAAAGACGCGCCACCACTCGCCCTGCAGAATGAACCCGACCTGCGCGCTACCCGGCGTCAACCAATCGGGCGAGAACCACCCAGCGGTTGACCCGGCATAGAGAAATAGGCCGATCGCGCCATAAAGCACCGCGCCATCGATTCCGGTGGCCAGCGCCGGCGCGGCGGGCTCAGGGCGGGGCTGGTTCTCTTCTCTATAGGCCGCGAGCTCATAGCCCGCCTGGTCGGCCGCCGCCGCCCAGACCTCGAGGCCGATGGTGCCCTCGCGCCCAACCAGGCGGTGCGCAATGCCCATCGCCGCCAAGACGAGCGCATGCTCCTCGGCCGCCGAGGCGGCGTCGAACCGCCGAAGCTCGACCCATGGGTATTCGTCCATGGCCCTGAATGTTTGGTCTGAACGGCGATGAATCCAGTCCAATTTTCACGTGGCGAGCTTGACAGGCTCCGATGATCGCACCCTCACGCGACGGATCGGTTGCCGCCCTCGATATCGGCATCTCGCTGGTCCGACGCCAGATCGCGTTGGCGCGGCAGCTGCATGGTGAACCAGAACTTCGAACCGACGCCTTCCTCGCTCATAACGCCGATTTCGCCCTTCATCAATTCGGCAAGCTTCCGGCAAATCGCCAAGCCCAAGGCCGCGCCGCCGGATGCCGGCATGCTCGAGGAATCGTGACGCCACAATTTTTGAAATAATTTCGTCTGCGCCGTGAGCGATATGCCGACTCCGCTATCTTCGACCGAAATTCTCAACATCGCCATATTGTCCCGGTCCTCCCGGCGGTCGATCTCCTCCACCTTGATCGCGACGCTGCCTCTATCAGTAAATTTGATCGCGTTGCCGACCAGGATGGAGACGATTTGAAGGATCCGGTTTGCATCGCCGACAAAGCGGCGCGATGCGCCCGTCGCATAGTGAAGATCCAGCCCGAGGCCTTTCGCCTGCGCTCTCGGTGTCAAGTTATCCAAGACTTCTTCGATCAGGGATTGGAGATCGAACAGCGCCGCTTGCTTCACCGCAAACTCGCCGCATAAGATCAACCAACCAGATGAGGCCAACCCTCCATTAATTTACAACCCCATCTGTCCCAAATGATCTGACGACGCACATGCAGGTGTGCTGATATATCGGAAAGTCGGCATAGGGAGTTTGAGCATGAAGCCGCCGCCCTTCGCCTACCGCGACCCGGCAACACTTGGGGAGGCGCTTGCGCTGCTCGCGGCAAATGTCGACGCACGCCCCCTCGCCGGCGGCCAGAGCCTGGTGCCGATGCTGAATTTCCGCCTGGTGCATCCCCCGATGATTGTCGACCTCAATCGCATCGGGGCACTCGCGGGCATCGTGATCGGGGCAGACGCCGCGACGATTGGTGCCATGACACGACAGAGGGATGCGGAACGCGATATGGACCTCGCGCGCGCCTGGCCACTGATCATCGAAGCGCTGCGCCATGTCGGCCACATTCAGACCCGAAGCCGGGGCACGATCGGCGGTAGCCTCGCGCACAACGATCCGGCTGCCGAGCTGCCTGCGGTGATGCTCGCGCTCGACGCGACGATGAGCGTGCAGAGCGCGAGGGGCGGGCGGAAGATCGCCAGCGCCGACTTTTTCGTCTCGACGCTGACGACCGCGCTCGACCCAGGCGAGCTCTTGGTCTCGATCGACCTGCCCCGTCCGCCGCGCGATGCAGGTTTTGGCTTCGCCGAGCTTGCGCGCCGGCATGGCGATTTCGCGCTCGCCGCGGCGGCGGTTGTCGTCTCGCGTGCTGGTGGCGGCCATGCCCGCATCGCCCTCACCGGCATGGGTGATGGTCCGCGGCGCGCCCTCGAGGCCGAGGCGGCACTTGTTGAGGGCGGGTTCAGCGATGCGGCGATCGCGGTCGCGGTGGCGGCGGCCAGCGCGGCCGTCAAGCCGATCGACGATCTCCACGCGCCGGCCTGGTACAGAAAGAAGGTCGCCGGCGTCATGGCGGCGCGGGCGTGCCGCGATGCCATCGCGCGGATGGCGAGCTAATCGCATGAGCGGCGAGACCCGCACCATCCGCGTCACGATCAATGGCCGCGACTATGAGCGGACGATCGCGCCGAATCTCCTGCTCAGCGATTTCATCCGGCACGAAGCCGAATTGACCGGCACGCATGTCGGTTGCGAGCATGGCGTGTGCGGCGCCTGTACGATCCTCCACGACGGCCGGCCGGCGCGCTCATGCCTGATGCTCGCGGTACAGGCCAATGGCGCGCGGCTCGAAACGATCGAATCGCTTGCCAATGGCGAGGCACTGCATCCCTTGCAGACCGCGTTCTGGGAAAAGCATGGTCTGCAATGCGGCTATTGCACGCCCGGTATTCTCATGACCATGAAGGCGTTCCTGGCCGAGACACCGAAGCCGAGCGAGGCGCAAATCCGCGAGGCGCTGTCTGGCAATCTCTGCCGCTGTACCGGCTATCAGCAAATTGTCGAGGCAGTTAGGCACGCCGCCGCGCTGCTGCGGGGCGAGGCATCATGAGCACCAGGCTGATCGGCGAGCCTGTCAAGCGTCGTGAGGATCGGCGTCTTCTGACCGGCACGGCGACCTTCATCGACGACATCCATCTGCCCGGCATGGTGCATGCCGTGGTGTTGCACAGTCCGCACGCCAAGGCCCGCATCCGGCGTGTCGATGCCGCGAGAGCGCTCGCTTTGCCCGGCGTGCTCGCGGTGTTTACGCATGAAGATCTCGGCGCGGCCAATGATCCCATGCCGCTGCTCAACAATGACCGCGGATTCATTTACCCGCGCACCCATCGCGCGCTTGCGCCGGGACAGGTGCGCTTCGTCGGCGAGGCGGTCGCGCTGCTCGTCGCCGAGAACCGCTATGTGGCCGAGACCGCGCTTGAACTGATCGACGTCGATTATGAGCCCTCGCCAGCGGCGGTTGATCTTATGGCGGCCGCTAGGCCCGGCGCGCCATTGGTGCACGATGACACAGATTCGAACGTTGCCTGCCGCACGCCGTACCATTTTGGCGATGTTGAGGCGGCGTTTGCCGCGGCCGACGTCATCATCACCGAAGAATTGCGGCCCGAACGCGGCGCGGCGCAGCCGATGGAGACGCGCGGCGTGGTCGCTCAGTACGACGCCTCGACCGATAGTCTGACCGTGTGGGACACGACGCAGGCGCCGGTCAGCGCGCGTGGGTTGATCGCCGCTAAGCTCGGCATGGCGGAGGCGAACGTCACGGTGATCGCGCCCGATGTCGGCGGCGGCTTTGGCGTCAAGATCATGCTGCTCTACGCGGAAGAGTTGCTGATTCCGTTCGCCGCGCGCCGTTTGAAGCGCCCGGTCAAATGGATCGAGGATCGGCGCGAACACTTCCTTGGCTCGAACCATGAGCGGCTAATGGTGCATCAGGTCGAGCTCGCCGCAACCAAGGACGGCCGCCTGCTCGGGCTCAAGGACGTCTTCTATTATGACAGTGGCGCCTATTGCCCCTATGGCCCGATCAACGCCGAATGCGCGCAGGGCATTCTGCCGGGGCCGTATAAAATTCCGGCGATCTATACTGAATATATCGCGGTCTACACCAACACGGCGATCGTCAGCCCCTATCGCGGCGCCGGCATGCCGCACGGCAATTTCGTCATGGAGACCATGATGAACCGGCTGGCCGAGCGGCTGGAGCTCGACCCGGCTGAGCTCCGTTGGCGCAATCTGGTGACGCCCGCCGACTGCCCCTATGACGGCGGCACGGTGTTTCAATACAACACCAAATTGATCCATCGCGATTGCGACTATCCGGCCCTACTCGAAAAACTTTTGGCCGTGCTCGATTATGATGGCTTTCGCCTTGCGCAGCCGGGCGAGCGCGCCAAAGGCGTGCACAAGGGCATCGGCATTGGCTGCTATGTCGAGGGCACCGGCATCCCGCCCTATGAGGGCATGGAGGTACGCGTCGAACCCACGGGCTTCGTGCAGGTTGCGACCGGCTATCCCTCGCAGGGCCAAGGCCATCAGACCACGCTGATCCAGGTTGTCGCCGAGACGCTCGGTGTTGAGCCGGACAAAGTGAACGTACAGGCCGGGCGCACCGATCGCTTTGCCTGGGGGGTGGGGACGTTTGCCAGCCGCGCGGCGGTGGTTGGCTGCACCGCGGCGCTCAAGGCGACGCGCCGCGTGCGTCAACGCGCGCTCGATCTCGCCGCTGATCGCTTAGAGGTCGCGGCGAGCGACCTTGAGATCGTGAGCGGGCGCGTGCAGCTGAAGGGCGTGCCCGATGTGGGCGTGACTTTGGGCGAATTAGCGGCGGCTGCCAACCCGATCATCACGCTTGAGCCGGGCGTAGAGCCGGGCTTGCGTGCGATCGACTATCATCGTCCCGAAGGCGCGACCTTTGCGAGCGGCATGCACGGCTTGATCGTGAACGTCGATATCGAGACCGGCATGGTGAAGATCGAGCGTTATGTTGTGGTGCATGATTGTGGCGTGATGATCAATCCCATGATCGTCGAGGGCCAGATCCTCGGCGCGACGGCGCAGGGAATCGGCGGCACGTTTTACGAGAAGCTCGTGTTCGACGAGGCGGGCCAGCTCCTGACCACCACCTTCATGGATTATTTGATCCCGACCGCGATGGAAATTCCGCCGATCGAGATCCATCACCTCAACCATCCATCGAGCCTGAATCCCTTGGGTGTCAAGGGCGTGGGGGAAGGTGGCGTGATGCCGGTGGCCCCGGCCTTTGCGCTCGCCGTCGAAGACGCCCTCAAGCCCTATGGCGCACATATCAATGCCGTGCCGTTCGGCCCGCCGGACGTGCTCGCGCTGATCGAAAGGCGGGTAAAATTCTAGGCTGATCCGCCAGTAGCCCCGGCCTTCAATGAACGGCTAAGCTACGCGAAAGAACGAAGGGTAACCACCATGTCCCGTTATATCCTTGCCATTGATGTCGGCGGCACGTTCACCGACGTGATCTGCTATGATGTGACCAATGGCGCGGTCACCACGTTGAAAACACCATCGACGCCGCCCGCTTTCATCGACGGCATGTTGGACGGCATCGCGGCGCTCGGTCACGCGGCGAGCGAGATTCGCCTGATCAAGATCGGCACCACGATCGCCACCAACACCATCATCATGCGCACCGGCGCCAAGACCGCGCTGATCACCACGGCGGGTTTCACCGACGTGATCCATGCCGCGCGCGCGGCACGCCCGACGCTCTATGATTCGGATTGGGACCCCGCGCCCGCCTTGGTCACCCGGCAAGACACACTGACAATTGGCGAGCGGCTCAATTATGAGGGCGAGGTGGTCGAGGCGCTCGACGAGGCAGCGCTGCGCAAACTTGCCGCCACGCTGAAGGAGCGCGGCACCCAGGCGGTCGCGGTGTCGTTCCTCCACAGCTATATCAACGGCGCGCACGAGCGCCGCGCGCACGATATTTTGGCCGAAGAACTGCCCGGCCGCTTCATTTGCGTCTCGTCCGAAATCCTGCCCGAGATCCGCGAGTTCGAGCGCACCTCGACCACGGTGGCGAATGCCTATCTCGGCCCGGTGCTCGAACGCTATCTCTCGGCCTTGCTCACGCGGCTCGACGGCATCGGCTATAAGGGCGGCGTGCTGATCACGCATTCGGGCGGTGGTGTGATGTCGGTCGAGGCGGCGCTGCGCATCCCGGCGCGTATCTGCCAAAGCGGCCCTGCCGCCGGCGTGGTCGCGGGGGCCGAAATCGGCAAGGCGGCCGGCCGACCCAATGTGATCGGGCTCGATGTCGGTGGCACCAGCGCCGATGTCTCGCTCTCGCGCCAGGGGAAACCACTGATCCGCGCCGAATGGAACATCGAGTTCAACATCGTGATCAATTTCCCGTCGGTCGACGTCGCGACCATCGGGGCGGGCGGCGGCTCGATCGCGCGTGTCGATCAAGGCGGCGTGCTCAAAGTGGGGCCGGAAAGCGCGGGCGCGCGGCCGGGCCCGGCCTGCTATGCGCGCGGTGGCGTCGAGCCGACCGTGACCGACGCCAACCTCGTGCTCGGGCGTCTCAGCCCCGAGACGCGCCTGGCCGGGCGCGTCGCGCTGCGCAACGATCTGGCCGAACAGGCGGTTGACCGCGTGGCGACACCGCTTCGCTATAAGCGAGAAGAAGCAGCCGCGGGCATATTGCGCATCATGCGCGCCAACATGGCGGGCGCGATCCGCCTCGTTTCGGTCAAACGCGGCCATGACCCGCGCGAATTCGCGCTCGTGGCGTTCGGTGGCGCCGGGCCGCTGCACGCGGTCGAGCTCGCGCGCGAGCTCGGCATTCCCGAAGTCATCGTGCCCTATTATCCGGGACTCGGCTCGGCGCTTGGCGTGCTGTTCGTCGAAGTCCGGCACGATTTCGTGAAATCGATCTTTGCCACCAATACGCGCTTCGATGTCGCCACGATCAATGACGCGTTCAATAAATTAGAGGCAGAGGGCACGGTGCGGCTCGAACGCGAAGGCGTGGCGGCTGATCGCATCCGGCTCACCCGGCAGCTCGATGTGCGCTATTACGGGCAGGTCTCGGGCGGACTCGTCCTGCCGGTGAAGGCCGGCTTGCTCAGCGAGATCGATGTACGCGAGATCTTCGCGCTGTTCCACAAACGCCATGCCGAGGAATATGGCTACACTTTGCCCGAGGATTTAGCTGAGCTCGAGATCGTGAACGCGCGGGTCAGCGCCGAAGGTTTGCGCGAGGCGCAACCCAAACCGGTATTCCCGAAACCACCCGAGGCGAAACCCAAGCCAGCCCTGCACCGCCCGGTCTATTTCGAGGATTCGGGTTGGATAGAGACACCGATCTGGCGGCGCGAGACACTGCCAATCGGCCATGCGATCGAAGGCCCGGCGATTATCGAACAGAACGACACGACCACGTTGCTCGTGCCCGGCTCGCGCGCGACGGTCGATCCCCAGCTCAACCTTCTCTGCACGATCGGATAAGGCCATGAAACTCGACGCCGTAACCTTTGAAGTACTGCGTAACGCGCTCTCGAGCATGTGCGATGAGGGCAGCGAGATGATCGCGCGCCTTGCCTATGCGCCGACCATCAGCGAGGGGCATGACCATTCCTGCGCGCTCCTTACCGCCGAAGGGCGGCTGGTCGCGCATGGCAACCGTGATCAAGCCCCGCATATCGGCTCATTCGAGCCCTCGGTGCGTGTTGTGCGCGAGTGGATCGACGACAAATTCGAACCGGGCGATGTGTATATCTTCAACGACCCGTATTCGGGCGGCACGCATTGCAATGACGTCAAGCTGATCCGCCCGCTCTTTCATAAGGGCAAGCTGGTCGCGTTCAATTCCTCGACCGGCCATTGGCCCGACGTTGGCGGTGCATTGCCCGGCAGCTTCAACCCGCGCGCGATCGATTGCTATTCGGAGGGCCTCCGCATTCCGCCTATGCGTATTTTCAAGCAGGACAAGCTCGATAAGACCGTGATGCAATTGATCGCCTACAACATGCGCACCGGGCGCGAGCGTATCGCGGATATTTATGCCCAGCATCGCGCCGGGCGGCTGATCGAGGAACGCCTGCTCGATCTGTTCGATCGGCATGGCGACAACACGATCCAGGCGCTGTTTGGCGACGTGTTCGATTACACCGAGGAAATGTTCCGAAAACAGGTCACGGAGTTGCCCGACGGTACGTTCGAGTTCGAGGATTTTTCGGACATGGACGTGATGCACCCCAAGAAGCCGCGCATCCGCATTCACTGCAAGATGACGATTGCCGGCACTGACGTGACCTTTGATTTCACCGGCAGCGACAAGGCGCCGATCGGCCCGTTCGGCTTTCCGCGCGCCTCGCTCGAGACCGCGGTCTATGACGGCACGCTGCATTGCTTTCCGCATCTCGCGCCGCTCAATCACGGGCTCGCGCGCTCGGTTACTGTGCTCTCGACACCCGGCAGTTGCGTCGATATCCAAGAGCCGACACCGGCCTCGGGCTATGCCAGCGGCGCCTATGAGAAGGTCGCGGCAGTGACCATGGCCTGTTGGGCCAATGCCTTTTCGACGGTCAACCCGAAGCGCATGTACGCCGCCGGCATCAACCTCGCCAATCTCTGCATCGGCGGCGTGCACCCGAAGACCGGCAAGCAATATGTCAACTATCTGTGGAACGAAGGCGGCCAAGGCGCGCGCAGTTACAAGGACGGCAATTCGTTCCAGATGATGATCTTCATCGGCGGTGCGACCAACCAGCCGATCGAGATTCTCGAGCGTTGGTATCCGCTGCTCTACACCAATTGCAATGGCGTGCAGGATTCATGCGGCGATGGCGTCTATCGCGGCGGCGTCGGCATCGATCGGAGCTTCAAGGCACTCGGCGCGATGACGCTGACCATGCATGGCGACCGCGCCGAGGTGACGCCGTTTGGCCTGGCGGGCGGCACCAATGGCGGGCCCAACACGCTCTCGGTGCGCCGCGCGGCGGCGCCCGGCACCGAGGAGCATCTCGGCATGCACGCCATGGGGATCCGGCTCGAACCGGGTGACCATGTGATCTACCGTTCGAATGGCGGCGGCGGCTTTGGGGAAGCTTTGGCGCGCGACTCTGCCTTCGTATTGGCCGATGTCGAGAATGGCTGGATTTCTCGTGACAAGGCCGAGCAGGTTTATGGCGTGGTGCTTGTCTCGCAAAGTGATGCGGCCGAGCGCCTTGCCGTCGACGCTGCGGCCACAGCGGCGCTCCGCTCCAGGCTGCGCACCACGCCTCGACCACGCGGTTACGGGCCGGGAGAGGTGCACCCGCTCGGCGAGAAGCTCACGGTGCCGTCGATTGCGATCGACTGATGGATCGCTTCGCGCGGCCTGAATGCCGAGCGGTGAAAGCGCTCTCGCCTCGCAGGCCCTCTGTTCCAAGGACCGGCGCCGCTGACCGCAAGGTCGCGGCGACGCAGTCTGGTCAAATTCACCCAGGGGCCAAGTTTATCCAACAGGTCTTGGGACCGAGCCCTCCATGTCGAGCAGGGTTTGATTGGAGAAAATTAGACGGCAGGTGCTCTCCCTCCGCCAATCAGTCTCGCGGTTCGTCTCAGGCGGACCGCGCCCCGGGGCGGCGCGTGTTTTCGGCGGGTGTCTGCGGGCTTTTCCGGTCGGGGACGCACGCGAAGTAGACCGAGAGAGCATGAAGGAGAGGGCTTTTGTCGCGGTTTGCGCTGAGCATCTCTGGCGGCTAAATTTTCGGTACACTTCGCGCCCGTGCTAGCGCCGTTCAAATCCCAACAAAGGGCACTGGTCACGCCAAACGAGCGGCAATATCGAGCGATTTTTCTCCGAAGTTGGTCTCGTGCTAAGGCCCGAGGGCCTGACCTGACCCCTTTCATTCATCCAGTTGGCAGTAGAGCCCGACCCTCATTTGAGCCTTGTTGGCTCGGTGGCGCAACGGGACGGGGCGCGGAGCCCCAAGGCAGCTCGAGCGACCCGTCCCGTTGCTTCGCTGGATCGCTGAGTCTGGCATAGCTGGCGGGCGGCAGATTGCCGATCGAGCTATGCGGTCTGATGGTATTGTAGTCGTCCTTCCATATCGCAAGCATGGTGCGCGCGTGATCGAGCGAACGGAACAACGTCTCGTTCAGCAGCTCGTCCCGCAGACGCCCGTTGAAGCTTTCGATGAAGGCGTTTTGGGTTGGCTTGCCCGGGCCGATGTCGCGCTTCGGCGCGAGCCTTGGGCCAGCACGAACGGCCCGCACATCGGCGCACAATGAAGCGCGCCACCGATCAGCCCAACCAGGCCAAGGCCGCCTGTAAAGGGCGGAGACAAAATGTGCCGGATGGCGGCGTGAATGTGTACCAGTCGGGTTACGAGAAAAGGGCATAACGGCCCCGATTTGGTGTTGTGCTATCGCGGGCTGTGAGGCGCGCGTAGCGAAGCGAAGTGCGGGTCACAGCCCGCGAACCCGATCTAGGTTTTGGTGTTGGTGGCTCCTTCGGTTGGCGTTTTGGGACTAGCGTTCAGGGCCTGACCTGATCGGCGTTGGGCCTTCTTGCTGGCCGTGAGGCGGAAGCTTTCGCCGTTCATCTCCAGGATATGGACATGATGCGTGAGCCGGTCGAGGAGCGCGCCGGTGAGCCGTTCCGAGCCGAAGACCGACGTCCATTCATCGAACGGCAGGTTGCTGGTGACGAGCGTGGCGCCGCGTTCATAGCGCTGGCTGAACACCTCGAAGAGCAGCTCAGAGCCAACCGCTGTGAACGGCACGTATCCCAGTTCGTCGACGATCAGCAGCTTGACCGTGTTGAGATGTTTTTGCAGCGACCGCAGGCGGCGCTCGTCGCGCGCTTCCATGAGTTCATGCACGAGAGCGGCGGCCGTCGTGAAGGCGACGCTATAACCCTTCTGGCAAGCGGCAAGTCCCAATGCCAGAGCGGCGTGGGTTTTGCCGGTGCCGGACGAAGCAGCGTCATACTGCCGGGTGTCTGGCGTCCGAGGTTCGGATCCACTACCCGTTTCATCCGCGCAGC